>NZ_VPBU01000026.1:0-38191 GCF_013418565.1 Acinetobacter sp. YH12135
CCAAGAAAAAATATGAGAGTGACCTTATTGCCATTTTCTGATGAATTTCATCTACGACAACGTAAAAGAATTGAAACATTGATAGGATTATTGAAAGAAAAATATCACTTAGTTACGAGTAAACATCATTCGATTGCTGGTTTTTTAGCAGGCGTATTTTCTTCACTATGTGCGTATCAACTTTGCCAAAAGAATAAGCCTAAAATTCATGTGATTAAATCTTTGGCTTATCCGTAACTGGGGTTAAATAGACAAAATCAAAAGCCCAACCTGAATTGATCAAGTTGGGCTTTTAAGTTGCAAGCTAAAAGCTAAATAAGGTGTTACTTGCCTGGCTTAAAGCTGTCTTTTAAGTCTAAAATACGGTTAAACACTGGTTTTTCCTCACTGTGATCATACTGATCTGCAACAAAATAACCTTCTCGTTCAAATTGGAAACGATCTTCAGGTTGTGCTTTTGCCAATGCAGGTTCAACAATGGCTTGTACCACCGTCAATGATTCAGGGTTTAGATTCGCCAAGAAATCATCGCCCACTTCTGGGTCAGATTCGGTAAATAAGCGATCATATAAGCGAACTTCTGCCGCAACGCCTTTACTTGCAGAGACCCAGTGAATCACGCCTTTTACTTTACGACCTTCTGGGTTTTTGCCCAAAGTTTCAGGGTCAATTGAACATTTCAGCTCAATGACTTCGCCGTTAGCATCTTTAATCACTTCATCACACTTGATTACATAAGCATGACGTAAACGTACTTCTCCTTCAGGCACTAAACGCTTAAAGCCTTTAGGCGGCACTTCTTCAAAGTCTTTACGGTCAATGTAAATTTCAGAAGTCAGTGGAATGATACGTTCACCCATATCTACATTTGGATGACGTGCATGGACCAAATCTAATGCTTCTGGCAAGTTAGTCAAAGTCACTTTAAGTGGATTTAACACCGCCATACCACGTGCTGCAGTATTTTCCAAAGATTGACGGATGCAATATTCAAGCATTGCAACATCCACAATACCATCCGACTTAGACACACCTACACGCTTACAGAAATCACGCAAACCTTCTGGTGTAAAGCCACGACGACGCATACCTACCACTGTTGGCATACGTGGGTCATCCCAACCATTCACAAAACCGCCTTCAACCAATTTACGCAATTTACGCTTAGATGTGATGGTGTAATCAATATTCAAACGGCTAGATTCATACTGACGCGGCACAGCCTCGGATTTCACCTTTTCCACCACCCAATCATAGAATGGACGATGGTCTTGGAATTCTAAAGTACATAGTGAATGAGTAATGCCTTCAATGGCATCTGATAATGGATGCGCATAATCATACATTGGGTACATTTTCCATTTATCGCCCGTTTGGTGATGCGATGAATGTAAAACACGATACAAAATCGGATCACGCATGTGTACGTTTGGTGAAGCCATATCAATTTTGGCACGGAGTACTGCCTGACCTTCGCCTAATTCACCATTGCGCATTTTTTCAAATAAAGCCAAGTTTTCTGCTACTGGCGTATCACGATATGGCGAATTTTTACCCGGCTCTACAAAAGAACCACGATTGAGCTTAATCTCATCAGGGGTTTGCAAATCGACATAAGCATCGCCTTGTTCGATCAGCTGAATTGCCCATGTATATAATTGATCGAAATAGCTTGATGCATAGCGTGGTTCGCCATTCCACTCAAAACCCAGCCATTTCACGTCATTGGCAATACCATCAACATATTCTTGTTCTTCTGCATCTGGGTTGGTGTCATCAAAACGTAAGTTACACACCCCTTGATATTCTTGTGCGATGCCAAAGTTCAAGCAAATTGCTTTCACGTGACCAATATGCAAATAACCATTCGGCTCAGGTGGAAAACGTGTCACCACCTGCTGAGTGCGACCCGCCGCAATATCATCGGTAATGACTTGACGTATAAAGTCCAAGCCCGGCTGTTGTTCTTGCTGCACAGCATCGACAGAGGCATTTGAACTTGGTGTCGGGGTGTTTGGCAGAGATGCAACAACATCATTTGGCTTCATAGCAATAAAATCACTTCTAAAATAAAATTGGATAAACTAGGTTACAGAAACTTCAGTAGTGAAGCATACATCACCCATTAGAACGCTTTTCCTTGTTTTTAACAAAGAAAATAACGTTTTTACTTGCCTTGTAGTTTACAGTTTGCTTATGCTTCTCTCAACCAAAAAACCCATGGCATTCGTGTCCATGTTTAGGAGATTACACAATGAGTTTTCCTCAAGTCGAATTAAACACCAATAAAGGTCGTATTGTTTTAGAATTGAACGCTGAAAAAGCACCAATTACAGTTGCTAACTTCTTAGAATACGTTCGTGATGGTTTTTATGACGGCGTAATTTTCCACCGTGTTATTGATGGTTTCATGATCCAAGGCGGTGGCATGGATGAAAACTTCAAAGAAAAAGCAACACGTGATGCGATTGAAAACGAAGCTGACAACGGCTTAAGCAACGATGTTGGTACAATTGCAATGGCTCGTACCCAAGCACCTCACTCTGCTTCTGCACAGTTCTTCATTAACGTAAAAAATAACTCTTTCTTGAACCACACAGGCAAAACTGCACAAGGTTGGGGTTATGCCGTGTTTGGTAAAGTTGTTGAAGGTATGGACGTTGTAGATGCTATTAAAGGCGTGCGTACTGGCAACCGTGGTTATCACGCAGATGTTCCACTAGAAAATGTGGTGATTGAATCTGCAAAAATCATTGCTGAATAAGAATCCTACCCGACCTCCCTTACACACATCATTTTAAAGCTGTGCTTTAAAATTCGTTTAGGGAGGAGAATTCCCTCTTTTAAAAGAGGGATTGAGGGAGATTCCAAGGAATAATTCGTGACCTATCTGTTTATCGCAGATTTACACTTGTCACCAAATCACCCTCGACTTGTTCGGGGGTTTTTAGATTTGCTAGATGCTTATCAAAATAAAAACACCCAACTGTATATTTTAGGCGACTGGTTTAATGCATGGATTGGTGATGATTACACCGCAGCGTGGCTCGATGAAGTTGTTACACGTCTAAAGCAATTTAGCCAAGCAGGTAATCAAATTTACTTTATTGTCGGCAATCGTGATTTCGCTTTAGGTCAGAAATTTCTAGATCAATTTTCAGGACAACTCCTGCCCGATGTGTACACGCTGCATATTGGTTCTCAACAGGTACGTTTAGAACATGGCGATGCACTGTGTACCGATGATGTGTCCTATCAAAAATTCCGTAAAATCATTCGCAATCCCATCATTTTAGGGATTTTAAAGAAAACACCTTTGGCTTTTCGGCAAAAACTTGCACAAGGTTTCCGCAAAAAAAGTCAGCAAGCCAATCAAGTCAAAAGTTATGACGTCATGGACGTAAATGCAGATGCTGTGTCACAAGCCTTGCAGCATGCAGATGTGTTAATTCATGGGCATACGCATCGTCCAAATATTCACAATGAACACGGCAAACCTAGAATTGTATTAGGCGATTGGCGCGCAGATGCTGCACAAATTTTAGTAGTTGAACCAAATCAAGCCTTAGCAACTTGGCAACTGAGTCATTGGAACTATTAAGCGCAACATCTTTACATAAAAATAATAGATACAACACTAAAGGTACTTAGCTAAACATAGCTAACTAAAACCTCTTTAGCCAAAATCTCTTCAGCTAGCAGATTAATACCCACCTTCCGTTTTAATCACTTCGGCATCAGCTTTATATTTAGCCAACAACTCACGCAGCGAAGTCATCAACACACTGGTATCTACCCCAACTGCCACAAATTCTGTGCCTAAATCCAAATACTTTTGTGTCACTTCATGTTGGGTCGATAAAATCCCTGCTGCTTTGCCTGCTGCACGAATCCGTTGAATCGCATCGACCACAGCGGCTTGTACTTCTGGATGGTTCGGATTGCCTTCATAACCCATCGTGGCAGATAAATCCACCGCACCAATAAACACCCCATCAATCCCATCGACTTGTAAAATAGCATCCAGATTTTCTAAACCTGTGACCGATTCAATTTGAATGAGCAAACAAATATTTTCATGCGCTGTCGCGTAATAATTTGGAATACTGTTCCAGCGAGTTGCACGTGCTAAAGCTGCGCCTACGCCGCGAATACCTTCAGGTGGATAACGTACCGCTTTGACCATCAACTCAGCGTGTTCAACGCTTTCAACCATAGGAATCAGCAAAGTTTGTACGCCAATATCCAACAGTTGTTTAATGAGTTGCACACTGCCAATCGGCGGGCGCACCACCGCTTGAGAGGGATAAGCCGCAATACTTTGTAATTGTGACAAAGTGGTTCTTAAATCACTCGGTGCATGTTCCCCATCAATTAAAAGCCAGTCATAGCCTGCATTGGCAGCAATTTCAGTACCATACGCATCTGCTAAACCTACCCATAAGCCAATTTGCTGCTGAGTTTTTAATTTACGCTTAAAATAATTGATATATTCCATCCATACACCTTTGGGATGCACCATGCTCAAGTTTATATTTAACGCCTATTTGCTATAAACAACCAATAGTGAAAACGTCTTGCATGATTGAATTTAACACTAAGTTTAAAGATGTTTATGTCGTGCTCATCTCATCTTAACCGCATAAATAGCACATGGATTCATTCCGTTAGCATAGCGAGGCATGTTAAGCTTTTGGCGCACACCTGCCCCAAATATAGTCTTTAAATGGAGATGATTCATGGATTTGCTCAACGTTGCACAAACTCGTTATACGACCAAAGCCTATGATGCGAGTCGCACTATTCCTGCAGAACAATTTGAGCGTTTATTAGAAATTCTGCGTTTAGCACCATCTTCCATTAATATTCAGCCGTGGCATTTTTTTATTGCAGATCGCCCTGAAGCCAAACAACGTATTGCTAAAGCTTTAGTTGGAAAGTACGCCTATAACGCCCCTAAAGTTTTAGATGCTTCGCATACCATTCTATTTTGCACCAAAGCTGACATTAGCGAATTACATTTAGAAAACCTGCTTAATCAGGATGCTGCTAGTGGACGCTTTAAAGATGAAGCCGCTAAACAAGGTCAGAAAGACAGCCGCACAGGTTATGTCGATTACTACCGCAATGAAAAAGGCGATATTCAGCGTTGGGCAGAAAATCAAACCTTTATTGCACTCGGACAAATGCTTTTGGCTGCAGGCATTGAAGGAATTGACGCAACGCCAATTGGTGGTTTTGATGAAGCAATTTTAACTCAAGAACTGCAACTAACTGAGCAAGGACTGATTCCTTCGGTTTTATTGTGTTTAGGCTATCGTAGTGAACAAGATTTTAATGCCAAACTGCCAAAATCACGCCTTGATAAACGTGAGATTTTCACGCAACTGTAAAACAAACATGCGATAACACTAGGGACAAAATTTGTCCCTATTTTTTGGTCTGAATTTTGCTTTATCTATATTTGCAATCTGTACTCAATCTCTATCAAAAATAAAAATGAGGTGTATGATGCTCAATTTAATGCCGCTAAAACTAGAATGCCGACGTTGTAAAAAACTGTATTTATATCAAGCCAAACCAAGCTATCCAACCTTGCGCTGCCCGATCTGCGATAGAACCACAATGCTGCATGGTCTTGCAGAAACTGCAGATTTATTGCGACATCCTTTTCGCTTTATGTTGAGTTATCTTAAACCGTCATGGCATAAGCGAGGCAAAGCACACTAAGCAATGCCAAGCCTAGCCCAATAGTGGTCGTGCTTTTCAGCTTTTCTTTAAAGAACAATACACCACTGATCACGCCAAATAGCACCACTAAAATATTCATCCCTGCAAATACCACTGCAGGGCTGTCTTTGAGCAGCATGTGAGCTTTGACATACAAGGCAATATTGGCAAAATTCAGTGCACCCAAAATTAAACCTGCACTGATATTTTGCATACTGCCCATGCTTTTATCGCGGATTAAGATATAAGCCATCGCCAAAACAAAAGCACATACAAACATCAAATTCAGTGCAACTGCAAATTGCAGTCCTAAACCTGTGGTGTATTTAAGCAAAACATCAATCAGTGCATAACCCAACCAAACACAGCTCAAATATAAGATGCCTTGTTGCGCTTTAGCAGACTGCACTGCAGCACGATGCGAATACAAAATGCATAAGACCGCGATAATCCCAAGCGCGATTCCCACAATTTTCAGTTGGCTAAAATTTTCCTGAAAAATAAAATAAGCGGCTGCTAAAGACAAAACCACTGACAAACGCTGTGCAATTTCAGTTTTTAAAATACCTGCGCTGTCCAACGATTTTGCTAATGCTAAAAAGACACTGGGCAACAACACACCCAAACTAATAATGAGCCACCACGGCGTATGTTGGATTGAGATCGTGCCCAAGTTGGGTTTAAACCAGTAAAAACACAACACACTGGCACTGACATAATTCCATGTAATCATCTGCATGGGGTTAAAACCCTGCGTTTTGCAGACTTTTAATAAAATAGAGACCAGTACACTACAAAAGGCTGCGGCTACAATCAGTTCCATGACACGCTCGAGGATTGTTTTTGTTCTTGATTGGAAGTTGTGGACTCATCAGTAAAAAGCCCACAAGGACTGTGGGCTTTCGAGTTCTTAATTAAATTAAGAATTATTTGTAACGTTCAACCATTTTCTCTAAAGAAATTGGGCGAATTTTGTCTGCATTACCTGCAGTACCAAATGCTTCATAACGGTCTATACAAATTTGTTTCATTGCATCTACAGTTTTTGCGAAGAATTTACGTGGGTCAAATTCGCTTGGTTGTTCTGCCATCATACGGCGCATTGCACCAGTAGAAGCTAAACGTAAATCTGTATCGATGTTGATTTTACGCACACCATGCTTAATTGCTTCAACCAATTGCTCAACAGGTACACCATAAGTTTCTTTGATGTCACCGCCGTATTGGTTAATCACCGCCAACCATTCTTGTGGTACAGAGCTAGAGCCGTGCATTACAAGGTGTGTATTTGGCAACGCAGCATGAATTTCTTTAATACGGTCAATTGCAAGAATATCGCCTGTAGGTGGACGAGTAAACTTGTATGCACCGTGCGAAGTACCAACAGCAATCGCTAAAGCATCCACATTAGTATCTGCAACGAAGCTACGTGCTTCTTCAACAGATGTTAACAATTGAGAGTGGTCAAGTACGCCTTCTGCGCCCACGCCATCTTCTTCACCTGCCATACCTGTTTCAAGACTACCTAAACAGCCAATCTCACCTTCAACCGATACACCACACGCATGCGCCATTTGCACAGTACGACGCGTCACTTCGACGTTGTATTCATACGACGTTGGTGTTTTACCATCTTCACCCAAAGAACCATCCATCATTACTGATGAAAAGCCTAGTTGGATCGAACGCTGACATACATCAGGGCTTGTACCATGGTCTTGGTGCATAACCACTGGAATATGTGGCCACTCTTCAATTGCAGCCAAAATCAGGTGACGCAAGAATGGCGCACCTGCATATTTACGCGCACCTGCCGAAGCTTGAACAATTACAGGTGAATTGGTTGCATCTGCGGCTAACATAATTGCGCGCATTTGTTCTAAGTTGTTGACGTTAAACGCTGGAACGCCGTAAGCATGTTCACCGGCATGATCCAAGAGCTGGCGCAATGAAATAAGAGCCATAATATCCTCCCAAATAATGTTGGTTATTCTACCCTGTGATTTGTTTCAATTCAGCAACAAATCGCCTTTTTCAAAAAAAAGTCCCTGCAAAAGCAGGGACTTTTAAACAAATTACTACAATTTGTCGTTTTTCAGCACTTATTGCGCTTCAGAAGCAGCAACTTCTGTGTCTGCAGTCGCAACGTCAGCAGGTGCATTTGCAACGTCTTCAGAAATATCGGTGTTGCCTTCATCCAAGATTGGTTGGTCAATTGCGTCGATTGCAGCTTGTTGTTCTGGTGTAACTTGAGCGTTATCTACAACTGCAGAAGATGCATCAGTTTCAGTCGCAGGTGCGCTTTCTTTTTTTGCACAAGCAGTCAAGGCTAAAGATGCAGCAATTAAAGCAGCAAGTGTTAGTTTTTGAATCATCGTCATTTCCTACAGTTAGGTCATTCATTTACTACAGTTTATTGCATATTTATGACATTTTGATGACTACGGCATGACATAAATATAAAAAAGTTGACCGAAGTCAACCTTTTTAAAAATTATTGATAAATTTTCTAGATTTAAGCGCGTTCTAATAATACCGCAACTGCAGGTAAGGTTTTACCTTCTACAAATTCAAGGAATGCACCTCCACCTGTAGAGATATAGCCGATTTTGTCTGCAACTTCATACTTGTCAATTGCAGCTAAAGTGTCACCACCGCCTGCAATAGAGAAACCTGCAGATTCTGCAATCGCCAATGAAAGTGCTTTCGTACCTTCACCAAATTGATCAACTTCAAATACACCCACTGGGCCATTCCAAAGAATTGTTTTTGAAGTTTTTAAAATTTCAGCAAATGCTTTTGCAGTTTCTGGGCCTACGTCTAAAATCATATCGTTGTCTGCAACATCTTCAACTTTTTTCACAGTTGCTTTCGCTGCTGCCAATGAACCCAAGAAATCTTCAAAATTAATTTCAGCGGCATCTGCAACTACAACATCGGTTGGCAGTGGTACAGAAACTTTTGCGGCAATTGCTTTGGCAGTGTCAATCAAATCATTTTCACATAATGATTTGCCCACGTTATAGCCTGCTGCAGCAAGGAAAGTATTGGCAATACCACCGCCTACAATTAATTGATCGCAAATATCAGACAATGAAGTCAATACATCTAACTTAGTCGATACTTTAGAACCTGCAACAATCGCCACCATTGGTTTTTCAGGTGTTTTTAAGGCACGACCCAAAGCATCTAATTCCGCAGCCAATAATGGGCCTGCTGCTGCCACTGGTGCTAAACGTGCAACGCCTTCAGTAGAGGCTTCTGCACGGTGCGCGGTACCAAATGCATCCATCACAAATACATCACACAATGCTGCATATTTAGCGGCAAGTTCTGGGTTGTTTTTCTTTTCACCGTGGTTAAAACGGCAGTTTTCCAATAAAACGACTTGACCAGGAGCAACGTCTACACCATCTAAATAGTCAGTGATCAGTTGAACATCTTGACCTAATGCTTGGGTTAAATACGCAGCTACAGGTGCTAAAGATTGTTCAGCTTTTGGCTCACCTTCAACAGGACGACCTAAGTGAGAATACACCATCACTGCTGCACCTTTGGCAACAGCAGCTTGAATCGTTGGCAATGCCGCACGTAAACGTGCATCGCTGGTGATCACACCATTTTTAACAGGTACGTTTAAATCTTCACGAATAAGGACACGCTTACCTGCTAAATCGAGGTCAGTCATACGCTGAAAGTTCATGTATAGCTCACTTTATTGATATCAAAACGCCACGATTTTAAATGATTATGCAGAAAAAGGTTAGCAACTTTTGTAGAATTGCTGTTTAAAGCAAAAGTTTTGATTATGATAGAGAAAAGCCACCATCTTTCTCGCACTTATGTCTATTCATCCTGATCCAAATATCAATCGTTTAAATGTTTTGGGCGAATCTCTCGCCAGTTGTTGCTTTGATCCTATTACTGGATATTTTCGTAACGGTTTTTGTCATACCGCCCCAACCGATTTAGGTCAGCACACCGTTTGTGCACAAATGACCTCTGATTTTTTAAATTTCTCGCAAAAAATTGGCAATGATTTAATCACGCCAGTACCAGAAGTTGGTTTTAACGGCTTACAACCGGGTGATTTCTGGTGTATTTGCGTCACCCGTTGGGTTGAAGCCTATCAGGCAGGTCAAGCACCACCAATTAAAATTCAAGCCTGTCATCAGTCAGTATTGTCTTATGTGCCTTTAGATATTTTGATGGATTATGCGGTGTGATGATCTGATGCAACATCCTGAAATTATTTTAGCGTCTGGCAGTCAAACTCGTCAGCAATTGATGAATCGTCTGCATTTGGCGTATAAGTCAATTTCACCTGATATTGATGAATCTGCACAGGGTGAATTGCATGCAGATAATTTGGCGCGACGCTTGGCTTTTGAAAAAGCACACTGTATTGCGCAGCAATATCCTGATGCAATTGTGATTGGTTCAGATCAAGTGGCATGGCGTGAACAGCAGCCAGATATTTTTATAGGTAAACCGCTCACTTCAGAAAAAGCTATACAACAATTACAAGCCAATTCAGGTCAAACGGTTTATTTCAGCACTGCGCTGAGTGTGCAGCAGCAATCTACAGGCTTTGAACAAACGGTTGTAGAACACTACACAGTTAAATTCCGCAGCTTAACTGACAATGAAATTGCACGATATGTTGCAAAGGAACAACCGCTACACTGTGCAGGTAGTTTTATGTGCGAAGGTTTAGGTATTAGTCTGTTTGAAGCCATGCAAGGCAATGACCAAACTACCTTGATGGGTCTGCCGATGATTCAGTTATGCCGCATGTTAAGAATGCTGAATATTCAGGTTCCTTAAGTTTAAAACTGTGTAATTTAACAGCCGTGAATATTTATAAAGACTATAAATCACCTTGCCCTTTGCAGCGACAAATCAGACAATATTGAGATTATTGATAAAACTTGCTTAGGCTATTTTATGTCGCAACCTTTAGATGTTTTGGGCGGAATTACCGCAGAACAATTCCTAAGTGAATATTGGCAAAAAAAACCACTTTTGGTACGCAATGCACTCCCAGAAATTGCCAACCTACTTGAACCTAGTGACGTGATGGAACTGGCTCTCGAAGAAGATGTGACTGCCCGTTTAATCAAACAAAAAGATCGTGATCCAAATCAATGGACTGTGAAATCATCACCGCTCATTAAGGCTGATTTTCAAAAAATGCCAAAGTTGTGGACGCTATTGGTACAAGCCGTTGATCATTACTCTTTTGATCTCGCTGAACTTTGGAAAAAATTTCCTTTTATTCCGCAATGGCGACGTGATGACATAATGGTGTCTTATGCCCCTAAAGGCGGCTCTGTAGGTCAGCATTTTGATTTCTACGATGTGTTTTTGCTACAAGGCTATGGATATCGTCGTTGGCAACTTGGGCAAATGTGTGATGCTGAAACTGAATTTGTCGCAGGACAACCGTTAAAATTATTGCCTGAAATGCAGGTCAATTTTGATGAAGTTCTTGCACCTGGCGATTTACTCTATGTGCCACCGGGTTTGGCACATTATGGCGTGGCGGAAGATGATTGTCTGACGTTCTCGTTCGGTTTCCGCATGCCGAATATTAGTGAAATGATGGATCGAGTGAGCGATAAATTCTCTGCCGATGAAATGTTACGCACGCCACTACAAGACCTTGTTCGTAAAAAAAGTACCCAAATTGGCGAAATGACTGCGACAGAATTGGATTATCTGAAAGCAGAATTGTGGGCGCGTTTACAAAACTCATCGGTGTTGGATGATGCGATTTTAAGCTTAATGTCTGAACCGAAATATCCTGAAAATATTCCTGAAGTAGATGAAATAGGTGTAGGCGATTTAGAAGATGCGCTAGATCAGGGTTATCAAATCATGTTGGAACCCGCCTCTCGCCTACTTTATGCAAATCAGCTAGATGAAGTTTTATTTTGGGCGAATGGTGAAGCGATTTGTGTCGCAGAAGCATCTATCCCTACGCTGCAAAAAATTGCCAATGGTGAACGCGTGCTGCTCGATGAAAACCTTTACGACGCAAATATTTTGGAAGATTTGGTACAACTGCTCAATGAATCCATTTTAATGTTGTTACCTGCTGAAGACGCTTAAAATATTCGTTTCAGCCCCCTCAAGATGATCAATTCATCTTGGGGAATTTAGATAAGCGGGATCTAAAGTTAAAACTGCCTGAATTAACGTATAGCCAGGTGTCGAATTTAATTTTAATTGCCCTCCAACCCGTTCTAAACGCATTTTCATACTGCGCATCCCAATACTCATGCCATGTTCAAGCACGCTATTGGCTTCAAAACCTACACCATCATCCTGAATTTTAAGTACCAATTGCTTAGGCGGTACAAATTGCATACTGACGGATACATGCTTGGCTTGGCTGTGTTTAATCACATTGGTTAAACTTTCTTCTAATACCCGCATCAAAGTTAAGCACTGTAACGAATTCGGCTCAATCACCCATTCATTTGGAAAATCCCACTTGGAATGAATATCCATTTCATCCATCAATTGACTAAAACGATGACGTACTGGCGCAACCCAAATTTTAGGATTTTCAGGCACTTTAGAACCAATGGAAGAACCACTATCAATAATTTGACGTAAATCATCACGCAGTAATTTCAGCATAGATAAGAACTGCTGATTACTCATGTTCTGTTCGCTTTGGTCGACCATAATCATGGAACGTACCAAAGATGCACCCAAACCATCATGCAAATCATGCGATAGATGAATCCGCTCTTGCAAACGCACATTTTCCAATTCTAAATAATGCTTTTCTGACATACTGCGTTTTAAATCATCACTGACTTCAAAAACTTTAAGCTCTAAATCTTGATTAAATTTCTCAATTTTTTGAATATTTCTTTTTAGGCGTATGCCTAAAATAATCGCAATAAATAAAGTAATTACTGGCGAGGTATACGGTGATAATGGCTGATATAAACTTGCCGTTGCCGCATTACTTAAACGAAATACATCTACACCCGCAAAAAAGCCAATCAAGGTTAAACAAAATAGCAGCAGATATACTTCTGTTTTTGGGGATTTATACGCTAAATACGCCAAATAAAAATAAACCACGACTAGTAAGCTGGCATAACTTAAAAAGACAATCCCAAATACCAGTTTGACATAATCTAAGGGTGTTAAAAACACACAAACGATTACCGCTAAACTCAGAATAAAAATACTTTCTTCCAATATTGGCAAGCGTTGATTGACAAACCTAATTAAATACAGACTAAAAGCTAAAACATAGAGGATAAAAAAGCTTAAATTGGCTTGAGATGCCACCAATACACTTGGGTATGGAAAGGTTTCTGTGGTTAAAAAATGAGAAATAAATAATAACCAGAACATGCAACTCAACGCGAACCAACCAAAACTCTGATCACGGCGTAAAAACAGCCAAATAACCAAACATAAAATGCCTAAAGTGGCAGATAAAATCGCATTAATTTCAAATAAAGTACGTTTATTCCATATACTTTGCTGGTGCTGTTCAATATTGTTATGCACATTATTAAAACTTATTTTTCCTATACCCGCATTTTGAAATGCATATCCATTTACATAGACCAATATTTGATTTTTACCTTGTTTTAAGCCTGAAATAGGTAAAATCCAGTAACGTGGCATATTCCAGTTTTTTGACAAAGGCTCTTCTAAATGTTGACTTGCCCAAAGTAAATCTTGATTCAGATAAACTGCCCCTGCACTATTTAAAAAATTCAGTGCAAAAACGATGGGTTGATTTAAACGATGATCACGCTCACAAAACCACTCCCACTCTATTTTGTACCACGCCCCACCATTATAATTTTTCCAGCGATCATCCCAAACGTCGGGCAGTTGAACATTTTCCCAACCCGTTTCAGGTTTTTTATTATGTGATGCTGTTTTGGCAGAGCTGATTGAAAGTACATGCACATTGCAGTACTGATTAATTGGGTACACCACTTGCTGCGCATAGCTTTGCCACGCACAGAACAATAACAACACGCCCAAACCACACTGCCAAAGCCTTTGAATCATAAAAGACCTAAAGTTCTAGCGGTACTGACAGCCTTAGTGCGTTTAGTGACCGACAACTTCCGATAGATATGTTTAATATGACTTTCAACGGTATAACGCGACACAAATAATTGCTCAGCAATTTCACGGTTACTTAAGCCCTGCGCCACCAGATTTAAAATTTCTAATTCACGATTGGTGAGCTGTTCATAATGTGAGTTGAATGCTTGAGCATCGGCGCGATCTGATAAATCTTCGGTCAGCACGGGTACTTTTTGATGTGAAATTTGCGATAAAATTTCACGGGCGATAAATGGGTCTATCGGTGCACCACCTCTTAAAATACTGCGTATTGCGATAATAATTTCAGCATCATCACGTTCTTTAAGCACATAGCCTGTTGCACCTGCTTGAATTGCAGAAAATAAGCTGTCTTGGGTGCTCCATGCAGAAATCACCAAAATTAATGCGCTTGGATCTCTAAAATGTAATTGTTCGATTAGTTCTTTACCATTGCCATCGGGCAAGCCTAAATCGACTAAAGCTAAAGCAATCGGATGATCTTCTATACACGTCATTGCAGCTTTAAGATGACTCACGAAAAATAGCATGTCATCTTGATAGCCAATATCATGCAAAATTTTTCTAAGACGTGACTGAATAATAGGCTCATCTTCAACAATTAAAACCGGTACGGGTAATATCGCTTCCATTTCTGCCATCATTCATCCCCTTGATTATGTTTGTAAATATATCAATCGTTTTGATGTAAACACTATCCCTAGAATTAAGGAGTTTTTCAAATTTAGCTTATTTTATAAACATGAGCATAGCACTGAAACATGAAACTCGAGCATGAAATAAAAAATAAATGTGAAGTACTATTTTATTTTAGAAATCGCTTCACATTTTAATGAGCAGCGCAGCATAAATATGCTTTGATGCCGAGAACAGCATCAAAGCAAATGTAGAGCCGTATTTAAAAGATGGTTGATAAATTAATAATAAGTCTTAGAGCTATGTGCATGTAAAAATGCAGGAATCAGCCCTGTTAAAGCCGCACGAATATCCGCACGTTCATTGATTAATTGATGCGAGCCTTCTTCTAACATGAGTAAGGTTTGCAGGCGGAATTTACGCCGAATAAACTCAATGTTGTAGCGCCAATCTACGGTTTGATCTTGCGCCCCTTGTGCCAACCAAACAGGAATACGGCAAGCTGGACGTTCTTCCATCTCCAACATCCATTTAGACATGGCTAAAATCCAATCCATGCCCATCATTCTAGGTTGCAGCGGGTCTTTTAAACGCACAAAGCGTAAAAATTCAGGATTATGATTATTGCGTCGGAAATGTCGCGGCACTTCACGCTTAATCCGACGGATAATGCCCAAACCAACAGAGTTATGCCACCATGCCGATTTTGCAGGACGAATCAAAGGCGATAACAACAACACACGCTCTACAAATGGATTTTCACGGCGCTGAGCAAATTCCAACAAGTGATGCATCCAAATTGCACCACCTGTACTTTGCCCAATGCCCAACCACGGTTTTGGCAATTGATCGGCATTTTTTACATATTGATAAACCGCATGTAATACTTGCTGATAATGATCAAAATTTTTGATGTTGGCAGGATAACCATCACTCAATCCATGTCCGGGCAAATCATAAGTCAAAACACTAAAGCCCTGCTCTAATAATTCTTTGACGATAGGTTGATAAATCCCGCTATGTTCCAAATAGCCATGCAGTAGAAATACCGTGCCCTGCACCTGATCAAATTTGGTTTTGCTTAAATCGGGTTGAAAAATTTGCACATGCAATTTAAACAACGGCATTTGCACATAGCCTTGCCAATGTTCACAGTCCAACAAATGAAAACCATATAGCTGTCGATAGGCTTGTAACTCAACACTCGGTTCAAAACCACGATTCAAATTTAAAGGTTGTAGAATTTGTGGTGTGGTTTCCCTACTCGGCACTGGCAAATCTAATTGCTTCAACACGCTTGGGTTTAAAAATGGAATATCAGGCATTATGGCACCTCGCGACATGCGCTAGAACCAATCAAGACATCCCGAATGGCGGCAAGCATTTCATAATTGGCACGGCGGCTGTGATCATAGTTTTGTTCACTTGGACGCCATGCGGTCAGTTGAGTCGGCATTGGAGCTTCGACAGGAATCGTTTCAATTCCATTTAAAGCAAATAAACGGCGGGTGCGTGGCATGTGATAACGGTCTGTAATCAAAATCACTGTCGGCGCCCCCCCTTTTTTTTGTAATAATAAAGAACTAAAACGTGAATTTTCACAAGTATTCATGCTGCGATCTTCTAATAATTTTGCTTCGACATCATATTTTTTTAACCAACGCTGCATATAAGGTGCTTCTACACCACTCAGTACAATCGGCAATTGATATTGTTTTACCACCGCTAGGGTCGTTTCTAAACGTAAACGTGTGTAGTCATTGACCACAATATCTTTGCCATTATCATCTAAAGTTAAGCCACCACCTAAAACCACAATCGCATAAGGTTTAGAGTTTGCAGGTATTTTTGGAATATTTTGTTGCTGAATTAAAGCAATATCTTTAAAGATTTCTTCATCTACAGGCTCACTTTCGGTTTCGGCAATTTTATGAGTGCTTAAAAACTCCAAGTATTGTTCCATGAGTACCTGATTTTCATGACTATCCAAATTGAGCAAGGCTTTTACATTTTCGGATGGGTCTTCTACAACTGCTTCAGAAGCTGCATTAGACACCAACAATGGGACTTGCGGCAACTCTTGCTCAGATGCTAATTTTTTTTGCGTTTGTTCTTCTAAAATAAGCGCTTGTAAGGCTTTATAACGAGCCTGAATTAAAGTTAAATTTTTCGAATTTTCAGATTGAATCTCTTGCTCCATCAGCTTCAAATAAGCTTGTCGGGCAATCCATAAATCTGAACCGGGTTCCAAGCTGTCTTGATCACTAAAAGCCGCCATTTGCTGACTTTTTGCTGCCACTTGATTCACTTCTACAGGTACCAAAGTGTTCAGCGTTTTGACCACCAAAGTAGAATAAAAAGGTGAATAGATAAAAATCATGAACGCTGCAAACAATACAAATAGCACGGCAGCAATTTGTACCAATCTGAGCATCCAATGATTCTGTTTCATCTTCACTTAACCTACCGGTTGATGTGCACGAATCAAACCTGTTTCATCAAATAACACAGGTTCAGGTTCTAGTGAAATACCAAAACGACTCAAAACATCTTGCTGCACAGCACGATAGGTGTGTTGCACATCTGCCAAAGTGGCATCGGCATAATTGACTAAAACCAACGCTTGTTTATGAAACATACCCACCACACCCAGTTGTTTTCCCTTCCAGCCAGCTTGATCAATCAACCAGCCTGCTGCAATTTTAACTTGCGCATTCGGCTGTGGGTAATGGGGTAAATTTGGAAATTGTGCTGCAATTTGGTCAAATTGCTGAGTCGAAATCACAGGATTTTTAAAGAAACTACCTACATTTGGATATTCTGCAGGATTAGGCAGCTTACTTTGGCGAATTTGAATGACTTGTTGCTGCAGATTTTCAGCAGTTTGCTCATCGCCTACAGCAGCTTTTAAGTCGCCATAATTTAATTTTAACGCAGCCTGTTTTAACAGTTTAAAAGTCACATGGGTAATGATGTAACGGTTGGGATGATCTTTAAAAATACTGTGTCGATAGGCAAACTGACAATCTGCAGCAACAATTGAGCTGAATTGTTGGCATTCACGATCATAGACCTGCACAGATTCAATAAACTCACCGACTTCAACGCCATAAGCACCAATATTTTGCACAGGTGAAGCGCCGACCAAACCTGGAATTAAAGCCAGATTTTGCAGACCATATAACTTTTGTTCCGTACTCCACAACACAAACTCATGCCAGACTTGTCCTGCCCCAACTTTTAGGGTGACACTTGCATCATCTTCAGCGCATTTTTCGATGCCCTGAATATCCATGTGCATGACCAAGGCATGAATATGTTCAGGCAATAACATATTGCTACCACCCGATAAAATCAGCACATTTAATTGTTCTTTCTGGGCAAATGCCAAAGCATCCTGTACATCTTGAATATTTTCAATTTTGACATAATGCGACGCAGTTGCATCTAAATTGAGCGTATTGAAAGGTTTGAGTTGCATGTTGTAGTGAATGTGCATGACTTAAACCTTCAATTCAAATTGTTGTTGTAAAACTTTCACCCATGCGCGACTACTCGACTCGCATTGATCGAGCACCCGCTCAAAACCATCGGCTTCGCCATAATATGGATCGGGTAATTCTTGCTGCGTATAATGCGGATCGTGTTCGCTCATTAAGGCTATTTCAGCGCGCAAACTGCCCAGTTCAGCTTCAGCACGGCGCATTAAAGATTGAATATTGCTTAAGTTTTCAAAATCCATCGCCAAAATCAAATCAAACTCGACAAAGTCTTGTATACGTAACTGACGCGCGCGCAATGTAGATAAGTCATAACCACGTTTGAACGCATGTTTTTGGCTGCGTAAATCTGGGGCTTTGCCTGGATGATAATTACTGGTTCCAGCAGAATCTACCAACACATTGAGTTGTTGTTCATCACAAAAATGTCGAAGTACAATTTCTGCCGTTGGAGAGCGGCAAATATTTCCCAAACAAACACATAACACCTTATATGGCGTTTTGGATGACATAAACAACCTCAAAGCTACTTTATTTTTAAGAGTCTTATGTTAAGTTATTTATGATATGAATCCTATATCGCGACCCTACAATAATGTTGAATTAAGTATAAAAATTAGGAATAAAGACGATGCAGCATTTTCAATTTCAAACAGTTGGCAACATTATTTCTGGATTGGGTTCAATTTCTGAACTAAAAACGGTTTTAACCGAAAAAAATTATAAGCGTTTGTTATTGGTCACCGATGCTGGCATTTTACAACAACAATTACATCAACCTATTTTAGAAATTTTAAAGCAACTGCAACTGGACTATGCCATTTACTCGAATGTGCAAGCCGACCCCGCAGAACAGATTGTGTTAGAAGCAGTTGATTTTGCCAAACAGCAAAATATTGATGTTGTATTAGGTTTTGGTGGGGGTAGTGCGATGGATGTCGCCAAAATTATTGCCGTGCTGAGTCATCCTGCACAAACTCAACAACTGTCAGACTTGTACGGTGTCGGCAATGCGAAAGCACCACGTTTACCGCTCATTCTAGTTTCCACTACAGCAGGCACAGGTTCAGAAGTCACACCTATTTCCATTGTCACCACAGGTGCAACCAGTAAAACAGGCATTGTTTCTCCTATTTTATATGCCGATGTTGCCATTTTAGATGCCAATTTTACCCGTCATCTACCTGCACAGATTACCGCAGCCACAGGTATAGATGCGATGGTACATGCCATTGAAGCCTATACTTCTAAAATCAAAAAAAATGCGTATTCAGATTTTCTGGCAAAACATGCGCTGCGTTTACTTGATCAAAACTTAAAATTAGTGCTTGAAGATGGCAGCAATATGCAAGCACGGCAAAACATGCTGTTTGGTTCAATGCTGGCAGGACAAGCCTTTGCCAATGCTCCTGTGGCTGCGGTACATGCGCTTGCCTATCCTTTAGGCGGACATTTCCATATTTCACATGGGCATAGCAATGCATTGGTACTAACCGAAGTTTTAAAATTTAATGCGCCTGCAGCCAAACAGTATTATGCAGAACTGATGTGTTGGTTAGACCCACGCAGTAAAGGCTGCACAGATGGATTATGTGATTTGTTTATTGATCATTTACAAAATCATTTAGATCAAAGTGGCTTGGTGTTAAAACTCAATGCCCTAGGCATAGCAGAAAACATGCTGCCACAACTGGCAGAAGATGCGATGCTGCAAAGCCGTTTATTGCAAAACAACCCGAGAGCAATGCAAATGCAGGATGCGTTACAGATTTACCAAGCCATTTATGCCTAACATTTACGCTTAACGTTCTGTATTTAACTTTCTACATTTATTTGGGATGATTTCCACCCATTAAAGCATGACACCACGTCGATAAAAATATAGGTAAACTTGTGAAACCTGACACCAAAACCCGTGAGCAATACGCTTTTTTCTTTCCCATCCAAACTCGCTGGGCAGACAACGATATGTATGGACATGTCAATAATGTCACTTATTACAGCTATTTTGACAGCGCAGCCAATGCCCTACTGATGCAAAAAGCAGGCTTTGAACCCAAACGATCACCCTGTATTGGTTTAGTGGTCAATTCCACCTGTCATTTTTTGCAGGAATTGTCCTATCCTGAAATGATTGAAGTAGGTGTTGCTATTCAAAAAATTGGAAACTCATCCTTAATTTATGATTTGGCAATTTTTAAAAACAATCAAAATCTTGCCGCTGCACAAGGACAAGTGGTGCATGTATTTGTAGATCGAATTACACGCCAAAACTGCCCGATTCCTGACTCCATCCGCGAAGCATTACAGCCATATAAAAGCACAGATTCAGCTTGCGCTTAGCAAAAAATAAGGCTGGTTTGACCCAGCCTTAAAATTCTGCAAACAAAAGCTAACAACAGGTTATTTCAACTGAATGTTATGTAATTCGCCATCAAAGTTTTGCAAAATATCTTTCACAATCGGTTCTTGATGCAATAAATTTTCAGCCCGTTGATAAGCGCGTTGTTTGCGCTGTTGCTGCAAAATGTACGGTGTCGTGTCATCCACATTTTCATATTGCACTTTAAACAGAGTTTTACTCCACTGTTCTTTTAAAGCACTTTCTAAAGCATGTTGCAGTTGAGTCAATAACTGCTGATATTGCTCAGGAATATGAAAAACCGATTCAGCATTAATCTGCCCCGTCATTACGCCATGCTGCGCCAATTCTTGCACGGCAGGTGACAACTCGCTGTGTCTAAACCAATATTCCCACTTGTCTAAAGTCCACTCACCTTCTAAAACTTGCGGCTGTAAACGCAGAATATCCTGCGGCATTAATTGATCATCGGCATTAGATGCTATGGTTTGCTGCGGTTGTGCTGTCGCACTGGCAACATTCGGTTCGACTTCAGTCGCTGCTAAATCAAATAAAGCGGTTTCTGCATTACTTACATTTTGTGTAATTGACGGTGAAGCATTATTCGATTGTAGTGTAGATGAAACTAGCGATGTTTCGGCTGATGCAGCAAGATCACCTAACGGTGCAACGGCATCAAAACTTTCCAGTAAAAAATCATCATGACTTTGCACATCAGATGTAGTGCTTACCGATGAGGCATCTTCATCTAAACCAAACAATTGTGCATCTGCATTTGGATCAAACACGATAGATTCAGATTGCTTATCCTCAGCCTGTATTGCAGTTTCTTCATTCAC
Organism: Acinetobacter sp. YH12135; assembly: GCF_013418565.1. NCBI lineage: Bacteria > Pseudomonadati > Pseudomonadota > Gammaproteobacteria > Moraxellales > Moraxellaceae > Acinetobacter > Acinetobacter sp. YH12135. Next base: position 21,186 of record NZ_VPBU01000026.1, read on the forward strand.
TGCAGGTTCTGACATAGATTCTGGTGAAATCGCAGCTGTTGAGTGTAGCGCTTGCGGAGTCGGTTGTTGCGCTTGAATCGACTGTTGATCTTGATGTGTTAAAGCTTCAGGCTCATCCTCATCTAAAAAATCATCTGAAGAAGGTTCTGCAACACTGGTTTGTGTCGTGGTGTGATCTGAATAATCGTCATCCTCATAGTCAAATCCATCAAGATCAGGTGTTGCAACCGCATCTAATTCAGTTACATGCTGTTCCGCTTGTGCTGTATTTTGAGTTGCCACAGCTTGTGGAGTTTGCTCCATTTGAGCAACTGGCTGGGAAGCCGCTGTTTGTGCAGTATTTTGTGGCGCAGCAACCAACACTTCATTGGCTTGCAAAGGTCGAAATGCCAGTAAACGCAGTACACACATTTCAAAGCCTTGTTCTTGGGTTACGGCAATTTGTAAATCGGCGCGTCCTTTACAAGCAATTTGATAATACAACTGTAAATCTTGTGCAGAGATCAGACCCGCAAGCTGCTGAATTTTTTGATTAATTTCAGCACTGTATTTTAGGTTTAAATCTGGCAGATATTGCATGATTGCCAATTCATGCAGTGTCGAAATTAACTGATCCAACACCAAAGACACATCTAAAGCTTGCTGTCTAAATTGTAATAACAACTGACTCACACGCTGCTGTTGGTTTTGATGAATCGCTAAAATCAAATCATAGATAATGGTGCGATCAATCAAGCCCAGCATGTCTTTGACATCTTGATGATGAATTTCACCCTGACCATAAGCAATGGCTTGGTCTGTCAAAGACATCGCATCACGCAAAGAACCTTGCGCAGATTCAGCAATCTGCCAAATTGCATCTTGCTCTGCAACAATCTGTTCTTTGGCTAAAATATCCTTTAAATGACTGGTAATTTCATCGACCTGCAATGGACGCAAAGTAAATTGCAAACAGCGCGAAATCACAGTAATAGGGAGTTTTTGTGGGTCTGTGGTCGCAAACAGAAACTTCACATGCTCAGGCGGTTCTTCCAAAGTTTTTAGCAAAGCATTGAACGAATGCGTAGACAGCATGTGCACTTCGTCAATCAGATAAACCTTAAAACGTCCCTGAGTCGGTGCATAAGGTACGTTATCGAGCAACTCACGTGTGTCTTCAACCTTAGTACGTGACGCCGCATCAATTTCGATTAAATCAATAAAACGACCTTCATTGACCGCAGTACAGGTCGGACACACTTCACATGGGGTAGATGTCACGCCTGTTTCACAGTTCAGGCATTTGGCCAAAATACGCGCAATGGTAGTTTTACCTACACCACGTGTTCCCGTAAAAAGATAAGCATGGTGCAAACGCCCACGTTCCAAAGCACTGGTCAATGCCCGTGATACATGGTTTTGTCCCACCAATTCATTAAAATTACGAGGACGATATTTACGCGCAAGTACCTGATACATGAATGCTCCTTTTTACAGGTCTAAGCATACTGTTTTTTTGGCAAAGAGTGAACGTACAATCACGCCTAAAACCAGCCTTTACGCCCTTGCAATTGCCGATCTGCACAGCGAATGGCTTCCTGACTCAGTCCCCAAAGTCGATAATCACCAATTAAAGAACCTGCAGCAAAATTATGGGTATAGGCAAAACTGAGTTGACGGTCAGGATCACACCACGCGCCTGAACCATTAAAACCCATGTGTCCAAAACCGTGAGAGCGCTTACCCAAACTTAATACGCGGTGATAGCCCAATCGCCAATGCATCGGGATAGGCATAACCCGATCACGCTGCACATATTGCACTTGGCTCAATTTCTGAAAAACTTCAGGCTGAATCAATTGCTGACCTTGCCATGATCCACCCTGCGCCAACATGGCATAAATACGTGCCAAACTTTGTGCAGTAAATACACCATTGGCAGCAGGAATCACGGCTTGTAAGCCTGTATCACTAAAAAAACTAAAATTTTTCATGCCTTTGGGAATCATGCCATCCTGAAAGTCTTGCGGATTTTGCCCACTCCATGCAATGACTTTATCGAATATTGATACAGGACGTTTGCTCGATTTAGCTTGGTTTTTAACTTTAGCTGTCTGTTTATTTGTAGATGATGCATCTGTTTGCGCTGATGTCACAGCAGTTTTAAATGGTCGTGCGACACGGGAAAGCTCAGACGCAGGCACACCAAAATACGCCCCATCCAAAGCCAAAGATTCAACCAAGTATTGCTGCATCAATTCAGCCAATTTTTGACCTGTAGCTTTTTCTAAAATCCCACCGACCAGCCAGCCAAAAGTTAAAGGTTGATACGCTGCCTCACTTGCTACATCAAAACGTGGCTTGGCTTGAGCCAACACATCCAGCATGTGCGACCAATCTGCCATTTCAGTCGCATCGGCAATGATATTACGGATGTCATATAAACCACTTTGATGACTCAGCACATGCCTTAAGGTCATCAATGCTTTGCCATTTTGGGCGAATTCAGGCCAGTATATATAAATGGGAGTATCGTAATCGACCAGTCCTTGACTGACCAAAATATGTGCCAGTGTCGCTAATACACCTTTGCCTGTGGAATAACATACAGATAAGGTATCGGCTTGCCAGTCTTCATCTGGCGACTTTTTGCCTGTGTAAATATCGACGACTTTCTGACCTTGAAAGTACACCGCTAAAGCAGCCCCGCCCTGTTGGCTACGTGCATTTTGCAAACGGCTAAATTGCATCGCTAAATCATGAAATTCAGGCGCAACCCATCCACGATAATTTTCAGTTTCAGCAAAAATATAATCCTTTAAATGTTGCATCGTCCTGTTTATCTCGTTTTTCTTGTTAATAAAAGTTTAGCGCAAATAAAAAGCCCAAATTTAAATAATCTGGGCTTTCGATCACTGAATTAAAGCGCGGTGACAACACCTGTCACATGCGGTTTTTGGTTTTTACTGTTACGAATTAAAAAATCTGTATTTTTAGCGTCCGTTGCAGTTAAAAACTCAACTTTAGATGGCAAATACATAGGTAACTTAAACCAGACATCGGCTTCATAGGCATCTGGCAAAGTCAAACTCGATAAGGCTTTGGCTTTGCTCCACATGCCGTGCGCAATCGCTTGTTTAAAGCCAAATGCTTTTGCAGTAATCGCGTGGATATGAATTAAGTTAAAATCGCCAGACGTTAAGGCATAACGGCGACCCGTATTTTCAGAAATATCCCATTCAGCTTGAACGGCATAGTTTGGCGCTTTGCTTTCTGCAGATTTTGCAGCTGCTTTAGTGGTGGTTTTTTGACGTGCTAAATACGTGGTTAAACCTTCAATCACCACCTCATTGCCTACTTTAACAGTAGTAATAAAATCAAACTGTACGCCTTTATCATGTGGTTGCAATTCACCAAATTTACACGACAAGGTCAGTTGTTCATTCAATCCAACTTTACGGCTTTGTTTGACTTGGTTGCGAATATGCACCAAGCCCAAAATTGCAAATGGAAATGCTTCTTGGGTCATCATGTGCATTTGCAGACTTTGTGACAATACAGCCAAATAAATTGCAGGAATATAGCCGTTATTTTTAAAACCTGTCACTGCATTATAGGCTTTTAAGTGCTTTTGATCGACCTTGAATGAATCCACCACATATTCAACTTGCGGCAGAACTTTTTCACCTTTTGGCTTTTTAAAAATTAAGCCCTGAATCACTTTTGGATAGGCTAAATAGGGTTTTGGAAGTTGACTAAAATGGCGAGTATTCATACTGAACCTTTGAGAAGTTTTTCTAATTTATTTAATGGAGTTCTTTCTCCCGCTGGGAGAAAGCTAGAGAGAAGGGTTAATAATCTATCCCCTTATCTCCCTCTCCTAAATCCCCTCACCAAGGGAGAGAACTTTGAAGGTGTTAAGCCCCTAACAAGCTTTGACCACAAACACGTACCACGTTACCATTAATACCTGTCGATGCCGATGAAGCAAAGTAAGCAATGGTTTCTGCAACGTCTACAGGTAAACCACCTTGACTCATAGAGTTCATACGACGACCTGCTTCACGAATGGCAAAAGGAATTGCAGCAGTCATTTGCGTTTCAATAAAGCCAGGTGCAACGGCATTAATCGTGATCCCGTTGTTTAAAACAGGTGCGGTAAATTTCACGACACCAATCACGCCAGCTTTAGATGCTGCATAGTTGGTTTGACCCAAGTTGCCTGCAATACCTGAAATTGAAGATACGCAAACGATACGACCATTGGCATTTAAACCATCATTTGCCAATAAGTAATCGTTCACACGCTCAATTGCAGACAAGTTGATGTTAATGACTAAATCCCAAAGCTCTGGTTTCATATTTGCCAAAGTTTTGTCACGGGTAATCCCCGCATTATGCACAATAATATCCAAACCACCTTGTGCAGCGGCAGCTGTTTTAATTTGCTCGCCTGCATCTGCAGCAGTAATGTCAATTGCTAGCGTTGAACCACCAATTTCAGCAGCAACACGGTCTAAATCTGCTTGTTGTTGTGGAACGTCTAGGCAAATAACGTGTGCACCATCACGTGCCAACACATGCGCAATCGCTTCACCAATACCACGGCTTGCACCTGTCACCACTGCAGTTTTACCTGCCAATGGTTTTGCCCAATCTACATCTACAGTTGCAGCACTCGACACACGAATCACCTGACCTGACACATAAGCAGAACGTGGTGAAATTGCAAAACGTAACGTAGATTCTAAGTTTGCTGCAGCACCTTGATCGACATAAATTAAGTTAGCCGCAATGCCTTTTTTAAATTCTTTGCCTACCGATTTTACAAAACCTTCCAAAGCGCGTTGTGCAATGGCTTTTTTCACACTGCCTGCAGTTTCTGGTGTCGTACCAATCACCACCACGCGACCAGAAGCCTGAATTTGGCGTGAGATTGGGTTAAAGAACTCATAAAGCGCTTTTAATTGTTCAGAGTTTTCAATACCTGAAGCATCAAACACCACCACTTTAAATTTAGATTCTTTATCGCCTGGATTGAATGCACCTAAATTTAAGCCCACTTTTGCCGCAGCTTGTTGCAATTCTGCATTGTTACCTGCATAACTGTTGGCATGTACATTAGCTAAAACTTGTGCAATTGATGCAGACAAATCACTTGCAGGGGCTGCACCTAAAAGTACTGCACCTTTTACCACTGGTGTTGCAGACTCAAAACGATCTAAAAAAGTTGGGGATGGTAAACCCAAATTTTTAATGACAAATTTACCAATAGGAGATTTTGCAAATGTTTGATATTGATCAGTCATGATTATTATCTCTCATAAATTCATTTTTTGATGGATTACACGATATCTTTTAACATCAATATGATGCCAAATGCCCACATTTCAATAGCGTTACCCGTTTGTGCTAAATCATACTTGAGTTAATTATGAGATGTCTTGACCTGAATGCATTCTGCAATGTCATTGTAGTCAATTCAGCTGTCATACTATTGTGCTAATGTACGCATCAAGTAGACCCTTAACATGCTTGGAAAAGCCTTATGAGCAAAACAACTCAAGAAAATCCAGCAGTGGAAAATTCTGCAAAGGATTCTGTGTCAAATACATCAACTGCTAAACGTACAAGCAAAAGTAGCAACACTGCAACCCGTTCCAACACGAGTACGACAAAAACTACACGTACCCGCACGACTAGCCGTGCTAAAACAACTGCTTCAACGCAAACAAAAGCACCATCTAATACCAATACCTCTGTTCAACAGGATAAAATTATGAGCCAAAACACTGTTCGCCGCGTTGCTATTATCGGTGGTAACCGTATTCCATTCGCACGTTCTAATGGCGCTTACTTTACTGCATCTAATACAGATATGTTTACAGCAGCATTAAATGGTCTTGTTGAACGATTCAACTTACAAGGTCAGCGTTTGGGTGAAGTTGTTGCAGGTGCAGTGCTCAAACACAGCCGTGACTTTAACATGACTCGTGAGTGCGTACTCAATACTGCCCTTGCTCCTGAAACACCTGCTTACGATATACAACAAGCATGTGGTACTGGCTTGCAGGCTGCTTTTTTAGTTGCGAATAAAATTGCACTGGGTCAAATCGAGGTTGGTGTTGCAGGCGGTGTAGATACGACTTCTGACGCGCCAATCGCATTTGGCGATGGTTTGCGTAAAGCATTGCTTGAATTGAACATTGCAAAAACAGGTAAAGACCGCTTAAAAGCATTAACCAAAATCAACATTAAAGATTTAATGGATGCGCCACGTAACGGTGAACCACGCACAGGTTTATCAATGGGCGACCACCAAGCCATTACTACGTTGGAATGGGGCATCTCTCGTGAAGCGCAGGATGAGTTAGCAGCTTCATCTCACCAAAAAATGGCAGCTGCCTATGACGAAGGTTTCTTTGATGATCTCATCACGCCATTTTTAGGTTTAGAACGTGACAATAACTTACGTGCAGATTCTACTGTAGAAAAACTAGCGAAGTTAAAACCTGCTTTTGGTAAAGGCGACGCGCGCACTATGACTGCAGGTAACTCTACCCCACTGACTGATGGTGCATCTTGCGTATTACTTGCCTCTGAAGAATGGGCAAAAGCCAATGGTCATGAAGTCTTGGCATATTTGACTTTCCAAGAAACTGCCGCAGTTGATTTTGTAGGTAAAAAAGAAGGTTTGTTGATGGCGCCTGCATACGCTGTCCCACGTATGCTTGAACGTGCTGGCTTAACCTTACAAGACTTCGACTATTACGAAATTCACGAAGCATTTGCTTCACAAGTCTTGTCGACCTTAAAAGCATGGGAAGATCCGAACTTCTGTAAAGAGCGTTTAGGTTTAGATGCACCTTTAGGATCAATTGATCGTAGCAAGCTGAACGTCAAAGGTTCATCTTTGGCAGCAGGTCACCCATTTGCAGCAACAGGCGGACGTATTCTTACCACTGCGGCGAAACTTCTGAATCAAAAAGGTTCAGGTCGCGTATTGGTGTCAATCTGTGCAGCAGGCGGTCAAGGTGTAACAGCCATTATTGAAAAATAATTCTGCCTAGTTCCAATTTAGATAGCAATAAAAGCCACTTGATTCGCTCAGGTGGCTTTTTTATAGCGCTTAATTTATAGCAGCTCACTTTTAATTAGCCACTAGCGTTTTATCTGACTGAATGTTGCGGAGCATAACCCAATTTCGCTTCGATATGGTCATAACAATATTGAAAAATAAAGGTATAGAGCAAAATACTGAGCGTCATCAATAAATCAATCAAAATTGCCTGCAGCATGGATATTTCTAGTGCATACGCCACCATGGGAATAGTGGCGAGCATTAAGCCACCTTCAAAACCAATTGCGTGTAAAACGCGTATTTTAAAAGTTCTGTGTAGCTGGTGTTGCGCTTCAAACTTTTCAAAATAGTGATTGAAAAACATATTCCACAGCACCGATGTCACCGCCATCGCAATGCCTAGACCACCTGTCACTTGCATTGGCATTTCAAACACATAACTTAATGCCAAAGCAATGATGACCAATAAAATCACTTCATAACTCAGGGCATGTACCCATCTTCTTTTGGAAATCAACATCTGCTTACTCAAATACTTATCCTTCCCCGCTTATTTTATTTTCATTTAATTGACCAATCGAGTTAGAATCCATCAATAATATTGAAAAGTAAAACGAATGCTCAGCCATGAATATCAATCAAGATCAGCTGATTATTTTTATCACCGTCATGGAAACGGGTTCTTTTTCTGCAGCTGCACGCCAATTGGGCAAGGTGCCTTCGGCAATTAGTATGTCCATTGCTAATTTAGAAATTGATTTAGACCTAAAACTGTTTGAACGGATTGGGCGTGAACCTTTGCCTACCCCACAAGCGCAGAGTCTTTACGAAAAAAGCAAACAACTGCTCATAGAAATGAAGCAATGGAAACAACATGCTTTTGCGCTCAGTTCTGGGCTGGAAGCACACTTAAATATTGTGGTGGTGTCTGAATTACTACACACTCGCTGGACAGATTATATTGTGTTACTAGAACAGCAATTTCCTGAATTGCAGATCAATATTTTCTCTGCGCCACAAGAAGATGCACTGCATTTACTCATGACTCAAGCAGCGGACTTGGCCTTTATGTTTGAACGCGAACAATTACAAAGCAGTGAACAATTTGTGGAATTAAAACGTGAAATTTTAGTGCCTGTCGCTGCCCGACATTCACCGCTGGCTGAATCTGATCAAGTCAGTTTTGAACAGATTTTACAAAATCGGCAAATTGTAGTGGCGAGCCGTGATCGGCAGATTAAACCCGAGTTGTTATTTTCTAAGCACTATTGGCGTACCGATAATCATCATTCTGCCTGCAGTATGATTAAGCAGGGTTTAGGCTGGGGTGTCTTGCCCTTGGAAATGCTGAATGAACATCCTGAACTACAACACGAATTAAAAATTTTACAGCTGCTAGATTTCACCCCAAAATTTGAATATTTTGTCGATTTGGTCTGGAGCCGAGAACATCAATTGGGCGCTGCTGCTCATTTTTTGATTAATCACGTCCGAAATCTGAGAAAAACTGGTAAATAATCCACAAACCCTCTTACTTGGTACTTGGGTTAAAAGCTGTTTGTGATATAACTGAATGTATAAGCAATAACCTAAGAACTAGATCTCGAATGACACAGACAGCCTTAAATCAACTAAAAAACTTAACCACCATTGTTGCAGATAGTAGTGACTTGGCTGCGATTGAAAAGTTTCGTCCTTTGGATGCGACCACCAACCCATCACTCATTACGGCGGCTGCAAATCAACCTGAAAATAAAGCGTTGATTGAAGCTGCATTTGAGCAAGCCAAAGCTGAAGGTTATACAAATGATCTATTGGTTGAGCGCAGCATTGATATTTTAACGGTCAAATTTGGTGTAGAAATTTTAAAGCTGATTGAAGGTCGTGTTTCGACTGAGGTGGATGCTTCTTTGTCTTATGACACTGATGCGACCATTGCCAAAGCCAAAGAACTTTTAGCACTGTACCAAGCTTATGGTGTTCATTCAGACCGCATTTTGATTAAGATTGCATCGACATGGGAAGGCATTCAAGCGGCGAAAGTGTTGGAAGCCGAAGGCATTCACACCAATTTAACCTTATTGTTTGGTTTACATCAGGCACATGCTTGTGCAGATGCCAAAGTGACGTTGATTTCACCATTTGTGGGTCGTATTTTAGATTGGTATAAAAAAGCTGAAAATGTCATGTACTACCCTATTGAAAAAGATCCGGGTGTACTTTCGGTGAAGAAAATTTATCAATTCTATAAACAGCATCAAGTACAAACTGAAATTATGGGCGCGAGTTTCCGTAGTATAGATCAGGTTTTGGCTTTAGCTGGTTGTGATTTATTGACCGTTGCACCAAATTTATTGGCAGAACTTGAAGCTGATGAACGAGAAGTCGCTGCAGCGTTATCGACCAATGGCATTCAAGTTCAAGCTGAACCACTGGCAGCAATTGAAAAGGAACAATTCAAAGCGCAACTTGAGGCAGATTTGATGGCGTTCCAATTGTTACAAGGCGGCATTGATGGCTTTATTAAAGCGCGTGAGCAACTTGCCACCCTATTACGCCAGTCTTTCGGCTTAGATGCAGAGATTAAAGCTTAAGCTTTAACCTATCCCAGTAAAATTCCAAAATTTTTACTAAGCCACAAAACCGATGTTGTTATACTGCAACATCGGTTTTTATTTAGGTGAGTTTGCGTGTTTGGTATTAGTGACCTCAGCACTTTTATAATTGGCACAACCTTAATTGTGCTCTTGCCTGGCCCAAACTCACTCTATGTCATGTCAGTGGCTTCACGCTTTGGGATACGCACAGGCTATGCAGCTGCTTTCGGTGTATTTACGGGTGATCTGATTTTAATTGTGTGCACCATTTTAGGGGCAGCCTCATTATTGCATGCTTTTCCATGGCTATTCACCTTATTAAAAGTAGTTGGTGCGCTCTACTTAGGCTATTTAGGTATTAAACTACTGATTGCAGCCTATAAAACATGGTTTCCACAAACCAGAACTTCGCACGCCAATCTTTCTACAACAGCAACGAGCAATACAACTGAACGGGTTCATCCCTACCGAACTGCTTTAATGATTAGCGTTATTAACCCAAAAGCAATTTTGTTTTATTTGTCTTTTTTTGTGCAATTCGTCAATCCTGATTACACCTACCCGATGCTGAGCTTTGCTGTTTTAGCCATCGTCCTACAAATCATTAGCATGGGTTATTTATCTATCTTGATTTTTTCAGGAGTCAAATTAGCCAGTTATTTCAATCAACGCTATAAAATTGCAGCCATTTGCGTTGCAAGCATTGGTATTTTGTTCTGCGGTTTTGGCTTTAGACTGGCAAGCTCAACGCTATAAAAAAAGTATAAAAAACACTTTTGACTATTTGTTCAAATGTGTATGATCTGTTCATAAATTATAGAAAATATGTCTAAGAAAGCATGCAAAAACTTTTAAATGACTTCTCTGTGCCTGCAGTATTTGCAGGTTTTATTACCTTCTTGGTCGGTATTAGTGTTTCCGCGGTTTTAGTCATTCAGGCAGCACAAATTTTAGGCGCAAGTGCTGAGCAAATCAGCTCTTGGTTTTGGGCGTTGGGTTTAGGTATTGGTCTAAGCGGGCTGATTTTATCTTGGAAATTTAAATATCCTGTGGCGACCTCATGGTCTACCGCAGGCTTGGCACTGATTATCGCCACGGGCAGCGGTTATAGCTTACACGAAGCAATTGGCGCATTTTTGTTTTGTGGCGTACTCACAGCAGTGCTTGGCTTTTTGGGTATTTTTGAAAAGGTACTGACTTATATTCCACAAAGCTTAACCAGCGCCATGTTGGCAGGTGTGCTGCTTAAATTTGGGATTGCCCTATTTACCAGTCTGCAAGAAGCATGGGCATTTATTTTGTCTTTATTGGCAGCCTATGTATTGGCAAAACGATTTAGCCCGCGTTATAGCATTGTTTTAACTGTATTGATTGGGGTCGCACTATGCCCAATCTTCTTGCAATTTCAAATGCCGAGTGTGCAATGGAGTATTGCACAACCAGTTTGGATGCAACCTGAATTAAGTTGGTCTGCTATTTTAGGTTTAGCCCTGCCTTTGTTTGTCATTAATATGGCATCGCAATATTTACCCGGTCTTGCCATGATCAAAAGCTATGGTTTTAACCCAAATGTACGTCACTTAATTGGTTGGACAGGCACAGCACAAGCTATTTTTGCACCATTTGGATGTTTTAGTGTCAATATCGCATCCATCAGTGCTGCGATTAGCTTAGATGATCAATCGCATCCCGATGCCAGTAAGCGCTATATTGCGGGAATTAGCTGCGGTTTGTTTTATATCTTGATGGGGATCTTTGCTGCAACGCTCACCAGTTTGTTGATGTCATTCCCAGCTGTTTTTATTACTGCTTTGGCAGGAATTGCACTGCTTGGCACTATTGGACACAACATCGCCCTCGCCTTTCAGCACGTTGCAGAGCGTGAAGCCGCTTTATTGACCTTTTTATTTAGTGCTTCTGGGGTGCAGTTTTTTGGTATTGGTTCTGCATTTTGGGGACTGATTTTTGGTTGTGTGGTTTTGGCAGTTTTAAAGTTTAAACAAAGCAAAAGCTAAATAACTTAAGCAGTTAAAAAACACTTTTTCTGAAGCATCGTATTGATTTATTGTATGCGCGATACATTAGGGTCTGCTGTGCTTCGGATAAATTCTACTGTTTTAGCAAAAGTTTGCTGGCTTTCTTTTTGGTGCATAAAAAATTGATATTCGTGAATTAACCATGCTTTTGTATCTGGATAAAATGCTGTCGTCACAGGAATCTGCTGTTGCTGTAAAGCATGCAGCATCGGCATAGATTGAGTTTCTGTTAAAAAGTCTTTGTTACCACCACTGATAAATACCGCAGGATAGTTTGCCGTTAAATGTTGAATAGGCGAAATATTCTTCAGAAATTCACTGTCCTGTTTCCGATCTCCCGTGTAAGCCTGCACCAAATTATAAACACCCCACTCTACGATATTCATTTCATCTGGCGCAGTTTCAACAAACGCTTTTAGATCATAAATCCCGCAGTGCAAAATCAGCCCTTTAAGTTGTTTGTGCTGAATAGTCGGTTGTAAATTAGACTGCTGTGCAAATGCAGGATTACTCAATAATGCGGCATAATGGCTAGCTAAATTCGCCCCTGCAGAATCACCTGCCAAATATAATTGTTGTGGATTAAGCTGATACTTTTCTGCATGTTGCGTGATGTAATTTAAAGCCTGATCAATTTGTTGCAACTGAGTAGGATAAGTTGCATGCGGGGCGAATTGATATTGTACTGCAATTACATTAAAGCCCTGCGCGGCTAATAATTTAAAATAGCCACGTGCATGTGCTTTTGAGCCCGCAATCCAGCCACCACCATGAATCCAGACAATTGTCGGGCGTGCGGCTAAATCTTGCAATTGACTGTTTTGATACAAGTCAAAACTCAAATTAGGCTGCGTTGCATACACAATATCATGTTGCACTTGTATATTTTTGGGTGCATAGCGATCCATGATTTTCTGCTGCAAGCCTGTGGTGAGATTAAATGCACTAGCAATGATTCGACTGTTCTGCTGCGTGGTTTGACAAGCACTTAACAACATAAAACACAGCAACATCCAAATTATTTTCAAACCACATTTCCCTCAAGATTCATACGCCCAATTCAAACCCAAGTAATTTAAAATTAAATTATGAAGGTCTATTTATTTTTGCAAATTTAGCATCTTATTTTATCGTATAGCTTTGCCGTTGAGTTGAGTAAATTCATCATCTTCAGCTTATCTTTTCTTTCAGCAAATTTGGCGGGTAATTAAATGAATTATCAATCTTTTTTCAGATTTTAAATTGAACCTATATAGACTATATGCTATCAATAAAGTGTAAGGCGAATAATCATAATTTCTGGAGTTACCCGCATGTCGTACCAAAATATTTTAGTCCCTGTAGATGGTTCACAAATTTCTTTTTCAGCGGTCAAACATGCAGCTGAAATTGCCAAAGTATTTAACAGTAAACTCACCTTAATTAGCCTTGTTGCGGAAGACCCATTTACTGATTCTGACTTTTACTATAATTATTCATCTGCCATTATGAAAGAATACTTTGTGCAAGCGACAGCCAATGCACAAAAGGCATTAAAAGAAGCAGATGAAATTGCGAAAGCAGTGGGTGTAAATGCAGAAACTCGCGTGGTTGAGGGTTTGGTATCTGCTGAAGGTGTAATCAAAACTGCGAAAGACTTAAATGCCGATGTGATTGTGATGGGTTCACATGGTCGTAAAGGTTTCCAAAAATTATTATTGGGTAGCTTTGCCACAGACGTATTACGTCATACAGAATTACCTGTGCTTGTAGTTAAAGCTTAATCACTATTTTAAGCCATATTTTCATCATAAATTTTTAATAAGGATTTGCCATGACAACTTATAAACACTTACTTGTTCCAGTAGATGAGTCACCTATGTCTTATGCTGCAGCCGAACAAGCACTTTCATTGGCAAAAGATCTAAATTGCCCTGTTACTATTATGAGTGTAATTGCAGTTGATCCTTTTGTAGGCGTGGACTTCTACAAAGTTGCACCAGCAATTACCGATTATTTCATGCAGGCTGAACAAAATGCACAAAATCGTTTGGCTGAAATTCAGCAATCCTTTAGCCGTGAAGGTATTTCGGTAGATACCAAAATTATCCGCGGTGTTGCAGCCTCTGAAGGGATTGTACAAATTGCCAATGAAATTGGTGCTGACCTGATTATTATGGGTTCGCATGGCCGTACTGGAGTGAAAAAGATGATGCTCGGTAGCGTTGCCCAAAACGTACTGACTCAGTCTCCTGTTCCTGTTTTGATTGTTAAGGTTTAATTCATTACCAACTGTGCTCTGCCACAGTAAAAGATAAAATAAAAAAATCCCGTTCGCCAATGAACGGGATTTTTCTGGATAAAACTTTTAAAAGCTTTTCTAAATTACATATTATGCAATCCAGTTTAGCTAGGTTGAATATTCATTTCAGACCAAAACTTAATTAACCCGATGCGGTAAACGGAACATTTCATGCGTATCGGTATAAAAACTGCGACCATCTAAATTCAGTTCAATTTCCTGACCACATTCCAACAACACATGTTTTCCGACTTCGACCCATTTAAAACCATCACGGGTATTTTGCTTTTTCTTTGATGCCACCAAAGACACCATAATTTCGCGACCATTCACTGCTTTCGCAAGCATTGTTTGCATTTTTTTCAATATTTACACCAATTCATTTATAACTTACAAATCAAGCTCAAATTAAAATTTTGAGCATAGTTTTTAATACAACAACATTCATCACACTTAATTTGCAGTGCATAGAAAATAAATGCAGCACAGCATGATGATGAATAACTACGAGAGAATAGAGATATTTTTATTGTACAAGTTATATTATAACATAGATTTAAAGTCTTTGCAGCATGGACTACAAAGTTGTAAAGATAAACTTAATAAAACAAAAATTTCTTAATCAAACCTTAATTATTTTCGTGAGATAATCTACCCCAGACACAATGGATGGTGTTTGATCGCACAAGCCCACTTCGGTGGGTTTCTTATTAGGCTAACTAAATAACGATAACAAACTTTATCTTTCTGACGTTTATCTTCTGATTTTTTATCTACAAATTTCAAAAATAAAAAAGAGTATGGATTTTTTTAACCCATACTCTTTGTGTGCGACTACGCTACTCCATTAGCGCATAGTCACAAATTCTTCTGCAGCAGTTGGATGAATTGCGACAGTATTGTCAAAATCTTGCTTGGTCGCGCCCATTTTGACCGCGACTGCAAAACCTTGCAAAATTTCATCCATGCCATAGCCAATACCATGCACGCCCACGACTTTCTGTTCATCACCAACGCAGACCAATTTCATTTTAGACACTTGACGATGCTGAGTTACAGCCGTGTACATTGAGGTAAAAGAAGATTGATAGACTTTGACCTGATCTTGCCCAAACTGTTCAATGGCTTGCGCTTCACTTAAACCCACCGTACCAATAGGCGGATGACTAAAGACCACCGTGGCAACATTTTGATAATCTAAATATTCATTTGGTTTGTGATTGAATAAACGTTCAGACAATTTACGTCCTGCGGCAACAGCAACGGGTGTCAGCTCAATTTTTCCAATAATATCGCCCACCGCATAAATACCTGCTTGGCTGGTATTTTGGAATTGATCTACTGCGATATATCCTTTTTCATCAATCTGCACATTTGCAGCAGCCAAGTTCAATGCTTGTGTATTTGGTTTACGTCCAACTGCCCAAATCAGACAATCGACCTCATGCTGTGAACCATCTTCAAGATGTAATAACAAAGACTGATCCGCTTGGCGAGTGACTTTCTTTGGAATGGCTTGCGTATGCACTTGGATATGTTCATCACGCATACATTCAAGTAATGTTTCACCTAAAAATTGATCTAAACTACGCAGCGGCAATTGTTTACGAATAAACAATCCAACTTCTGAACCCAACCCATTTAAAACACCTGCTAACTCTACGGCAATATAACCCGAACCGACAATTGCCGTGCGTTTTGGTAATTGTTGCAATTCAAAGAAACCGTTTGAATCAATTCCTAGCTCTGCCCCTTCAATATCTGGACGTGTTGGCTCAGTTCCTGTGGCTATTAAAATGTGATCTGCAGTGTATTGCTGCTGATTTACTTCAACTGTTTTTTCATTTACAAAACGAGCAAAGCCCTGAATCACATCAACATTGTTTTTAGCTAAACCTGATTGATACGATGCATGGATACGCTGAATATAAGCTTGACGATTTTGAATTAACGTATTCCAATCATGCGATTTTAATTCAGTATTAAAACCATAATCTGGGCCGTATTTTTGAATAGCATCGGCGATTTGCGCAGAATACCACATCACTTTTTTAGGCACACACCCCACATTGACACAAGTCCCGCCCAAATCTGCAACTTCAATTAATGCACATTTTTTACCATATTGCGCCGCGCGATTGGCCGAAGCAATACCACCACTTCCTGCCCCAATTACCAAATAGTCATAATGTTTAGCCATTTCATGCCTCAATTTTTCGTGATTTTTTAGATACTCATCTGCAGAAATTCAGCGCAGAAAAACATTCATTTTCATCAAAACTAACACATAAAACTGCATTTCCCAAGTCAGCCATATTGTCTAAATACACAAAATCGACACACTGTCATTCAATTGATTTCACTGCCAATAAAACTGACTATTCACTTAAATTTTACGCTTTTAAGGCTATAATATAACTTTGATTTTTTATCATTGGGGTCAATGTGAAGCAGTGGGTTTACGTTCTGATATGTAGCTTTATCACTTTCGGCTGTTCCCCATCCCAACCGTCAGATCAAGCCCCAAGCATGTTTGATGAACTCGATCTCATCAATACCAAAATGAATGAAATCTTGCTTCGCGATTTAGATAACTATTCTGCAGATGAGCGCAAACATATTATTTGTGAAGAATATACGCAGATTTACAAACATGAATATATGCCAATTGTACTTAAAAATTCTAAACCTGAAGATCGGCAATATAACGAGAAAAAATTACTTGCTGAATTAAATGAAACTTATACCAACTATAAAAATGAATATCAAATTCGCTGTGACTAAGCTAACCCCAGTTACGGATAAGCCAAAGATTTAATCACATGAATTTTAGGCTTATTCTTTTGGCAAAGTTGATACGCACATAGTGAAGAAAATACGCCTGCTAAAAAACCAGCAATCGAACGATGTTTACTCGTAACTAAGTGATATTTTTCTTTCAATAATCCTATCAATGTTTCAATTCTTTTACGTTGTCGTAGATGAAATTCATCAGAAAATGGCAATAAGGTCACTCTCATATTTTTTCTTGG
>NZ_VPBU01000027.1:0-33964 GCF_013418565.1 Acinetobacter sp. YH12135
AGCAACAGGAGGTGTTGCTGAATATATATCCATGTTCATGGATTAAGTCCCCACTTGTTTTTAGGTGGGAACTAAATTAAGGCTTATAGGATCGCTTGGTAAGGCTGTGTTAGCCGGATGCTTACAATTAAGTCGCTCAAAAAAAATCCCGAATCCACATTCGGGATTTTTTATTAAACACGTCAAAGTTTAAGCCTTAGCCTCGCTTGAACTTCTTCTCGGCTTTCTTAAACTTCTGCACATAACGACGACGACGTGCGGCTGTGCGTTCATCCACTTGTGACTTACGTCCTTCAAATGGGTTTTCAGAAGTTTTAAATTCAATTTTTACAGGCGTACCTTCTAGCTTATAAACTTTACGGAACACGTTTTCTAAATAACGACGGTAATCTGCAGGTGTTTTATCGACCTTATTACCATGAATCACGATGGTTGGCGGATTCTGTCCACCCATGTGTGCATAACGCATTTTAATGGCGCGACCTTGCACCTTAGGTGGATGGTGTGCATCTGTTGCATCATTCAAAATCTGGGTCAGTTTCGCAGGTGACACTTTTAAGTGTGATGATTCATAAGCACGATGAATAGAAGGATATAAATCGCCCACGCCTGTACCATGCAAGGCAGAAATTAGGTGGATTTTTGCCCATGGAATAAAGTCAAAACGACGCTCAACATCTAACTTACATTGTTTGCGATCATATTCGGACATATTGTCCCATTTGTTAATCGCGATCACCATGGCACGCCCTGCTTCAAGCGCATAACCAATTAAGTGTAAATCTTGCTCGACAATACCATCACGCGCATCCACCACAATCACCACCACGTGTGCATCTTTCATGGCTTGCAAGGTTTTCACAATCGAGAATTTCTCGATCATTTCATCGACCTTACCTTTACGACGCACACCTGCAGTATCAATTAAGGTGTATTTACGTTCGTTGCGCTCAAACGGAATATAGACTGAGTCACGTGTCGTACCTGGCTGATCGTATGCCACTACACGTTCTTCACCCAATAAACGGTTAACCAGTGTCGATTTACCCACGTTTGGACGTCCAATAATGGCTAAACGCAAACCTGTGTCTTGATCATGTGCATCTGGGTTTTCATCTTCAGGAACATCTGCCAAAACGTCTTCCAGCATTTGCTGAACGCCTCGACCATGGCTGGCAGCCACTTGCAATGGCTCGCCCATACCCAGTTTAAAGAACTCAACCAAAGCGGCTTCGGCATGTACGCCATCTACTTTGTTCGCCACCAAGAATACTTTTTTGCCCAAAGTACGCAATTCACGCGCAATTTGCTCATCCGATGCCAACAAGCCTGCACGTGCATCGACCACAAAAATGATCATATCGGCTTCATGGATGGCTGTTTTAGATTGTTCAGCCATGTAAGAGTCGATGCCACCTTCACTTTCGCCAATACCGCCAGTATCGACCACAATGAAAGATTTATTTTGATAGGTTGCATCACCATATTTGCGGTCACGTGTCAGACCTGCAAAGTCAGCAACAAGTGCATCACGGCTCTTGGTAATCTGGTTAAACAGCGTTGATTTTCCGACGTTCGGACGACCAATGAGCGCAATTACGGGTTTCATAGATTAACCTTTATTCAAGATCAGTCAGTTTCAATGGTCTGTACATCCGAAACTGTGGAAGAAAGAACAGAGTATGGATGTTGGGTTCAGCGTTGCGACCACGCAAACGACAGAGAGAACATCGACCACTCTATTAAATAAAAACACGGGGCATTGATGATTCAATTACCCCGCGTAAAAATACGGACAACTATTTTAGCATAAAAGTCAGAACAAAATTAGCGGTTCTGCCAAACGCTTAATGCGCCCTTTTGCGTTGCGACATAGAGTTGATTGTCAATTACACGCAATGAACGGACTTCGCCATTGGTTTTTGAACGTCCAACCAGTTGCCCTGAGCTTGGATCAATGAGGTGTAAAACACCATCTAAATCACCGACCACTAAATATTGTCCAAACAACACAGGATTAGATAAACGACGGTTGAGCAAACTGTCATTTTCCCAAAGTGCTTGTCCTGATGTGATTTCGTAAGCTGCAATTTTACCATCTGCAGTGCTGACAAATACACCATTCCCCGCAACTTCTGGACGTTTGGTACTGCTTGCATCTTCACTCCAAATCACTTGTTGTGAAGCCAAGTCCAATACGGTGACCTGACCTTGGTAGCTTGTGGTCACCAAGAATTGACCAGCAACCACTGGGTCGCCATCAATGTCATTTAAGCGTTGAATGTCTGAACGGCCTTCACTAATGGCAACGCGGCGCTGCATACGTGGTACGCCTGTAACAATATCCAGTGCATAGACATAGGCATTTGCAGAAGCAATCAGTACAGTACGTGAATCGAGCGCCACAGGTGCAGCCATACCACGCAAACTAAATTGCACGTTTGGCAAGTTGTAAGTCCACACCAACTGACCTGTTTCGGCATTGTGTGCATATACCGTGCCGTCATTACTTACAGTCACCACACGACCCGCCTGAATTAACGATGGCGCAAGAATTGCACCTGTTAACTGTGCAACCCACTTTTGCTCACCTGTTTGCTGATCTAAAGCAAACAATTGACCTTTGGCATTTCCTGCAACCACAATGCCTTCAGCAGCATTGACACCTGCCGTTAAGCCTTGCTTAGACACTTGTTTTTGCCAAAGACGTTGTTTGCCTTGATAGGCAGCCATCTCACCTTTAGGATCAACAGTATAAATTACCCCGTTTTCGGCATCTAATTGCAGGCGCAATGGATCGGCTGCTGTAGTCGATGCAACGCTTTGTGAAAATACAGGAACTAGACTTTGAGCTTGCTCAAGTTTTGGCAGTGGATTTGGCTTAACTTCTGCAACTTTAATTTTATTGGTGGAACACCCCGCCAAAGCAAGGGTTAAAACGGTCAGTGCAAACGGTATTTTATACTTTCTATTCATTAGCTCTCATCCACTTGTGTGTCTAATACTGGGCGTTCAATTTCAGGATCATCCACCAAAACACCAACACTTTCGAGTTTTATTTGTAAAATTTGACGTTCTTGTTTACGTTCCACCAAAGTATCCCATGCACTTTGATACGCTTTTTGGGCATTTTCACGGTCATTTTTCGCGACATAAACATCGCCACGCGCTTCATCTGCAGTCGCTTTAAATGCAGGATCAGTCACCGCGGCCAAACTTTGAATAGCTTCATCGTATTTCTTTTGCGCCAACTGTGCATAAGCCAAACGCAACTTAACCAATTGCACTAAGCCTTGGTCTTTTACTTTAGAGTTTTCAACTTTCTTTAAGGCTTTTTCTGCGGCAGCAAAATCTTGCTGATCGTAAGCGAGTTTAGCCATTAAGAATTGAGTTTGAATAGCTTGCGCAGAATCAGGGACTTCTTTCACAATTTTATCGGCAGTTGCAGACAATTGACTGAAGGCATCTGGATTGCCTTCTGCTGTACGTGCATCATCCATCAGTTGTTGCACTTTAGCAGTATTCATTTGCTGCTCTGCCAAGGTTTTTTTCTGCCAATATTGCCATCCGAAAAAGGCAATCAACGCAATTAAAATCCCGCTAATCATGGCTGAACCATATTTTTTCGCAAACGATTTTAAACTATCAAGTTGTTCGTCATCACTCAATGCGCTCATTGGATTACCCTTTTCCTTATGTTATTTGGCTTATTGTGAAGAAAATTTTTCAATGATGAAAGGCACAATTTTGGTCACTGCAACAGTCGTTTGCTCAGCAGTTGCCAAGGTTTTCACTGCCAATTGCTGTGCTTCCGCTTCGCGCTCACCAAAAATCAAGGCATAGATTGCACCTGATTGATCGGCTTTTTTCATTTGGCTTTTCATTGAGCCTTGTGAACCAACTTTTAAGCGAATCTGGCTGCCCGCTTGTTCGAATTGGTCACGAATTTGCTCAGCTAAAACCAACGCCTTGCCTTGAGTTGTTGGATCTGCCAACAAGAATACTTCACAATCACGTACAGGCGTATTGTCTTCGACTTGTTCAAGCAACAACAATAAACGCTCAATGCCCATGGCAAAGCCCACAGCAGGTACAGACTGATCTGCTTTACCTTTCAACTGCCCAACCAGACCATCATAGCGCCCACCTGCACAAACTGTACCTTGCGAACCTAAATGCGTGGTTGTCCATTCAAAAACAGTTTTGTTGTAATAATCTAAACCGCGTACCAGTTTTTGATTAATCACAAACTCAATGCCTGCATCGGTTAAATATTGCTGTAATTGGGCAAAATGATTCAGCGTATCTTCACCCATAAAATCATGCAATTTTGGAGCATTTTCTAGGATGCTTTGCGTTTTAGCATCTTTCGAGTCCAAAATACGCAGTGGATTAGTACTTAAACGACGCTGTGAATCTTCATCTAAATCAGCTTTGTGTGCTTCCAAAAACTCAACCAAAGCAGCACGATACGCTGCACGCTCATCCGACTCACCTAAGGTATTCAACTCTAAGCGGACTTTATCGGCAACGCCCATACGTTTCCATAAACGCGCAGTCATTAAAATAAGTTCGGCATCCATATCGGGTGTTGCAACGCCAAAAGTTTCCACACCAAATTGATGGAATTGACGATAACGACCTTTTTGTGGTTTTTCATAACGGAACATCGGGCCGATATACCACACGCGCGGTGTCGCACCACGTAGCAAATTGTGCTCTAACATGGCACGTACACAACCTGCAGTTCCTTCAGGACGCAAAGTCAAAGACTCAGGCGGATTACCCTTGTCTAAGAATGTATACATTTCTTTTTCGACGATGTCGGTGGCGTCACCTATTGAACGCTTAAACAAATTGGTTTGCTCTACCATTGGCAAACGAATTTGTTGATAACCATAAGCATCCATTAAAGATGCTAAATGTTGCTCTAGACGTCTCCACGCAGGTGTTTGCGTTGGAAGAATGTCATTAAAACCTTTAATTGCAACAATTGAACTCATGACTTACTCAGAAAAATTTGTACGAATAATCTCTTTAGATTTAGCTTCTTCAAGCTCTGTAACACGCTGACGAACCATGCTTTCGATTTCATCAACGAGTTGATTGGTATCAATTAAATGGCTCTTTTCACCATTACGATAAACCAATGAACGCGGACTTGCGCCCACCACACCAATATCAGCTTCTTTAGCTTCGCCCGGGCCATTCACTTTACAACCAATGACCGATACATCCATTGGAGTACGAATATCTTCCAAACGCTCCTCCAATGCCTGCATTACAGAAATGACGTTAAATTCCTGACGTGAACAGCTTGGGCAGGCAATAAAGTTAATCCCGTTAGAGCGTAAACCTAAAGATTTTAGAATATCAAAACCGATTTTAACTTCATCTTCAGGTTCTGCCGCAAGTGAAATACGCATGGTATCGCCAATGCCTTCCATGAGCAGACCGCCCAAAGCAATTGCAGATTTTACGGTACCTGTACGGTAAATACCTGCTTCAGTTACGCCCAAATGTAATGGATTATCAATTTGTTGTGATAACAAACGATAAGCATCCATGGTTAAAAACACATTCGATGCTTTGACTGAAACTTTAAATTCCTGAAAATCTAGACGGTCTAAAATATCAATATGACGCATGGCAGATTCTAGCAATGCTGCGCCTGTCGGCTCGCCATATTTTTTCTGAATATCTTTTTCTAGCGATCCCGCATTCACACCAATCCGCATAGAAATATCATGATGTTTGGCAGCAGCTACGACTTCACGAATTTTAGCTTCCGAACCAATATTACCCGGGTTAATCCGCAAACAGTCTGCACCCGCATCAGCAACTGCCAACGCAATTTTATAGTCAAAGTGAATGTCTGCCACCAACGGCACAGATACTTGCTTTCGAATTTCACCAAATGCAGCTGCGGCTTCCATGGTCGGTACAGAAACACGCATGATGTCTACACCCGCATCTACACAACGCTGAATTTGCGCCACGGTTGCAGCAACATCGCAGGTTTCCGTATTGGTCATACTTTGGATGCTAATGGGCGCATCACCACCCACATAGACAGAACCCACACGAATTTTACGGGTCGGACGGCGTTGAATTGGATTTACAATCATGATATCGCTCTACCTTGCTGCATTATCGAGATAAACGGAATTCTGCTTTTCCGTTCACAGTATATGGCGATAATGAAATCGACTCATTGTTCAAACTTAATGACACAGCAGTCGCATCATCTAAGCGAATTTGAAATGGGGCTTCGCCTTGTAAATTTAAAGTAGAGGCTTGACGTCCTGTCGCTAAAACATTGCCAGCAGAGTCAACAATATGCACTGAAGTTGGACGAGCAAATTGCAAATTCAGCTGATCGCCCGAAGCAAGTGCAGGCGTGCTGCCTGTCGCATTGTCAGAAATGATTTGCACATCGGATTGCAGTACTGCAATTTCAGGTTCTGCACCCTCTTGACCAGACGACATCCAGTTTTGAATTAGCGCGACCAATGCCCACAACAACAGCAATACCGCCACAATCACAGCGATACGTGTGAGCCACTTTTTATTGCGATCGCGGTTAGAGCCTGGCAGTTTTCCCATAATTTTGATGGGTGAATTGTTCAAGGCGTGATTTGGCAACAACCCTGTATCGTTGGCATAAATTTCATCAAAACGCTGAATAATGGCTGAAGCATCGACCTGTAAATATTTGGCATAGGTACGATAATAACCTTTAATAAAGGTCGCTTCAGGCAAAGCGGTATATTCGTCTTGCTCTAGCGCCATCAGCGTTTTTAATGGAATTTTCAAATCTTTTGAAACATCATCCAGTTCGCGTTTTTGATTGACGCGAATTTGACGAAGGTACTCACCTGGACGTTGAACATTTCCTAATGCATGGGGTACAGGCGTTGTCCCCTGTGTGGGTTGCGGTGAATTAGGATTTACTTCCATACGGCCTCAGTACTGTACTGTAATTGCAAATAACGTTGGTATTCTTGGCTATTGGGAAATAATGCACGCAGCTGGTTCACTAAAACCTGAGTTCCCAATTGATCGCCATTGGCACGTGCTAAACGAATCCCAATCCATAAGGCACGCGCACCCTGATTTTTTTGCCCCACAGCACGTACAAATTGTTCATACAATTGTCGCGCGGGTGCAAATTGTTGTCTTAAATATAAAATTTCCGACAACTCTAACATTGAAACATAAGAATCGCGATTGGCTTGCAAGGCTTGTTTGAATGACTTTTCGGCATTCTCTATATCGCCTAATTTCAAGTAAATACGACCTACATTTTCCAATGCTCTAAAGCGTTGATCATAACCCAGTGTTGCACCTGCAATACTGAGCTGCTCAATCGCATCATTATAGCGTTCTACTTGATATAAATACGTACCATAGTTGTTACGCGCTTGTGCATTTTTTGGGTCAGCGGCAATGGCACGCTTAAAATACGCATCGGCTTTTTCTAAATTCAGCTTGCTGCCTTCTTGTTGCAGCAACACGCCCATCATCATATTGGCGGTGGAATCACGTGAATCGCTTTCCAAAGCTTGATCAAGTGCGCGTTTGGCTGAGTCTAAATCGCCATTTTTTAAGTATTCTGCTGCCAACTGCGTACGTACTTGCACCGCTTTTTCAGGGTCTTTTTGCCCTAAGGTTGGAGCTGTGGTTTGACAAGCTGCAGCAAAAATTGCCGAAATACAAACAGTTGTAATTTGTGCGATTTTAAATACAGGCTTATTCATGGACATCCCCTTTGCGTCTTCGTTCGATGCAAGTTAGTTATCTATACAAGTCATTATCCTTGCGAGCGTATGATTTCATTTTGCGCTGCAACTTTCTTTTTCCACTGTTCGGCACGGCGGGTGCGGTCTGCCACTTGTCCGACCAATTGCCCACACGCAGCATCAATATCATCACCACGTGTCTGACGAATCGTACACACAAAACCTGCATCAGACAAAGTTTTTTGGAAAGAAATAATTCGATTTCGGCTTGAACGTCCATACGGCGCGTGCGGAAATGGGTTAAATGGAATCAAATTAATCTTGCTTGGCAGGTTCTTGAGTAGCTTAATCATTTGCTGCGCATGTTCAGGATGGTCATTTACACCATCTAACATGACATATTCAATGGTCACGTGTTTACGCGCACTTTCGTTGCCATCTTTGCCAATATAACGCTGACAAGCTGCGATTAATTGTTCCAATGGATATTTTTTATTGATTGGAACAAGTTCATCACGCAGTTCGTTATTGGTGGCGTGCAAAGAAATTGCCAAAGCCACATCAATATCTTGTGCCAATTGGTCAATTTTAGGTACAACACCCGAAGTCGATAAAGTCACACGACGCTTAGACATGCCATAAGCAAAGTCATCTAGCATAATGCGCATGGCGTTCAAGACGGCATCGTAATTCAACAACGGTTCGCCCATACCCATCATCACCACGTTGGTCACAGAACGCTCACGTTCAATCACAGGCACATCTTCCATATAGGAATAGTTTGCCATCCACAACTGACCAATAATTTCGGCTTGGGTTAGGTCACGCTGAAAACCTTGTTTACCCGTAGAACAAAATGAACAGTCCAGTGCACAACCTACTTGCGATGAAATACACAGGGTTTTACGTGAGCCAGTTTTATCTTCGGCAGGAATCAGAACGGTTTCGACCAATGAGCCTTCACCATCACCCACACGGAATACCCACTTACGGGTACCGTCTTTAGAATAATTTTTATGCACCACTTCAGGCGCTTTAATTTCACAAATCTTTTCCAGTTTTTCACGTAACTTGCCTGAAATATTGGTCATTTCGGCAAAATCTGTGACAAAAAACTGGTGAATCCATTTCATCACCTGCCCTGCACGGAATTTCTTCTCGCCTAAATCTTCAAAAAATTTTTCCATTTGTGGACGTGACATGCCAAGGAGATTCACTTTCTCTGCAGTCGCAGACTGTGCAGGAGCGGACGCAGATGCTTGCTGAACATCTGTCGCAGATGCAGCGAGGACTTCTGTACTCATGTGTGTATACCTAAACCATGTCTAAAGATGAAAGGAGAAGCTCAAGAGGTGAGCAAAGGTTTATTCAGAAAATAAAAATCGGAGAATAAAAAACCAGATAAGCATAATAACACTTATCTGGTTTGAATACTGCGTATTAACGAGTACGTGGGCAAACTTCAGTTTGAGCAAAGAAGTAGTTTACTTCACGCTCTGCAGATGCAACTGAGTCTGAACCGTGAGCAGCGTTTTCGTCGATGCTTACAGCGAAATCTGCACGGATTGTACCAGGTGCAGCTTCTTTAGGGTTTGTTGCACCTAAAATTTCACGGTGAGCAAGAACTGCGTTTTCACCTTCAAGAACTGAAACAACGACTGGACCAGAAGTCATGAACGCAACTAGGTCACCAAAGAAACCACGTTCTTTGTGCTCAGCGTAGAAGCCTTCAGCTTCAGCTTGAGAAAGGTGTTTCATTTTAGTCGCAACGATTTTAAGACCAGCTTTTTCGAAACGAGCAAAGATGTCACCGATGTGGTTTTTAGCAACTGCATCTGGTTTTACGATAGATAAAGTACGTTCAATAGCCATGATTGGCTCCTTAAGTCAATGTTGACGCGAAAATTTTGCCGCATTATACCGAATAATGGGCTATTTTCTGCTTTTGATGTGTAAAAAAATTGCTTTTTTCGATATGAAGCGCATTGTGCAGGACCTTGATCGGCAAATCAATCTTGCTTCACACCGCTAGATTAACGTGCTTCGTCAATCCACGCCATTTGAATGGCTTCTAAGATGCCTTCAGTCGATTTTTCGGGATCATCTTGAAACTCTGGCAAAGCACAGACCCAAGCGTGCAAATCGGTAAAACGAATCCATTGCGGATCGACATCGGGATGCGCCTCATATAACTCAATGGCAATGTCGATGCTGTCCGTCCAACGTAAACCCATGTGTATTCCCTATTCTAGTCAAGACAGCGACTACTTTAACAAATTTCGCATGGGCTGCCTGCCATTACTGCACTGAATTTTCGATTTGGTTTTATCCAAGCTTATAAAACAATATTTACATAAGGTGCAGCCAAAATAATCGCACTCGCCACTGAACCGCCAATCATCGCCCCGACTGCCACATCACTCGGATAGTGCAAGCCTAAAATCATACGGGAAACGGCCACCAAAATCGTAAAGGGCAACATCAACATCAACAATACTGGCTGGATATAACCCAAAACCGTTGTGGTCATGACTGCATGCAAAGTGTGACCTGATGGGAAGCTAAAATGATCTAAGGGACGTTCACCCAAACGGATCACTTGGTGTACCTGATACGGACGTGGACGGACGGTTTTTTGTTTTAAATATTTATAAATACCTGTGCCGACAGATCCGCCTAACAACAGATAAATAATTTGTAAACTATAACCAATGCCCTGCATCATCCATGCACTTGCGAGCATGACATACCAGAACACACCATCGCCCAAACGGCTAATAACTTTAAAAAATTGTGCCACCCGCTGAGAGTGGGAAAAATGGTTAAGATACAAACAGCCTTTTAAGTCGAGATCCAGCATTCTTATTTTTGCATTTTTAAACTTCATCAGTTCTCTCCTCTTTGGCGTATAGCTAAGATGGCATGTGTAGCTCCTTCGCCACCAGATATAACGCCTGCTCAAATTGTTGGACTGGATACTGCCAGCCAATATTTAAAGTCGCTTTGCGGGCGTGTTCGCCCATCTGTCTAAGGGTTGTAAGATCGGGAAGTCGGTGGATATGACCGACCAAATCTTCTGGCTGACCAAGTGAACTCAACCAGCCTGTTTCATTCGGTTTGAGATGTAAACGTGCACAGGCATAGTCATAAGCAATGACAGGCAAGCCACTGGCCATAGCTTCTAACACGACATTGCCAAAGGTTTCGACCTGACTGGCAAAAGCAAACACATCGGCACTGGCATAGGCTTGTGCAAGTGCTGTGCCACTTAAACTACCTGTAAAAACAATATCTCCCTGAGTGTTCATGGCTTCTAAACGCTCACGGTCTGGGCCATCTCCGACAATCACCAATTTCACAGGCTGTTCAGTATTTTTTGGCATACGCTGATAGGCATCAATAATAAGATTGACTTCTTTTTCAGGTGATAGACGCCCTACATACAACATCACCCGCGTGTTTTCACTGGCACCCCAGCTCGCTCTAAGTTGAGGCGAACGAAAATCTGGTGAAAAGTATTCGACATCAACACCACGCCCAACCACCACCAAAGGCCCTTGCACACCAAACTGACGCAATGATTTTTCGGTGTGGCTACTTGGCACACACGTCAGCGAGGTATTGTTATGAAACCATTTTAGATAGTGCTGAATTGGCTTGAGTAAAAATGCCAAATCGAAAAAACGGCTAAAATCTTGAAATGCGGAGTGAAAACCACTTGATACTGGAATATTTTTTGATTTTGCAATATGTAAACTGGCAAGCCCTAAAGGGCCTTCAGTGACGATATGCACCACATCAGGTTGAAACTCATCTAAAGCCTGCGAAAGTTTAGACCACTGCGGCCAGCCAAATTGTAAATTATGATATTTAGGAATGGCTTGTGCTTTTACCAGACATTCTTGATACGGTTGGAATTGAGTGCAGGCTTGTTTTTGTTCAGGGCGAATCAATAAAATTTTGTGTCCAAGTTCCTGCAATCCTTTGCAAAGCTGCAACAGTGAACGTGCCACACCATTAATTTCAGGTGGCCAAGTTTCTGTTACAAGGGCAATTTTTAAACGTGGGCGGACAAGGTCTGAGAGTTCAGAGGTAGGCTGGCTGCTTTTTTGTTTTTGATCTTGTTTGAAATGAAATTTAAATGCATCGCTGTAACGCTCTAATTTACTGCTCTGCTTTGCCAATACATTGCTCATCGCCTTTTTGCTCAATTCTTATTTTATGCTTGCTAGCATAGAGCAGCTGCATTGCAGTAATATGATGCTTTGGTGACACATTTGTCATTTTTTTAACAACTCGATGATCGCCTATACCTAGTTTTGCACACATAGTTTTATGTATAAATTTAATGTAAATCGTTTGCTGTCATTCACCCTAAATAGATAAAAAAAGCAGATATTGGATACCTGCCTGCTGAATATCTTGTTTGCTGAATACCTGATCTGCTGCACATCGAAGCCCTCTAAAAAAGTAAATTAATATACAACTCATCGGTATAACGACCTGCTGGCGTTGTCAAACTCGGTTGTTCATCCAAGCGTACCGCGACACTGTATTTATGTCCTGTCGTAGAAACATGCCCTGCGATGGGCGTGTTCCACAGATTTGTTTTTGCTCCCATAATACTCATACTGGTGCGTAAACGGTGTGTGCCATTATTCACAAAACTGCTGCCATGTTTGTCACGTAAATTACGACTACTGAACTGAATGCTATAACCTCGATCACAGCGCACATTAAAACTGGTTGCAGTCTGGCTACGGTATTGTGAGCTCATTTGCAATAAAGATTCACTGACCGAACCAATGGTGCAAGCCTGTGCAGGAAAACAAATCCAGCATCCACACAGCACTAGACTTAATTTTTTTACCATCCCTAATTTTTTCATGTTCTCATCCTCAATCATCCTGCTGATATACTTACTGACAAATCAAATCTAACTGTCTGGTTTGTGGAACAGTGCCTGCTTTAATTTGAGGGACGTCAAGTGAACTATGGCAAACTTTTCCACCTTTGGTTTTAACCTTCAGCGTATAACTGCCTGCTTTCACACCATATAAATGTACTTTTCCATCGCTGCCCACAGGTACAAATTCGGTTGCATCATCACTTAAATACACTTCACTGCCCTGCACAAAGGTCTGCTGATCGGGCGTGAGTAAATGCAATATGATCAATCCTGTACGCTGAACAGGGAAATTCACTTTATAGCCGCGTTGATTCATACCAATCACTTTTTGGCTTGAATATTCAAAGCTGTCATACAAATCTAACTGGTCTTGATCAAAAGACACGTCGTAATTGACGTAAGGCACAATGTCGTGCACAAACACATAACCGTGTTGATTGGTTTTACCAACAGGTGTTAAGGCACGTTGTACTTCCACATTTGGAATATCACCAACATTCACCAAAGCAAAAGCATTGTCTACATATTTGGTCATGGCCCATTTACGGTCTAACCACACTACTGCACCCTGATAATTGGCTTGACTGTAGCTAAAGCGTTCACTTTCATCGTGGCTTAAATATAAATTACCCATCGGCATTTTCAGGGCGGTATAGGCATTTACCCCAATATCCCCTTCTGTTTGTTGGTGACGCACAGCAAGAGTGTAATCCACACCATTTTGCGTCAGGCTGCTCTGTGCATAACGCAACTGGGTTTGCTCATCAAAATTATGCGAAAGCTGCGCACTGCGGCGTTGGTCAAATTGATAATTCAGTGTTAAATATGCCCCGTCACTATCCTGCACTTTCAAATCTTTATAATAAGAAAACGACAGTGAAGTTTGACGCCCAAACATACGAGAAAAACCAACTGTAAGCATTTGGCTATCTGCAAAGCTATTATTTGCATTGGGATGATAACGGCGCTCTAGATAGTTCACATTTAAGGTATTAATGAAAGGAATATTGAAAATACTGACATAAGCTAAGTTGTCGTATTCCACTGTTTGTGTCATATCGCTATAACCCAAACCACGATATTCAGGACTGTAGTATTTATGACTTGCACCAAGTGCAACCCGACTTCCATTACGGCTTAACGAAGCGCCAAAGGTATAACCATCGCCCCAATCACTGTGGCTAGACGCAGCATGCGTATCTAACAAGGCATATTTGCTGAGAGATTGCGTCCATAGCAACCCGACATTCTGCACATCTTTGCTATAACTTAAATTGGTTCCTAAAGTCGTGCTGTCTGTAATTCCACGTCTGAAATAAAGGTTGCCAAAAAACTCCCGATAATCATCCGACACGTAGTCGTAGTCATAACGCAGCTTTCCTGCAGAAAAGTTGTATTCGTTCAGTCCTGGTTTGAGTAGTTGCGTGGTGACATAAACTGGAAAAGATTGCACGGTACGATTTCCCAATACATCTTCCACCACCACTTGCGCCTCGCCCGACTGCTGAATATTTGCACCCGTATTTAAGGTATAGTGCCCAGGCGTCACTTGTTGCTGATATAGATTGATGCCATTAATGTATAAATCGACGGTGGATGGCAGTACAGCACTGCCTCTTAAGGTGGGTACATTCCAATAAATAAAGTCTGGATAACTACTAAAATTTGAACCAAAAGACACACCACCAAATCTGAATGTATCTAATAAAGGATTGTAAACGCTGGTGTTATCACCCAAAGTTAAACGCTGATAACGTGATGGAAATTCAATTTCAAAACTGGTATTCAAACGCAGTAGCTTATCTTGATCCTGTTCTGCCTCTTTGCGATACATCATGCCATTTTTAAAAATCCAGTAATCTTTAAAAATACCAAGCTCCGCCAAACCATTTAATTCATTGTAATTATCATAACGTGCATACAGCACATTATAATTTAAAAAACCGCCCAACTCTGCTTTAGACGGAATCGCATGGGTTTGGCTCAGTTGTGCATCTATAAAATAGCTGGCAGGTACGGTCAATTTAATCGCTTGCAGCGCAAAGTCTTGTTCAGACTGAATTTCATTGGTGGTTACAGAACAGAACTGAGTTTGTGCACTGTGTTTTTGTAAACGGTCTTGCTGTAAACCAAGTTGCTGCAAGACCTCGCATTCCATATAGCGTTGCCCATCCTGCTGCAACACCAAACTTTCAATGACACGATCTACGCCATTCAGCCAAACACTATTCAACGCCATTTCAGCATTGGCAGCATTGGCAGCATTGGCAGGTAATGGTATCCCCCACAGGACACATTGCAGCGCAAAAAACAGTCGAGTTCTATGCATGATTTAGCCCTTCATTTTTAACTCAATGGCTTGCTCACTTTTATCTGTTTCAAGTTTGAGTATGTAATTTTTCAAATCACTAAGTTTGATTTGCCCCATATCAAAGCTGTGTTTTTGTTGATTTAACAAATATTTCATTTCACGTGTGGTTGCAATGGGTTGTTTTTGTTGATTTAAAATGCTGATTGAAGAAATTTGCACATGCGATGCAGCATGATTTTCTATCTCTAAAAATAAGTGGTCGTTCTGGTAACGCGGGGTTGCAGTCACCTGAATGGCATCTTGCTTACCAACAAACAACGGTACAGAAATCGTAAATAAAAATTGTAAGGCGTCTTCTTCCACCACAGGGGCAATTTCTTTAAAAACAATACGCCAAGTTTTTTCTTGCGCCATTTCTTCCTTAGAAAGTGGTCGGCTAAAACCTACGCGTATCACTTGTTGTGCATTCGGTTGTAAAACAAAGTTTTTAGGATTAATTAAGATGTCTTGTTCTGGTTCTAGCACATCTTCACCCTGTGCATTTTGCGACCATTTATAGGCAGACATTTCAAAGCTTTTCGGTTCAGTAAGGTCTGTGGCTTCCATGACTACTGTTGCACTGCGTTGTCGTGCTTTATCGCCCAAATACATTTGCGTAGGTGAAATGACCAAGTTTGCATAAACAGCTTCTACACATAAGCAACCTGCAACCAGCATATATTTCAATAATCGTTTCATACTTCCCCCAGCAATGTCTTATTTTGTATTTCTTTAGACTAAAAAGTTGACTCCACCCTGTCGGTAAAGCCAACTGATTTAGATTGAGTTCAAGCGAATTAGAATGACACTCGAATGTTGTATTTATCGGTGTAAGTACCCGCTGGTTTAGAAATACCTACGCCCTCACTTTTAACCAAGACATTGTAAGAATTCCAGCCATTGCTACCTGGCGCAATGTTGGTTTGCTGATCATTTAACTGAATCACAGACGATGAACCCGTAAGCTTGGTTTCAACTGTTAAGCCCACTGCATGGCTACCTGATTTGGCTGCAGATTTGGTTGTTTTGCCTCCACCAACACGGTTGTCGGTATCGACCAATAAGTTGTACTTTGCATTCGCCCCAACCATAAATTGACCAGAAGCTTCTGCACCATCTTTTAATGAGATACTTGGTGTTTTCACTTTCAGCTCACAGCGCTTAGGCACAATCACTTGAATTGGAATACTTCCTGTACATGGCCCTTCGTTACATACTGGGGTTGGCTTAGGGTCTGGTTTAGGATGATGATTACCACCCGCCATTGTTACCGTTGAAAAAGCTCCGAAAACCATCAAAGCAGCAGCAGTTTTAATAAATTTAGACATGTCACTTCTCCATAACTCTTATAAAAAACCATTTTTTAATCATTCACTCACTTGAGATATCGTTAGAATTATTGAAACTCAATCCTTAGCGAGCTTCTTCATTTTAGGTATTTCTCACAAAAAGCCATCTATACGCCCTAATTCACACAATATTAAATAAACCTTGGAATTCAGCTAATTAGGAGATTAAAGTACTGTTTTAAATGACATCGCAAAAAACTAGGGAGCAGCCCACTCCCTAAAACTTGTGATACCAATTCTAGGGATACCCAAAAAATATATTTATTTACATTTAAACCAACACATTGTTTTTATTTAACTTTAACAACATTTTTATTTTAACTTTTGTTACATTTTAAGTAGGTTTATTTTTGAAAGAATGGTCAAAATTCAGTTTTTAGCCTAATTTTTACTACACTTTTCACGTATTTAATTCACTATCTCCTATCACATTCAACAGACTGAGCGTTTTTTAACATCAAATCTCACCAATTACAGGGATTGCCTATCGCTATAAAAAAGCCATGTTTTGGGCGGCTGAATCTATCCAAAAGATCAAATTTGCACACCACCAACTCAACGAAGAAACAGTTGATCATTCATCTATATCTGTAACGTGAGAGATAAACCTCGCAAGATGTTTAGCTAACTCATAACGCAATAGCAGACAAAATAAAACCCCATTCAAACTATTGCCTGAACGGGGTCATCACACCTGAGTCAATCATGTTGACTCAGGTACACACGCGTGACTTATTTAACGTAAGTCAACCAATGTGCATATTTGTCATTCTTGCCTTGAACTGCGTCAAAGAAAGTTTTTTGAATTTCAGTAGTAATTGGGCCACGTGAACCACAGCCAATTACACGGTCATCGTATTCACGAATTGGGGTAACTTCTGCTGCTGTACCTGTAAAGAAGGCTTCATCGGCAATGTAGAATTCATCACGCGTAATACGGCGTTCAACTACCTCATATCCCAAGTCTTTAGCAATGGTGATCACCGTTTGACGCGTAATACCATCTAAAGCACCGCCTGCGATGTCTGGTGTATGTAAAACGCCATCTTTAATTAAGAATACGTTTTCGCCAGAACCTTGACATACATAACCTTGTGGATCCATCAACATCGCTTCGTCATAGCCTGCTTGCGCTACTTCTTGGTGTGCAAGAATAGACAAAGTGTAGTTACCAGAAGCTTTAGCTTTACACATGGTCACGTTTGGATGATGATGCGTAAACGATGAAGTTTTAACGCGAATACCTTTAGCCATCGCTTCTTCACCCAAGTATGCACCCCAACCCCAAGCCGCAACAGCAGCATGAATGGTGTTATTGGTTGCAGCAATACCCAGTTTTTCAGAACCAATCCAAATTAATGGACGTAAATAGCACGATGAAAGTTTGTTTTCACGTACCACATCAATTTGCGCCTGTTCTAAAGCTGCTTGATCAAATGGTACTTTCATTTGATAGATTTTTGCAGAGTTTAACAAACGCTTAGTATGGTCCTGAAGACGGAAAATCGCAGTTCCGTTTGGCGTTTCATAAGCGCGGACACCCTCAAACACACCCATACTGTAGTGTAAGGTATGCGTTAAGACGTGAATTTTTGCATCACGCCAGTCAACCAATTGTCCATCTTGCCAAATAAAACCATCACGATCAGCCAAATTCATGGCACACACTCCAAATGTTTATACAATAGTCATTTTAATCCAACGCAGACATAGCAGTCGGATCAATTAATCTTTGCCATAACTTGCAAACGACCTCACGGGTATCGTACCAGTCCGCAGCATTGACTTGCATGGATTGATTTGCAAGGGCTAAGCGGTGGCTTTCGGCTCGTTCACGGAGATAAGCTTGAATCAATGCTGTCGCATCGTCGCTGGATAAGCAACCTGTTTTTGCGGCATCTTCAAGGATTCTTACGTTGTCGGAATAATGGGCGAGATCAGGATTCGACCCACTCCAGGCTAATACCGCATACTGTGCCATAAATTCGATATCAACGATACCACCTGCATCCTGTTTTAAATGAAAAATTCCATCTTTTTTTTGCTCTTTAGATGAACCCAAATGATCTTTCATTTTTTGACGCATTTTCAGCACTTCACTGCGGACATAAGCTTCATCTCGCGGCTGGGTTAAAATCTGACAACGCAACACTTCAAACTTGTCACGTAAACATTGCTCACCCGCAATACTGCGCGCACGCACTAAAGCCTGATGCTCCCACAGCCACGCACTTTTCAGTTGATATTGCTCAAAGGCCCGTAAACTGGTCACCAATAAACCCGCATCTCCCGAAGGACGTAAACGGGTATCGACATCATAAACTCGACCATCTAAAGTTTGCGTGGTCATTAAAGATACAAATTTACGTGCCACCCGCATAGCAAATTCAAAGCCACTGATCGGTTTAATGCCATCAGTATCGGCTTGTTCATCCATGTTGTGAATAAAAACCACGTCTAAATCTGAGCCGTAACCAAGTTCGATGCCACCTACTTTGCCATAACCAATAATGGCAAAAGCGTTATGCTCCAAACCACAGCGCTGCCCTTCACTGTCTAGCGGATAACCATGTTTTTTGACAATCATCTGATAGGCCAGTTGTAGGGCTGCATTTGCGGTCACTTCGGCAATATCAGTTAACGCATCTGACACTTTCATTAAGTGGCTTTCTGCCAGTACATCGCTGGCCGCAACTGTCAATACGTTGGATTTTTTGAATAAACGCAGCACCCGCATGAGGTCTTCAACTTCATCCAGTTCAATGCGCAGCAATTGTTGGCGTAAAGAATCTTCCAAATCACTGCGTTTTGGCAATTCAAAATCCATAGATAAAAATTCATCTAACAACACAGGATATTGCGTTAATTCTTCACAAATCCACGGGCTGACTGTGGCCATTTTTACCAAGCGTTGCAGTGCCCCCTTGCTTTCAATCAGCATGACCAAATACACGGTACGACGCAGAACAGATTCGACCAGTGGCATTAAACGCATCAATGCCATTTGTGGATTTTCTGACTGCAACACTGCTTCAATCAAGTGTGGCCAAAAGGTTTTTAAACGCTGTAAAGCTTTGGCGGTGAGTTTTTTAATGGCATGTCCATACCAGAACTCATGCACTAAATTTTTCGCTTGATCGTCTAGTACCGCATCGAGCTGTTTTTCTAGCTGACTGTAATTTTCCAGCAAAGAATCGGGTTCATTTTCTTTAATTAAATGCTCAAACTGATAAATGACTTTGACACGCTTTTCATTTAGGGTCTGCATAAAGCTGTCCCAATCGGCAAAGCCCAAAGTATCGCTAATGCGTGCGCGTAACTCAGGTTCAGTCGGTAAAGCTTGGCTTTGCTGATCATTCAAGGCTTGAATGGCATGTTCTACTCGACGCAGGAATAAATAGGCATCTTCCAAATCCAGTACGGCTTGTGGCTCTAGCAATTCAGCTTCACCCAAATGGCGCAAACTCACCAAACACTGGCGGTCTTGTAATTCTAGTTTTGAACCACCGTAAATCAGCTGAAAAACCTGCACAATAAATTCAACTTCACGAATACCGCCCGCGCCCAATTTAATATTGTCTTCAATATTACGACGCTGCACTTCGCGCTCAATCATGGCTTTCATTTCGCGCATGGCTTCAAAGGCGGTGTAATCGACATATTTGCGGAATACGAAAGGTCGGGTCATTTCCAGCAGTTCATAACCTTCTTGCCCACCTGTGATAATACGTGCCTTAATCCAAGCATAGCGTTCCCATTCGCGTCCATGCTGGCTTAAATATTTTTCCAGTGCGACATGGCTAATCGCCAAAGCCGAACCATCACCCCACGGACGTAAACGCATATCGACACGGAAAACAAAACCATCGGCGGTGATATGATCTAATAGATAGATCAGTTTTTGTCCCCATAAAATGCAGAATTGCTGCACTTCAATACACTTGCGTCCATTGGTTTCGCCTTGTTCATCAAAGGCAAAAATCAGGTCGATGTCGCTGGATAAATTCAGTTCCTGCGCGCCATGTTTGCCCATGGCGACCACAATCAGGTCTTGGACTTTACCGTTATACCCCATCGGTTCGCCATGCTTGGCGACCAACGGAATCCGAGCAAAATCTTTGGCTACTTGCACACAAATATCGGCAAAGTCTGAAAGTTCCTGCGTCAACGTCACCACATCGGTGAGTTGGTTGGCATCTTGCCAAATCCAGCGGAACATTAAACGCGCGCGTAAAATTCGCAGGGTTTTCATCCACAAGGTTTCATCTTGAATGTCTTGTAAAGTGGAAATCACCAATTGATGAATATAGTCTGCGCTCAGCGGTTTTAGAAATTGGTCAATTGCATAATCCTGCTGTAACAGGCTTTCGTGATTTGCCAAGACTTGTTCTGCATATTGACTGGCATGTAACGTTTTTTGCAATTGTTCCGCATTCATTTTTAAGACCTAAAACCCAGTTTTATTTTGAAATATTGTCAACTCATCTATTTATAGCAGCAGATGCGCCAAAGAAGAAAATAAAATTACAGCAATCTGCAAAATACCTCTTGCTTAAAATGCAGCGATAAAAAAACCGAAGCCTAAACTTCGGTTTTATCTGCTTGATGCAATGCTTATTCAGCATCTAGCATTAATTCTGCGCTCATACCAACCGTGTTAAAACCTGCATCGACATACAGAATTTCACCAGTAATACCATTCGCCCATGGTGAGCAAAGGAATAATGCCGCATTACCAACATCTTCAATGGTCACGTTGCGTTTTAAAGGTGCAACTTTTTCATTGAGGTCTAACATTTTACGGAATGATTTAATGCCTGATGCGGCAAGCGTACGAATTGGGCCTGCAGAAATTGCATTCACGCGAATACCGTCAGCACCCAAGCTTGAAGCCAAGTAGCGTACACCTGCTTCTAAAGATGCTTTCGCCATACCCATGACGTTGTAGTTTGGCATCACACGCTCAGAACCTTGATAAGTCAAAGTCAATAAGCAACCTTGGCGTGCTTGTAATAATGGTTTTGCAGCACGTGCCATCGCAATAAAGCTATAAGCACTAATGTCATGCGCAACTTTAAAACCATCACGATCTGTAACATCGGTAAAGTCACCATCTAAAGTATGCGCAGGCGCAAAACCAATCGAGTGAACCAAACCATCCAAACCATCCCAGTGCTTTGCCAAGTCAGCAAAAGCTTGCTCAATTTCTGCATCTACGCCTACATCGCAAGGCAATACAATGCTTGAGCCAAATTGTGCAGCGAAGTCATCAACACGTTTTTTGAGTTTTTCATTCGGATAAGTAAATGCTAATTCTGCACCTTCACGATGCAATGCTTCTGCAATACCAAATGCGATAGATAATTTACTTGCAATACCAGCAATTAAAAAACGCTTACCCGCCAAAAGACCTTGTGCCATGTGAAACTCACCTTGATATATTTCGCAATATCATGCCAATTCTGAACGCATAGTGAAATTGCATAATGCGCCTTTTTTTGCCGTTTATGTAAAAACTCAATGGCGATTCAAGTGAGTGATAGATGACGTCACATGATAATCTGCAAGTGGTGACGTACAATCTTGGTTAAAAACTTGCCCTACCACTTGGCATAATGCTGTTCAAGCAAACCATATTCATTCAGTAAAATAATCTCGGTATCGCCTTGCTGAATCGTACCGCTAATTTTAGCTTGCCATTGACTAAACTGACTGCCCACCAAACGCAAATTCAGATTTTCATAACGACGCCAACCTGTGCTGACGGTTAAATTCAGCTGATGATCCAGTGAGCGAATACTCCACAAATCTTCATCTTCATGTTGGAACAGCACATCTGTTAAGGGATACAGCACGCCATTGATCCACAAACAGTTTTCATTGCCAAAACTTTCATTCACACCAGAAGCTAAATTCAGCCCCACACGGCGGTTTTCGGTATCCCAGAAATTACACGACAACCAAAACCATGCTGTTTCAGGACGCAAAAAACCACAGGTATCATCTAGTGAGGCAAAAGTCCGCTCATGGAATTGAATGGTTTGTCCTGTTTTATTGACAAAATACCCTTCACAACCCAACGTGGTCAATTTTTGGGTATAAGTCCAACCATTAATGCCTGTCGGGCTGCACATGCTTAATGGGTCTGTACCTGCACAAAAAATACGAGCACTGAGTTTAATTTCGCCATATTTGGTCACACGGATATAGCGCACAC
Organism: Acinetobacter sp. YH12135; assembly: GCF_013418565.1. Lineage (NCBI taxonomy): Bacteria > Pseudomonadati > Pseudomonadota > Gammaproteobacteria > Moraxellales > Moraxellaceae > Acinetobacter > Acinetobacter sp. YH12135. Next base: position 22,568 of record NZ_VPBU01000027.1, read on the forward strand.
CATTGGCATGTTGAATTTCAATTTGAAATGGAGATTTATCAAAATAACTTTGATTGAATAACGGCTGTTCATCCAACACGGTATTGCGGGATAAAAAATTAATCGCATTCCATTCCTGCACTTCACCCGTCATGTGATTATAAATATAGACAAAACCATGACCTGCCCATGCAATATCTGCAATGGCTAAACCAATGGTATAGTGCTCATGTTGAATGCTACAAAATTTAAACTTTTTATATTTTAATCGCTTACGCCAACCCGACAGTACTTCACCATACGGTGTTTTGTATTGGTAGGCTTGGTAATCAATCTTTTTGGGAAGTTCACTAAAACGTCCATAATGCGGTTGTCCATTCGCCTGAATTAAATCCATTGAAGACATTCCCTATTGTCTAAAACAATTCATCTTTGGTCGTATTATGCCTACAAATGCATGTACAAAAAACCCGCAGCTTATGATTTTGTTGAAAAACTTATAAAAACATAGATTGTTTTCTTTTTTCGCCACTCAAGTGACTATAAAATCAACAATGCTTGTAAGTACATTCATCAGACTTCGCTCGCGAGTTCAACATTAGTGACTCAACGTGAGTGGTGGCAGTAGCTAAAACTGCCCATAAAAGACAATCTATTTTAAAGTAAAAGCTAATCTAAGAAGATTTAAACATCTGAATCCAAAGTCAGATACGTATTTTCCCAGCGATTAGCTGAAAATGAACCTTCAACCAGTTGCACATAGCGACCGTGCACCTGATCAATTGCCAAACAATCATCTACCTCTAAAACCCGATCGGTATGCTGTTTTTGCCAGTGCTGGGCAAAATAAGCTTTTCCACGTTGCTTTGCCACCATTGGATTTTGTGCTACCACCAACACATAACGATGCAATTCTCCAAATTCACGCGGATCATAGCCACCCAAATTAATTAAATACAGACGATTTTCAGATTGATTCGGCTGTGCATCTGTAAATTTCAAATAGTAAGATTTGCCTTCAAACTCCACACCGTTGATTTGCGCCCACGCATCAATATGTAAGCCTTTGGGTTCTGCAAACCAAGCCTGCTTGAGTTGAGGATAGGTTTCTTCTAAAGTATCACCCACTGCAAGTACCACATCATGCACTTCTGTGTTCGCCCGTGCATGACGCCCACCCAACATGACGATGAATAAACTTGGCATACCCGTCCCCTACATAATTTTTAGCTTTAATGGTTTTAAAGTAGCGAGAATTTTTAAATGAACCAATTAAAAAATCGTGCCGAATTGCTTCAGCACGATTGAATAAAAATTTAGCCTGCGCTATTTCAAGCATGCGGCAATTTACATATCTACCATTTCTACGCCATCTAAACGTGCAACGGTCATTAAATCTTTATCACCACGACCTGAAACGGTCGCAATAATGATTTGGTCTTTATCCATCGTTGGCGCAAGCTTGGTGACATACGCCATCGCATGTGAACTTTCTAATGCAGGAATAATCCCTTCAATACGGGTTAGGTCACGGAAACCTTGCAAAGCTTCTTGGTCATTGATTGGCACATAATCGACACGGTGCATATCTTTTAAGAAGCTATGCTCTGGCCCTACACCTGGGTAATCTAGACCTGCAGAAATAGAATGTGTTTCAATGATCTGACCTTGCGCATCCGACATTAAATAAGTACGGTTGCCGTGCAATACGCCTACGTGTCCAGCATTCAATGGCGCAGAGTGCTTGCCTGTTTCAATGCCCAAGCCCGCAGCTTCAACACCGTACATTTTCACTTCGGCATCATTCAAGAATGGATAGAACAAGCCCATTGCATTGGAACCACCACCGACACACGCCACAAGTGCGTCAGGTAAACGACCTGCCTGCTCTTGAATTTGACGACGTGCTTCACGACCAATAATAGATTGGAAATCACGTACCAATTGTGGATACGGATGTGGGCCTGCCACAGTACCAATCACATAATACGTTGAATCGACATTGGTCACCCAGTCACGCATAGCTTCGTTCATGGCATCTTTTAAGGTTTTAGAGCCACTTTCTACAGGTACAACAGTTGCCCCGAGTAAGCGCATGCGGTACACGTTCATGGCCTGACGTTTGACGTCTTCTGCACCCATGAACACTACGCACTCTAAACCTAAGCGGGCTGCAATCGTTGCGGTTGCCACACCATGCTGACCAGCGCCTGTTTCGGCAATAATGCGTTTTTTACCAGACAACTTTGCCAGTAATGCCTGACCAATGGTGTTATTCACTTTATGTGAGCCTGTATGGTTCAGGTCTTCACGCTTTAAGTAAATTTGCGCACCACCTAACTCTTTAGACCATCGCTCAGCATAATACAAAGGACTAGGACGACCTACATAGTAGGCTAGATCGCGGTCGAATTCTGCCAAAAACTGCGGATCATCTTTCATGCGGAAATACAATTTTTCTAAGTCTTGTAAAGCCGCCATCAGCGTTTCTGACACAAAACGTCCGCCATGGATCCCAAAATGCCCTTTTGCATCTGGGAACTGGGTATAGTCAATCACTGGATTATTGTGATTTGTACTTTGCTGATCCACGTTGGACTCCTTGCATGAAGTGTTCTATGAGTTGTTGGTCTTTAATACCTTTTGCAGACTCTACCCCGCCACTAACATCAACGGCATAGGCTTGGGTGGTCTGAATTGCATCTTCAATATTGGCAGGGTTTAAACCACCCGCCAATATTAAAGGAATATCGAGTTTGGGGAATTTTGACCAGTCAAAACTGTGTCCTGTTCCACCTTTCAGCTCAGGATGCCACGCATCTAATAATACTGCGCTTGCACCTGCTTGTTGATAGCTTTTTATCGCATCCAATACATTTAAATCAGGTTTGACCTGTATGGCTTTGTACCATCTGCGTCCGACTTGCTGTGCTATTTGCTGACATTGCAATGGTGTTTCATCACCATGAAATTGCAGAATATCTAAAGGCACTTGTTTTAGTACTGCGGCTATGTCGTCTGCACTGGCATTTACAAACAAGCCAACCACTTGCACATAAGCGGGTATGTGTTGCACAAGGTTTTCTGCTTCAGCAATGCTGACATTACGAGGACTCAGTGGATAAAACACCAAGCCAATTGCATCTGCACCCGCATGCACAACACTGTTTATATCTTGAATTCGCGTGATTCCGCAAATTTTGGCACGGGTACGCATCGTTTTGGACTCTAATCCTGATTTTCAATTTTCATTTTGCTGATCTTGCTGTGCGTGACTTTTAAATTGTCTGTTCACACTAACAAAATCAGATATTGGGGCGAATCATTGTAATGCAATTTTAAGGGGTTGAGTGAAGTTCAGGCGGATTATTCTGCATTTCCGTTGTTTAAATGGCATACAGACTTTATACTTCGCGCAAATGCAACGAGTCCTAGCTTTGAGCTTTAGGGAAGTTGGTGAAAGTCCAACACTGCCCCCGCAACGGTAACCATGAAACGTATATCAATTTAAATCGTATGATTTACACCACTGTATGAACAATATGGGAAGGTGGATATACAGCGAAGCAATCATAAATTAGAAGATGCTTGGCACATTGAAGTCCGGAGACCTGCTTGTTGTGCCCTTAACTCAATCATTCACGTGGGGTGAATGTACGGAGCAAAGTCATGTCTACTCTTTTTCAGCCTACTGCTTTAGTGGGCGCAATTGCGCTTGCAATGGGTTTTTCAACTTCAGTTTTTGCTGCAGAATCGCAAGATCAGCGTGTGGTGAATGTTGCTTTAGATACGCTTGTTGTTACTGCTTCACGTAGTGAACAAAATATTAAAGATGTTCCTGCGCGGATTAATATTATTGAGCCAAAGATTTTGGAACAGTCCCCGATTGCATCACTGCCTGACTTATTAATGACTGACCCAGCGATCACAGTTGTTCAAAGCGGCGGTTATGGTCAAGCATCATCTATTTTCTTACGTGGAGCCGAATCTGATCAAGCATTAGTCTTGCGTGACGGTGTGCGACTAAATTCAGCAACCTCTGGCGCTGCTTCGCTTCCATTTATTGATACAACCGACATCAAGCAAATCGAAGTTCTTAAAGGCCCAGCATCTGTTCTATACGGTACAGATGCAATTGGTGGTGTTGTACAACTTATCACAAAAACACCAACTAAAAACAGTGCTTTCATCACTGGTGAAATGGGTGAAAACAATACCTATAAAAGCATCATCGGTGCAGACTTCGCCCAAGACGGTTATTATGCTCAGGTTCGCGGTCAGCGTTTAGAGACTGATGGCACACCAGTAAAAGACTCAAAAAATGCGTCTAATGCATCCTTTGATCAAAAAGGCTATAGCGCAAAGCTGGGAATTGAACAGGATGGCTATGTTGCATCTGTCGATTTCAGTGAGAACCAAGGAACAAGTCAATACGATAATAACGGCAACAACATCAGCCAAGATTTTAAAAATCAGATTATCAATTTAAAAGGCCGTGTGAATCTCAATCCTAATCTTTCTTTAAATGCTCGCTTATCACAATTTAAAGATGATATTGATCAAAACAGTTCAACTGATTTCATTCATAGTAAAACTCAAGAAGCTGAGTTGTATGGGCAGTGGCAATTTACGCCTCACCAGAATATTTTATTAGGTAGCACTTACAGAGAAACTCAAGGTAATGTGATTTCTTATGGTTCTCCTTATAAAGGTGATATAGATTCTGCTGGTTATTACATACAACATCAATATCAAAACAATGGGTTAAATACACAGCTTGGTCTACGTGTTGAAGATAATGAAAAGTTTGGCACACATACTGTTGCACAAGGTGCCGTACGTTACCAACTACTGCCATTAACCAGTATTTACGCCAATATTGGTTCTGCATTTAAAGCCCCAACGTTGAATGATATGTACGCCTACGGTGGTAACCCAGATTTAAATCCAGAAGAAAGTATTTCTTATGAAATTGGTTTAGATCAGAAATTGGCTTACAATATTTCTACTGGATTTTCGTTGTATTCGACAAAAGTTGATAGCTTAATCGATTATGACAATACCAAAAACTTAATGGAAAACATTGATAAAGCCAAAATGGAAGGTGGTGAAGCCTACATCAAGTGGCAAGATGACAACCTATATATCAATCTTGGCTATAACTATGTTGATGCAAAAGACGAAAAAACGAATGCTAGTTTAAGCCGTCGTCCGCGCCAAAGCGCAGCTTTAACTACTGGCTGGGCTGATGACAAAATTGGTTTTTCTACCACACTAATGGCAAATAGCTCATACGACAACAGCGCCTATGATGATATTACGATTCCAGGGCATCTCAGAATTGATATGCACGGTTTCTATAACATCAATCCAAATATGAAAGTTTTTGCAAACATTCAGAATATTGGTGATACAGGTTATAAAACCGCTTACGGTAGCGGCAGCTACTACATCAACGGCGGTCGCCTCGCTTCAGCAGGTGTAACTTTCCGCTACTAAAACCCGCATAACAACAAAAACTTTAAAACAGCGCAGTTTATGGATAATGTAATGACCGACATTATCCTTTTTTATTGCGCCAGCTTTTATTTCTTACAACCAAGTAAACGCAACTTTCACTTTCAAACAAGGAACGATCATGGGCCACCGTTTAAGCAAAATCTACACCCGCACAGGCGATTCAGGCACAACAGGACTGGGCGATGGCTCACGTGTCGCCAAAGACGACTTACGCATTCATGCACTGGGCGATGTCGATGAACTCAATGCCTGCATAGGCGTATTGCGCTCACAAATTACACATAGCAACATTCAAGACAAAAACACTTGGGACAAATCGCTTAGCCTGATTCAGCACTGGCTATTCGATTTAGGCGGTGAAGTCTGTATCCCCAATTACCATCTCGTACAACCACTTGCGATTGAGTTCCTAGAACAAGACATTGACCGCATGAATGAAAGCCTGCCAATGCTCAAAGAATTTATTCTGCCTGCAGGTACATTGGCATGCAGTTATGCACATCAAGCCCGTGCCGTATGTCGTCGTGCAGAGCGCAGTTTAATGACCGTACACAACTGTGATCAAAATATTCAGGCACCATCTTTGCAATTACTAAATCGACTGTCTGACTGGCTATTTGTCGCATCGCGCAGCTTGCAACGCGCCGAAGGTGGCAGCGAAGTACTTTGGCAAAAAAATATCAATGACAGCATTAGTAACTGACATCGGAAACTAAAATAAAGTCCTGATTTTACATCTAAAAAATCACGTCGGATGCTGCTTGAACTTTCACAGTATCCGACCAAAATAAGAGTTGTCATCCCTCTGTCACGTCGTACTTGCAAAATGAAAGCAAACCTTCAATTCATGGGCACATTATGCGCATAATTGGTCATCGCGGTGCGCGTGGCGAAGCACCTGAAAACACGCTTGGTGGTTTTGAATATATTCAAAATATTGGTATTCGTGCCGTCGAATTTGATGTGCGTCAACTCAAAGACAACGCATTAGTGGTCATGCACGATGATCAATTCATCCGTACAACAGGACAAGACAAAGCGCTGTACGAATGTAGCCTGGAAGATTTAAACCATTATAACCACGCAGTGATGTGGTCAGACTGGAATAAAGTTGAAACCACGCCCCTACTCAATCAGACCATGACCATTATTCAAAATTTTGATCATATTGAGGTTGAGGTTAAAGCAGTTAATTCACATGCCGATGCCGAAAAAATCACTCAAAGCCTAGAGCAACATTTACAGGGCTTTGAACACAACGCCATCATCACCAGTTTTGATCCTAAAATTCATTGGGCATTGCAACAACAAAAATCACGCTTTAAACGTGGTTTGTTGGTAGAAGATGATTTGCAATACCAAGCCATTGATCAAGCTTTAGCATTAGGTTGTTGCCAAATTGGCTGGATGAACGAACTCGCCACCGATGCCCTCATTCAAGCCACACAACAGGCCAAACTGAATATTAGTGTTTGGACAGTCAACCAAATTGAACGCGCCAAACAACTTAAAGATTTGGGTGTTCAGGGTCTAATTACCGATTATCCAAAACTAATGATGCAACACTTGTGAAGTGCAGGCTAAGCGCATATATATGTTTAAATAACCGATTTTCTGTGCAGGTTTGGCTGTCATACCGCACATTTTCGTAAAAACCTACAAATACCATTATATTCTGTTACCACCCAGTACAATACAACTGTACAATAATGCTGTGATCGTGAATACGCTCATGCTAATATGCGAAAAAATTAATCCCTATAAACTTTAATACTATGATCATTTCCTTCGGGCAGATCATGATTTTATAACGGATTAAGCGTCTACTTATACCTCCCAAAGGTTCTAGGAGTGCTGTTGGAGATGAATGCTCCCTTACCCAAAGCCCCAATCAACTGGATTGCCATCTTTGCACTGGTTTTCTTACCTATTGTTGCCGTGATTGCAATTCCTTGGTATGCCTATCACCATGATTTTAGCTTAGCCGCTTGGATCAGTATGTTTGTATTACTTGGCGTAAGTAGCTTGGGTATTACAGCAGGTTATCACCGTTTATGGGCACACCGTGCCTACGAAGCTACGCTTCCTTTAAAAATTCTTTTGATGATTATGGGGACTTTTGCCGTTCAGAACAGTATTTTGTTCTGGGGTTCAGGTCACCGTACCCATCACCGCCATGTTGATGATGTCGAAAAAGACCCATATTCAATCAACAATGGTTTTTGGTTTGCACACATGGGCTGGATGTTACGTGACTACCCTGCCGCAGAGCCAAACTTTAAAAATGCGCCAGACTTGTTAAATGACAAGTTGGTGATGTTCCAACACAAATACTATATTCCGCTCGTGATTGCAGTTCACGTTGGCATTTTGGTGCCAATTGGTTGGGCTGTAGGCGATATGTGGGGCGTGTTGTTATTGGGCGGTTTAATGCGTCTGATTTTAAGCCACCATGTTACCTTCTTTATTAACTCGCTGTGCCACATGTGGGGTTCGCGTCCGTATACTGACGAAAACACCGCGCGTGATAACTTCTGGTTAGCAATTGCCACTTGGGGCGAGGGCTATCATAACTATCACCATATTTTCCAGTACGATTATCGTAATGGCGTAAAATGGTGGCAATATGACCCAACCAAATGGTTAATTTGGACATGCTCAAAGTTGGGCTTAGCGAAAAACTTGCGTCGTATTCCAAGCTTTAATATTAAAAAAGCAGAATTGGCGATGCGTTTTAAATATGCAGAGCAAGACTTGGCAGTTTATGGTCACAATGTAAATGATGACATTGGTCAAGTTAAAAGCCGTCTTGCGCAAGAATATGATGCCTTTACCCAAACCCTGAACGATTGGGCAAAGTTAAAAGAGCAAGAAATTCAGGCGAAAAAAGCGTCTGTAGCTGAAAAAATTCACCAAATGGATGACAAATTAAAAGTTGAATTCCAGTTGGTTGAACAGCGTCTTTCACACCATCGTGAAACATTGAACTTGCTGATGCGTAACCTAAAAAAGAACCCTGTATCTGAATAAACCTCTGTTCTGATGCACTGCGAAAGCCCTGACCTGTTCAGGGCTTTCTGCATTGTTAGGCTACAGTTTTTAAAGTCCAAGTTTGCTATAGTGAAACTCACTTTGTGCCAAGCGCTTCATCATCATGCAATTTAATCCACGTTATCCAACCCTGCCCGCCCGTCTTTATCACATGCAGCAGCCTTTACCTTTAAAAGGTGCAAAAGCAGGACACTTTAATGCTGCATTGGCAAAAGAACTGCAATGGACAGCAGAGGAACAACAACAATGGGTTGAAATTTGCAGCGGACAAACCACGTTTAAAGAATTTCCTGCTTTGGCAATGGTCTATGCGGGACATCAATTTGGTCAGTGGGCAGGTCAATTGGGCGATGGACGCGGTTTACTTATTGCGCAAGTTTTGGACACACAACAACGTACAATTGATCTTCATTTAAAAGGTGCAGGTGCAACGCTTTATTCACGTATGGGGGATGGACGTGCCGTGTTACGTTCAGTGATTCGTGAATATTTGGCAGGTCATGCTTTAAATGCGCTGGGTGTGCCATCAAGCAATGCAGTTGGATTTACCTCATCTACTCAAGGCGTACAACGTGAAAAATTAGAACTTGGCGCAATGCTATTACGCACATCAGACTGTCATATTCGTTTGGGACATTTTGAATGGATCAATCAGTATCAACCTGAATTACTGCCTGAATTTGTGCAAAAGTGTATCGAATGGCACTATCATGAATGCTTGACAGCCGAACAGCCTGTACTCGCCTTTGCTACACAAGTCATTCAACGTACCGCTGTCATGATTGCCAAATGGCAATTGGTCGGTTTTGCGCATGGCGTGATGAACACCGATAATTTAAATATTACAGGTTCAACACTCGATTTTGGCCCTTATGGCTTTATGGAGCGTTTTCGTCCCAACTGGATCAACAACCATTCGGACTATCAAGGACGTTATACCTACCAACAACAACCGAGTGTGGCACACTGGAATTTGTGGGTTTGGTTGAACAATTTAATTCCGCTTGAACAAAACCCAGATCAGAAAGAACACTGGAAACAAGCACTGGCAGCATGTTTAGAGCATTTTGAACCGACTTTTTTAGAGCATTACAAACTTGGTTTATGTGAAAAAATGGGACTACCAAGTTTCCACAAAGACAGTTTTGACTGCGCTACCAACTTCTTACGCATTTTGCAAAGTGAGCAACTGGATTACACCCAAAGCTTTATCCGCCTACAAAATAAACAATACACAGAAATACTGGATGATTGTTTGGATCGTCGTCAGTGGGAAAGCTTTTTAGCGCAGTATTTACAGATTCGTGAATATCAAGACACCGATGATTTAGATGCTGCAATGCAACAGGTAAACCCTCACTATATTTTGCGCAATCACATGGCACAAAAGGCGATTGAGCAAGCAGAGCGTGATGATTTTTCAGAAGTTGAGCGTTTATTTAACTTGCTCAGCCAGCCGTATATTCAGCAAACAGCATTGGAAAAACCTGAAGATTTAGCACCTTTACCAAGTGATGTGCCAGAAGTGATGGTGAGTTGTTCATCTTAATACTGATGCACTCGCCAAAGGACGTTTAGAATTCCAACAAAGTTATACACATTTTCTGTGGAAAAAGCTGTGGTTATCCACAGGATAAACTTTTCGGGGAAAATAAGTGGCACAAACACCGTCATCTATGCATCAAATCGCAGCAAGGGTTGCAACACAATTGCCTGCGGTTAGCCTGAGCGAACCTTTTGGTGATGGCTGCTTGGTGCATAAAATTTTCGATAAAGTATTTATGCTGAGTCTGTATTTAAATGGTCATGCCATCATCAATCTAAAAGTTAAACCTGAGCATGGTGCGATGTTACGTGATTTTTATCCTTATATTCGTGCGGGCTGGCACATGAATAAACAACATTGGATTTCAATTTTTGCAGATGACAATTTAGATGAGCAATTGGTGCAAGATTTGGTCTTAAACTCGTAAGTTGACAAAAATAACTAATCATGCGAAAAAGTTTTTTTAGTTAACAGATGTTCACACATGCCTCGAATTGTTTCTGTACCACTTAGTTTAGAACAGCGAGAACGACTCATTTTTCTGGCCAAGCATGCAAAACATTGGCGTGAAAGACAACGTGCCCAAACTATTCTCTGGCTTTCTGAAGGTAAAAGTGTTGCGGAAGTTGCCACTCTACAAGAACGTATCCCAGAAACCATAAGGCTACAACGCCGACGTTGGGAATTGTATGAGTTTGAATCGATTAAAGAAGGTCATCGCTCAGGTCGGCCCAATACATTGATCTCAGACTATCAGGCGAAAATCCTAGATTGGGTCAATACAAGTCCACTCAATGCAGAACAAATCCGAGTCAAACTACATGAAGAATACGAAGTGTCCGTGTCTGTTGAAACCATTCGTAAGTTTTTACGTGATTCAGGTATGGTCTTCAAGCGTACCCGTCATAGCTTGAAAAAAAAGAGATCCGATTGCATTTGAACAAGCAACACAGCAGATTGAAAAATTACGAGAGCAAGCGGCACGTGGTGAAATTATATTAGGTTATGTTGATGAAACAGGGTTTTCATCTACACCTGATAACCGCTATGCGTGGACAAAGATAGGTGATGTTCATGCGGTTGATGCAATAAGATTAAAACGAGTTAATGTCATGGGGTGTTTGCTTTCAACGGGGAAACTGGTGACAAGTTGTTTACAAGAGTCAGTTACAAGGTAAGCGTCCGCTGAATCCCATACCTATTTTTTAATTCGATTTAGGTTTCCAGCAGTGCGGCAGCAATTCTTCAATTTGGGTCACTTTGTGTGTCGGTAACCTTTTCAGCACATCACTTAAATAGGC
>NZ_VPBU01000028.1:0-32599 GCF_013418565.1 Acinetobacter sp. YH12135
TTTCATGTACTTATATTAACAATCAAAACTCAAGGAAAATAGTCCTTAGTTAAATCAAACGACACTTTATGTCGTGTCGCTTATATCTCTGACCTGAAGGACTGAGTTTTACGCTCCATTTGATAAAAATAATTCAGATCAGATCCGACTGTGTCCAGCACCTTGGCAACTTCAAGGTGAAGCCTATATTTTAAATTATTGGCTCAGCCCGCATTTTTTAAATCTGGCACAGCCTTTTGGCTTAGCACCTTCTTTTTTAGGGCGTCTTGTTCAAGTCATGTGGGTACGTTATAACGCTAGCCCCATTGGCGCTTATGATGAGCTGCTGATTTTAGATCATCCTCTATTTAGGCAGAGTCGTTTATCTACCATTCCTAAAATTTTTGTTTCAACTGAGTCTTCTGTGCAACACGGACAACAGCTTTGGGGTATTCCGAAAGAACTGGCAAGCTTTGATTGGGATATTCAAGATCGACAGATGAGTTGCAAAATACAACACGCAGATTTGCAATTCGCCATTCAACTTGAAAAATGCAATACGCAACGTAGCTTTATTGATAGTCATTACATCCCTGCTGCGCTTTCAAAAATTCAGCAAACATGGCAAGGGAAATCTTATCAATTTAATCCTTCTTTTCGCGGCAGATTAATCCCACTCAAACATGCGTCTTGGCAATCGAATCCAAGTTTGTTTCCTGATTTTAATCAGGCACGCTTCATCAATGGTTTTTACGTGCCTGAGTTCGAACTGACTTTTCCAGAAGCCGAAATCTCTACTCTGGTTTAACCGTTCCACGTGAAACAGATTAACAAAGACAACCCAAGGTTTAGCTACGTGGTCGATCCCAAAATTTTCTAAAGTTTTTACACATTTCAATGCTGATTTTTTTGGCGCGACGCGACACAAAGGTCATGCTAATAAAACCATGTGTTTGATCTAAATATTCTACATATTTTACCGTGACAGCATGTTGACGTAATTTATGTGCATAAATTTCAGCTTCATCATGCAAAACGTCATGCCCTGCTGTGACCACAAAGGCAGGCGCTAGTTTTTTCAATTTGCCAAAAGTTGGCGAAATGATTGGATCATCCAAAGCGACCTGATGCTGTGTGACATAGTGCTGGGTGACAAAATCAATATCTTGTCCCGTCAACACCAAACCATCTTTATAAGCAAAGAATGAAGGATGGCGACTCTTAAAATCTAAGGCTGGATAAATTAAAAATTGTGCGTCAGGTGCATAGGCTGAATGAGCACTACGCTGTGCAACCACCGCTGCAATATTACCACCCGCACTATCGCCTGCCACCGCTATGCGATTTTTTAAAATTTTCATTTCTCGACGATGTTGATATGCCCATGCCAAAGCATCTTCACAGACTTGAATAATCTGCTGTGGACTAGCTTCAGGCGCGAGTGGATATTCCACACTCAACACTTGTGCATGGGCATGTACCGCCATTAAGCGGCAAAATTCGTCATGACTGTCTAAACCACCCACCACAAAACCACCACCATGATAAAACACGATTAAAGGCAATTTTTTATGTGGTGCAGGATGATAATAACGCGCTGCGATATTGCCACTGGCTAAGTTTAAACGGATTTCTTCAACTCGTTTGACCGCAGTTGGAGTGCTCAGAATAGATTGCATTTGTCGATCAAATGCCTGTCTAGACTGTACAGGGTCAGCACCAATAAAACCAATTTTCCCTTGTTTTAATTGTGCCGCCATCATGCATTTAATAAATGGATCAAGGTCTGGATAATGATACGGATAACCCAAAGCTTGAGCCAAAGTATGATGTACTCGACTTGGTAACTTATTTAATGCACGTGCAGCAGCACCTTGTCCTTTGTGCAATTTATTTTTGAGAGATGAATTCAAAATTTGCATGCCTGTTCCTTTTTATATGTCTGCATGATTTGCCTAAACGCTTCATAATTTCTTCATGATCAACAGCACAGTGACCATTTTGTTATACAAGTGCTTCAATCGTTATACACATTCAAATTACCTATACGCTACCCTGCTTTTATGACGCTGTCATTGACACTATTGCAGTCTATGTTTGATGTTTCAGACAAATTCACCTCATCAGCTCAGGAGGCAGAGCATGACTAAAAAATTAATCTTACTTTCATGTGCGACTGCTTTTTTAGCCGTAGGTTGCGTAGTCGTGCCTGACGAAGGTTACTACGATGGACGATATGAGCCACGCTATGATGATGATCATCGACGTTATGACAATGATAGGCAGCGTTGGGAATATCAACAAGGTAAAAATCGGGTTGAGTTAGAGCGTCGTAAACGTGAACTAGAACGTCGTGAATGGGAACAAAAACGACAACAGCAATTACAGCAACAACGCTATGAACAAGAGCGACAACGTTTAGCAGAGCAGCGTAAACGCTTATCGGAACAGCAGCGTAAACAGCTTGAGCAAAAGCGTAAGCAGCAAATTGAAGCTGAACAAAAAAAGCGTGAGGAAGCACGTAAACGCTGGCAACAACAACGTGATGCACAACAAAAGCGCTGGCAGGAAAACCGTAAAGACCGTGAACAACGACGTGATCGTGATTGAGTCTTGCAGCAAAGCAAAACAAATGAGGTAAAAAAAGGGCTTATTCAGAAGTTAGATAAGCCCCGAAAACACATTTAGCAATACACAAGAAACTACAGCGATATAGCATCTATGCGCAAAGAATAAGCAGTGTTAGGTTTTGTGTAAAATATATAATTACTCTCGATTAAGTTGTTTTAGCGATTAATCAACCAAAACTTAAAAACTCTAATCATACGCATGCACAAATAGTGAACAAACACCCAGTCGAATCCTGTTGATAAAACAGTGTTTTTAGCTATCTCCGTAATAAAAGCACTGGTTTAGCTGAATAATCAGCTCCCTATTACCATACTTTTTTAAACAAAAAAATATTATAAGTTTCAAAGTTTAATTTGCTTCATTCATCCGCCGACATCTTGATTCAAAATGTATTTTTTTGACCAAATTTCATGGCAATGAAAATTAATCTACTGGCACGCTTGAATTTTGCCTGCCCTGCCCCGATTTCTTAGCTAATTACGAACTTCTCTAACCATGGCAGTTCAGCAATAACGCAGTTAGCACTGACGCCAAAGGACTGTACATGTTTAAAAACCCATTTAAACGGAGTAAATCAATGGCAACTGAGCAGAACGAACAAACTCAAGACCTTGAGCTAGAGCAGACGGAACAACAAACAGCGCAAGATACTGAGCAAGCAGAAGTTTCCGTTGAGTCTTTACAAGAACAACTGAGCAAACTTGAAGAAAACCTAAAATTGGAAAAAGCACGTACTGCCAATGCAGTTTACGAAGCGGAAAAAACCAAAGAGCGTTTAGAACGTGAAGCAGATACAGCTAAAAAGTTTGCTTTAGAAAAGTTTGCTAAAGAATTATTGGATTCTGTAGACAACCTTGAGCGTGCTATTGCCGCCAATGGTGATGAAAAAACTGCCTTGTCTGAAGGTGTGGAACTGACCTTTAAATCATTACTGACCACTTTAGAAAAGTTTGGTGTGGTGGTGATTGATACAGCCAATGGTTTCAATGCAGACCTGCATCAAGCCGTAGGGATTGATCCAAATGCAAAAGCCAATGAAATTGGCAACGTATTACAAAAAGGCTACACCTTACATGGTCGCTTACTCCGCCCTGCAATGGTGATGGTTGGCGCTTAAGCCTTATAAAATCGAGAGTTGATAAAAAATTTTCATCTAAACAACTTGAAAAATTTTGATTGGCTCTCATATCGAATAACAAGTGAAAACATTGCAAAAGAATTTTTGAGGAAACATCCAAATGGCTAAAATCATTGGTATTGACTTAGGTACAACTAACTCATGTGTAGCGGTACTTGAAGGCGACAAAGTTAAAGTAATTGAAAACGCAGAAGGCGCACGTACAACTCCATCTATTATTGCTTATAAAGATGGCGAAATTCTTGTAGGTCAATCTGCAAAGCGTCAGGCTGTAACTAACCCGAAAAACACATTATTCGCAATTAAGCGTTTGATTGGTCGTCGTTATGAAGACCAAGCGGTACAAAAAGACATTGGTCTTGTGCCTTACAAAATCATCAAAGCAGACAATGGCGATGCTTGGGTTGAAGTGAATGACAAGAAACTTGCACCACAGCAAATTTCTGCAGAAACTTTGAAAAAGATGAAAAAGACTGCCGAAGATTATTTGGGCGAAACAGTTACTGAAGCCGTGATTACTGTACCTGCGTACTTTAACGATGCACAGCGCCAAGCAACCAAAGATGCGGGTAAAATTGCAGGCTTAGAAGTTAAACGTATCATCAACGAACCAACTGCTGCTGCGCTTGCATTTGGTATGGACAAGAAAGAAGGCGACCGTAAAGTTGCTGTATATGACTTGGGTGGTGGTACTTTTGACGTATCGATCATTGAAATTGCAGACCTTGATGGCGACCAACAAATTGAAGTGTTATCAACCAACGGTGATACCTTCCTTGGTGGTGAAGACTTTGACAATGCCTTGATCGAATACTTGGTTGAAGAGTTCAAAAAAGAGCAAAACTTCAACTTGAAACAAGATCCATTGGCATTACAACGTCTGAAAGAAGCGGCTGAGAAAGCAAAAATCGAGCTTTCATCTTCAAATGCGACTGAAATCAACTTGCCATATATCACTGCAGACGCAACAGGTCCGAAGCACTTGGTGATGAACGTGACTCGCGCCAAACTTGAAGGTTTGGTTGCTGATTTAGTCGCTCGTACCATTGAGCCATGTAAAGTTGCGCTACAAGATGCAGGACTTTCAACTTCTGACATCTCTGACGTGATTTTGGTGGGTGGTCAATCACGTATGCCACTTGTACAACAAAAAGTACAAGAATTCTTTGGCAAAGAGCCACGTAAAGACGTAAACCCAGACGAAGCTGTTGCAATTGGTGCAGCAATTCAGGGTGCCGTATTGTCTGGTGACAAAACTGACGTATTGCTTCTAGACGTAACTCCGTTAACGCTTGGTATTGAAACTATGGGTGGCGTGTTGACGCCAATCATTGAGAAAAACACCACGATTCCTGCGAAGAAATCTCAAGTGTTCTCAACAGCGGCAGACAACCAGCCTGCAGTAGACATTTCAGTTTACCAAGGTGAGCGTAAAATGGCTCAACAAAACAAATTGTTGGGTAACTTCCAATTAGGTGACATTCCACCAGCGCCACGCGGTGTGCCACAAATTGAAGTTTCGTTCGACATTAACGCTGACGGTATCTTGAAAGTGTCTGCAAAAGACAAGAGCACAGGCAAAGAACAATCGATTCAAATTAAAGCAAACTCTGGTTTGAGCGATGCTGAAATTGAAGCGATGATTAAAGATGCTGAAGCAAATGCTGAAGAAGACCGTAAGTTTGAAGAACTTGCAAAAGCACGTAACGAAGCGGATGCTTTAGTTTCTTCTGCTCAAAAAGCAGTAAAAGACCTTGGTGAACAAGTGACTGCCGATGAAAAAACTGCGATTGAAACTGCAGTCACTGAGCTTGAAGCGACAACCAAAGAAAATGATGTAGATGCAATCAAAGCAAAAACTGAAGCATTGCAAAACATCATCATGCCAATTACGCAACGTGCGTATGAAGCTGCACAAGGTCAAGGCGGTGCACAAGGTTTCGACCCAAATGCATTTGGCGGTGACGCAGGTCAACAAAAAGCCGATGATGGCGTTGTGGATGCTGAATTCACTGAAGTCAAAGATGATAAAAAATAATTTGTCGCTTTAACGCACATCAAAAACCGCGCTGCAAGCAATTGCAGCGCGGTTTTTCTTTTCGATATCCATACACTGACTTCAAGATTTAAATGAAAGAGCACAGACAATTGGACGCTCAACCGAGTACAATAGATAAAATGATGCTCTAACTGCAAATAGATTGAGTTTCTGCCCTACTTTCGGCTACAGTAAACCCAAAAAAGGATGCCGCTAGCAATGCGTTTGTTTCTATTGGGTGCAATCATACTGTTTTCTATCTTGCTGATTTATCAAAATATTCAACATCCTCATACACGACACAATACTGCACTAGATCATTTAAAACATCCTTTAGATACTCGCTTACGTTATCGTATTGCTGAAGTCGATCCGCGTTTTGGCTTAAGCCATGCCGATTTACTACAACTGAGTCAGGAAGCCACCCATATTTGGAAACAAGGGACGGGACAAGATTATTTTGTATATGACCCGAACGCCAAGCTCGCCATTCACTTGATTTATGATCAACGTCAAGATGAATCAAACCAACGCCAACAACAACTTACAGCCATTGAACAACGCCAACAACACTGGAACAATCAAAACCAAAATATTCAAGCACTAAAACAAGAAATTGCAGATAAAAATCAACAACTTGATGCAAAAAAAATGCTATTTGAACAACAACTTGAACAATACAATCGTCAAGTACAGCAAATTAACCAAAGTGGTGGGCTACATCCTTCGCAACAGGAAATTTTTGCAGCCAAAAAACAAGAAATCCAGCAACACATGTGGAGTTTAGAACACGAAATAGCGCAATTTAATCAGCAAATTAACCAGCTCAATCAACAAGTCGATGCCCTCAATCAACTTAATCAAGACATTGATGTATCCATCCAGCAATTTAATGCACGTTTTCAACCACGTTTATTTGATAAAGGCAGCTTTGATGGTCAGGCCATTCGGATTTATGAGTTTCAATCTAAAGATGATTTACGTCTAACTTTGGCGCATGAATTTGGTCATGCTTTGGGTTTAGCACACCATAACGACCCTTATGCCTTAATGTATCCAATGCTAAAAGATCAGCAGTTGCAGAATTTCCAACTGCGCCCTGCCGATCTCGATTTACTCCATGCACGGCATTGAGCAATCTGGCAAACTGAAGTGACTAAAACACAAAACTCCCCTCACCCTGTACGATAGTTGCATATCCATTACACGTGCAAAGGCAGCAAATTTACTCATTTCATGTTATTGTGAAGGCTCTGTATAACCCTGAACGATCTGTGGAGATTCATGTGAGTTACTACCATATCCTGATTGAAGTAAATGACCACATCAGCACGATTGAACAAAGCCGTGATATCGAAATTTTTGATATTGTTGAGCTTCAACCTTGTCTCCACTCGATTTTATTGCCGTATTTTAATGAGCAAGTGATTGAACTTGAAGATGAAAATATTGAATACAAAGATATTTTGCATCTTGAGGTTAGACAGACCTTATTACCAATTGAACACCTGATTGAAGAAGAACAGCGTTTGCTGCCAAGTGATACCGACATCACCATTTCAGCTTATGAAATTTTTAATAACAAAGAATTAAGCCAAGATGTCACGACTGTGATTTTTGATTTGCTTGAAGCAGTGAAAATTGAACCTTAATCCCCTGTTTTAAGACAAAAATTAAAAAGGTCTGCACATTTGCAGACCTTTTTTATGCAATCGCAACAACTTATTGCATCATTTGTTTGGCCGCTTCATTACGAAACGCTCTTAAAATTTGCTGCCCTGCCCGACCTGTTGCAGCCAAGCCGAGTCGAGTCTGTTCCTGACGAATCGCTTGACGGGTTTTGTCGCCAATTAAACCATCCACTTCACCAATGTCATAACCACGACTTAACAAAAAGCGTTGAATTTCACGGCGTTCTGCGCGGGATGTACCTGCATCATCGGTTGGCCAAGCGGTGCGGAATGCAGACTGCCCCATTAAACGATCTGATAAATGCGCAATCGCTAAGGCATAACTTTCTGCTGCGTTATAGCTATAAATGGCATCGAAGTTTCTAAACACTAAGAATACAGGGCCATTCGCACCTGCAGGTGCCATCAAGCCTGCCTGACTACTGCCCGATAAATTGCCCTGAATTAATGCCGAACCATCTGCACGAGTCAACCCACGATTAACCCAACTGCTGAGGGATTTTTTATTGCGTCGCCCTTCACCACTCAAAGACATGCCTGCAGGCACTTTGACTTCAAAGCCCCACGGCTGCCCTGTTTGCCAGCCGCGACGTTTTAAAAAGTTAGCGGTGGAAGCCAAAGCATCTGGAATACTAGATACTAAGTCACGGCGACCATCACCATCAAAATCGACCGCCAACTCATCATAGGTCGATGGCATAAACTGAGTATGCCCAAACGCCCCTGCCCATGAGCCTTTTAATTGTGATTCAGTGACATCACCACGTTGCAATAAACGCATGGTGGTAAAAAACTCACCTCGGAAATAGCTTTGACGGCGTCCTTCACAGCTCAAGGTACCTAGCGCTTGCAATAATGGATAGGATCCTGAAATCGCACCAAAGTTACTTTCTACCCCCCAAACCGCCACTACGGTTTCTGCAGGTACGCCATAGGCTGCTGCAACACGATTGAGCACATCACGGTGCTGTGCCAATTTCTGCTGTCCTGCCTGCACGCGCTCATCATCGACCAAGCCTGAGAGATAATCCCAGATTGGCGTAGAAAATTCAGGTTGGTAATTTAAACGCTCAATGACGGAATAATCTGGGCTGAGATTTTGAGTATAGCGATCATAACTGCTGCCACTCACCCCTTTGGCAATGGCTTGGCTGCGTAAATTGGCCAAACAACTTTGAAAATGGTTTTGTGGTTGAAAATTTGCAGATGTACTGACCGTTGGTGTTACGGTGACAGATTTTCCATTGATAATTAGTTCTGCCTGAACCTGAGTAGCTGCCATTGCAGCTGTCGCAAAAATCACAGCGAAACGATGCATAATACCCTTTGATGTGTTTTGAATTTAAATCTTGGCTTTACCATAACACCTTCAGCCACAGAGATCAGATGAAAATCTGTAACTTTAAATTCATTTACACAGTTTTAAATTCATTTTCTCGTTTTAAATTTAAAACACTTATCCACAAGTACGGCATCTCACATTTTTAAATTCAAAATCACAACACATGATAAGACTTTTAAATTTAAAAGTTTAAATTCAAATTAAACCAACCCAAGTTATCCACAAAACACGACATTCACTGCATATTTACGATGTATTACTTTGAATTTAAAAGTAGCTTTTTAAATTTAAAGATCAAAAGAGCCGCTACTTTATTTAAATTCAAAACTGCAGATCTATCTTTAAATTCATTTCTGATATTTAAATTCAAAGTTGAAGCATCGCTTTAAATTTAAAACGCGCTATTTGAATTTAAAGTTTTGAATTCATAATTATCATCTGTTTCCCATCAGACTTGTGCGCATTTTTATTTTAAGTATTGCTTTGCTACGGTGATGGTTGCTTATTCAGCCTGATCTATCTTAATCAACCTAAAATTACAGCGTCAATCCTAGACAGATTAACGGTAGAACACCTTAAAAATAGGCAGAATAAAAACGTGAAAGTATAAAAAAGCGCTCATCGTGATGAGCGCTTTGGTGTCATTTTTAAATTTACAAGCTCATATCAGCACTGAGCGCCAATGGATTTGGTAAAATTTTTGCCAATTGGCGGCATAAATCTGTCAATTCAGCGGCATCATTCGGCATTAAAGTAATATGCCCAATTTTACGGCCTTCACGCTCAGTTTTATTGTACAAATGCAAATGTGCGCCATTCAATGCCAACACATCTTCAGTTTTGGGATGCTGACCAATAATATTGACCATCACCGTTGGACGTACCACTTCAGTTGAGCCTAACGGTAAACCTGCTACAGCACGAATATGGTTCTCAAACTGCGAACACACCGCGCCTTCAATTGACCAGTGACCTGAGTTATGCACACGAGGTGCCATCTCGTTGGCATACAAGCCCTTGTCAGTGACAAATAGCTCTAGCGTTAATACACCAACATAATTTAAGTGATTGAGCAGGCGAGTGATGTAGTCTTGCGCCACAGGCTGTAAGTCTGCGCTGTTTGGTGCTGGTACAATCGAATGCGATAAAATACCGTTGTGATGATGGTTTTCTGCCAATGGCCAAGTTTTTACTTCACCATTTTGACCACGCACCGCAATAATAGATACTTCACGTGAAAAAGTAACAAAACTTTCTGCAATCAAGCTGCCTGCAGGGCCAAGTTCTGCCCATGCTTGTTCAATCTGATCTGCACTGCGCAGTACAAACTGACCTTTGCCATCATAGCCGCCTGTTGCGGTTTTTAGCACAATTGGCAGACCGAGTTCAGCTACAGCAGCCTGTAAACTTTCCAGCGAGTTGACGGCTTGGTACGGCGCAACAGGAATCGCCAATTCATCAAATAAGCCTTTTTCCAGCAAGCGGTTTTGGGCAATTGCCAAAGCCTGACGTGGTGGATGCAAGTCTTTGTGCTTAATCAATACATCAACATCAGCCAACGGAGTATTTTCAAACTCAAGGCTGAATACATCGGCACTGTGTATAAAATCTTGTAGGCTATTTTCGCTTTTGCTGGCAAAAACCTGACCCAAGGTTGCCGCTGGGCAATCTGGACTGGCTTCAAAAAAGGTACATTGAATATTTAAGGGTAAAGCCGCTTGTGCCATCATGCGACCCAATTGACCGCCACCAAAAATACCGATGGTCTTATCCATAGTAATTGTCCCGCTTAAGCCTGACCTGGAATATTGTTGCTTGAAACTTTCTCAGTTTGCGCGGCACGGAAATTGGCAACATTTTGTGCAATTTCTGGACGGGTTAAACCTAAAATTTGGGCTGCCATAATTGCCGCATTGGTTGCTCCCGCAGGACCAATCGCCAATGTACCTATGGCAATACCTGCAGGCATTTGCACAATTGAAAGTAATGAATCGACACCATTTAAAATTGAAGATTTCACTGGCACACCCAAAACAGGTAAATCAGTTTTAGCTGCACACATACCTGGTAAGTGTGCGGCACCACCAGCGCCTGCAATAATCACCTGAATGCCACGATCACGCGCTTGTTCAGCATATTCAAATAAGCGATCTGGGGTACGGTGTGCAGAAACGACTTCCGCTTCAAATGGGACACCAAGCTGCTTCAGCATATTGGCAGTGTGTTCGAGAGTTGCCCAATCCGATTGAGAACCCATGATAATTCCAACGAGAGGAGCGTCTTGTGCAGCGGCCGCGTTCATTACAAATATTCCAGAAACGAAACTAAGGAAAGAGAAATTCAGGCGAGAAAGCCAAGCTTGAATAAGAACTCCACATTATAGACTGATTTTTCGACTTGTTAAAATTGAACACGGCGACTCAACCGACTTTTTTGATTATTTTTATCTGGTTATTTTCTAATAATTAACCACAGGCTCACACCATTGCAGCTACGCGAGCTGTTTAAGCCATGCAAAAGCACCATTTTAAGATGCTCGAAACACAAAATATACGCAGCCACATAAACATAAAGCTGCCCATAAATAATCCAGTTTAAAAGGTTGCTTAAACAAAAAAATCATAAACGGGACAAACACCAATAAAGTCACAACTTCTTGGGTAATTTTCATTTGACCTACCGCCCAGCCATGCTGCGCCAGCAAACGGGTAGCAGGAATCATCAAACTGTATTCAAACAGGGCGATCACCCAACTGAATAAAATAGCCTGCCACAGCGGCGCATCATGTGGTAAAAACTTGAGATGACCATACCACGCCAAGGTCATAAAACAGTTTGCAACCACCAAAAGTAAAAATGCTGAAGACATTGTGTCGTACTATCTTAAAAATTCAGTTTTATTTTACGAGCTATTTGCCATGAAAAATGCAAGAGCAGCAATTTTTTACATCGTTTGGCGCAGATTCAGCGCTGAAAAATCCCTGAAATGAGATACAAGAATCACTATCTTTTCGCCAAAACCCTTGCTATCGTTGCTTCAAATCAAGTTAATCACGACAACAGCACAAAAATACGTGATGTGTCTATAAAAGCAGTGGAGTAAGGCGGAATGCATCTGCATATTTTGGGTATTTGTGGCACATTTATGGGCTCATTGGCACTTTTGGCCCGCGATTTAGGACATACCGTCACAGGTTCAGACCAAAACGTCTATCCACCGATGTCGACTCAACTGGAAAATGCAGGCATTACCTTAATGCAAGGTTATGACCGCAGCCATTTACAACCGCATCCAGATTTAGTGATTGTGGGCAATGCCATGAAACGTGGGATTGATGCGGTTGAATACATGCTGAATGCAGGTTTACCGTATATTTCTGGCCCGCAATTTTTGGCCGATCATGTCTTGCAAGGCAAACACGTACTGGGCGTTGCAGGCACGCACGGCAAAACCACCACCACCACCATGTTGGCGTGGGTATTGGATCAGGCAGGCTTAGAACCGGGCTTTTTAATTGGCGGCGTTCCTTTAGGCTTTAGTGAAAGTGCACGTTTGGGTGCAGGCAAGTATTTCTGTGTCGAAGCCGATGAATACGACTCTGCGTTTTTTGATAAACGCTCCAAGTTCGTACATTACCATCCTAAAACCGCCATTTTAAATAACCTTGAATTTGACCATGCCGATATTTTTGATGATTTGGCCGCAATTCAAAAACAATTCCATCATTTGGTGCGTACCATCCCAAGTGAAGGGCGCATTATTGCCCCAATTACAGAAACCCATATTGATGAAGTGTTAGAAATGGGTTGCTGGACACCTGTGCTACGTACTTCGCTCAATGCAGATCCACAAGCGGAACTGTATGCAGAACAACTTGCAGCAGATGGTTCACATTTTAAAGTTCTGAAAAATGGTGTGCTACAAGGTGAAGTGCGCTGGAATATGACAGGGCAACACAGTGTCGCCAATGCCTTGGCAACCATCGCCGCAGCAGAGCATGTTGGGGTTGCAATTGAAACCGCATGTGCAGCGCTGTCCAATTTTGGTGGGGTGAAACGCCGTATGGAGTTATTAGGCACCATACGCGG
Source organism: Acinetobacter sp. YH12135 (assembly GCF_013418565.1). NCBI lineage: Bacteria > Pseudomonadati > Pseudomonadota > Gammaproteobacteria > Moraxellales > Moraxellaceae > Acinetobacter > Acinetobacter sp. YH12135. Next base: position 12,909 of record NZ_VPBU01000028.1, read on the forward strand.
CATTGAAGTCTATGATGACTTTGCCCACCATCCAACCGCAATTGAAACCACACTGGACGGCGCACGTAAGCGTTTGGGTGAGCGTAAGCTTTGGGCGATTATTGAACCACGTTCCAACACCATGCGCATGGGCAGTCATAAAGAGGGCTTGGCAGATTCAGCACGTTTGGCGGATGCTGTGATTTGGTATCAACCTGAAGGTTTAGACTGGGATTTACAGCCTGTGGTTGCGGCTGCTCGCAATCATGCGGTGGTGGCCAATACTTTGGATGAAATTATTCAAAAAATCGTGAGCCAAGCAGGTGAGGGCGATGCAGTGGTGATTATGTCAAATGGTGGATTTGGTGGTTTACATCAAAAACTCATTCAAGCGTTGCAACACACGGCTTAAAATCGCTTAAACTGATTTAAAACTCTTTCAAAAAAAATCCCCTGTTTTTGGCAAAAAATAGGGGGTTTTTATATTAATTATAAATTTATATATTATAATTATTAAAAGCAAAAATACTGCTCATGAACTTGTCATCTTGACCTGTTACTTTAAAAAGATTACATCCTGCGAGCATGACGGTTGCTACAGGTTGGCTGCTGGATGTCTTTCATCATTATTACTAAGAAGGATGGTCACAATGTCAAAAACAATGAAAGCCATGGTCTACCACGGCGCCAATGATATTCGTTTTGAAGAACGCCCACGTCCAGAAATTTTACAACCAACAGATGCCGTGATTCGTCTCACCAAAACTACAATTTGCGGTACTGACTTAGGTATTTGGAAAGGTAAAAACCCAGAAATTCAAGACACTGCAGTTGCCAAGACAGGGCTATTTGATGGCCGTATTTTAGGTCACGAAGGTATCGGGATTGTTGAAGAAGTCGGTTCGGCAGTCAAAAATTTCAAAAAAGGCGACAAGGTCATTATTTCTTGTGTCAGCCGTTGTGGTACTTGTGAAAACTGTCAAAAACAACTCTATGCACACTGCCAAAACGAAGGTGGCTGGATCATGGGATATATGATTGATGGTACTCATGCAGAATATGTCCGTACTCCATTTGCAGATACTTCTTTATATTTGCTACCTGAAGGTTTAAATGAAGAAGTCGCGGTTTTCTTGTCTGATGTATTGCCAACTTCACATGAAATTGGCGTGCAATACGGCAATGTTAAACCGGGTGATACCATTGCCATTGTCGGTACAGGTCCAATTGGCATGGGTTGTCTGCTTACTGCACAGTTCTATTCTCCTGCACAAATTATTGCAGTTGATATGGATGATAACCGCTTGGCGATGGCAAAAGAATTGGGGGCAACCCATACTATTAACTCTGCCAAAGAAGATGCTGTACAACGTATTTTAGAGATTACAGGTGGTCGCGGGGTAGACTGCGCCATGGAAGCTGTAGGTGTCGAAGCCACTTGGGATATTTGCCAAAATGTCGTGAAAGAGGGCGGACATATTGCCAATGTGGGCGTACATGGTAAGTCGGTAAATTTTGAGTTAAACAAACTCTGGATTAAAAACCTAACCATCACTACGGGTTTGGTGAATGCCAATACGACAGGCATGCTGTTAAAAACCTGCTGTTCAGGCAAATTACCTTTAGAAAAACTGGCAACGCACCATTTTAAATTCTCTGAATTTGAAAAAGCCTATGATGTGTTTAAACATGCTTCAGATGAAAATGCCATGAAAGTGATGATTAATTACGAATAATCTTGGCTTAACTATGTTACAAAAAAGCCAATCTACGCGCTGTGGATTGGCTTTTTTGGGCTTTTATAATATTTTCAAGAAAATTTTAGACTGCACGACAGACGAAGTCTGCATGCTGTTTTAATACCAACACATTAGATTATTTCAACGTAGAAAGACTTTTAAGCCACGACATCAGCATATTGTGTATCTGTTTCAAAAGCCGTCTCAATATAAGAGCACACGGGTACAATTTTTAGCTGCTTTTCACGTGCAAAGGCGACCAAAATATCTAATAGCTGACGGGCAACCCCTTGACCTCGTAATGTCAGATCGACCCAAGTGTGATCTGCTAAAATAGTGTGATCATCTTGATATTGATAAGTAATTTCAGCGATATGCCGACCATCACGTTCAATAAAAAATTCACCGCCACGTTGGGTTTCTTGATGTTGAATTTGCATAAGTCCACCTATCAAACTAAATCTATTTTTTCAATTTGCCACACTCTTTACGAAATATTGTGCTGAATTTGTACAAATTAAAGTGATTTACCATACAGAATAAATTGCACAACACTTAAAATTATGTAATTCTTTACGCAGATTTAGGCAGCGTCCTAATCCCAAATTATGTTGAACAAGGGGAGTAGCCTCCTCCAAGCGTTAAAATATAACTTTAACGTGTCAGCGTTTCGTCATTACACTTTGCAAAAAGTCGGACGCTGAGCATAGTGCACATACTTGTTGATACAAGTCCGCTCTATGTAGGCAAGACCTTGATCATGTTGTTACAGATGTTTGAAATCATCTGACAACAGGTCAAGGTTTTTTTGTGGCCAGTTGTTGGATGTGGAGATTGTATGGAATCCATCGGCAATTTATGGCTATATCTGGTCTTTTTTGCAATTGTTGCAGTCATGCTCGCCATTGACTTCTTAGGCTTTAAACAAAAAGCAGGCGAATTGGTCAAAGTCAAAACCGCTGCGTATTGGAGTATCGCCTGGGTCAGTGTGGCAGCTTTATTTGGTGGCGGTTTATGGCTGTATCTTAAACACAGCGTTGGGCTAGAAGTCGCCAATACCAAAGTCATGGAATACTTTGCGGGTTATTTGCTGGAAAAATCACTGGCGATTGATAATGTATTCGTTTGGTTGATGATCTTCGCCGCATTCGCCATCCCACCGGGCTTACAGCGTAAAATTTTACTCTACGGCGTACTGGGCGCAATTATTCTCAGAACCATTTTTATTTTTATTGGAGCTTGGTTTGTACAAGAATTCTCCTGGATTTTGTATATTTTTGGCGCATTTTTGGTCTACACAGGCTTTAAATTCTTAAAAGGTCCAGAGCAAGAAGCCAGCAATATTGAAGATATGGCGTTGTTAAAATGGCTACGCAAACACATGCGTATTACCCCAACACTGGAAAAAGATCAGTTTTTTGTGCGCCAAAATGGTGTACTTTGGGCAACGCCATTATTTTTAGTTTTAATTTTGGTCGAAGCATCTGACGTTATTTTTGCCGTGGATTCTATCCCTGCAATTTTTGCAGTGACCACCGATCCCTTTATTGTACTCACCGCAAATCTTATGGCTATTTTGGGCTTACGTGCCATGTTTTTCTTGCTCTCAGGAGCAGCCACTAAAATGCATTATTTACCGTATGGACTGGGTTTAATTTTACTATTTATTGGCTTTAAAATGCTGATGTTAGATGTATTCCACATGCCTATCTGGATTTCACTCGGCTTTATTGTACTTGTGCTGACAATCACTGCGTGGTTATCAATTCGACATAGTCGAAAACACCATGAAACCACATTATAAAATTTAACAGTCCCCACCATCGTTGCAAGCCTTCTTTCGAGAAGGCTTTTTGTATTCATTTCACCAAGTTTTAATTTACCGTACGATAAATTTTATCGTACTGCTGCAAGCTACATTTAAGGTACAATCTCTTGAAAAATGAAAAATGTAGGTTGTTTTATGCCATCTCCTGTACAACGCACCGCAATTCGTGGTCGCTTTCTTGATTTCAAAAACTGTACCAGCCAAGCCGATCAAATTTCAGAACAAGTCCGTTATGTAGACGATGGCTTGTTAATTTGCGAACAAGGCAAAATTCAGTGGTTTGGTTCATGGCAAGAAGGGCAGGCAAAGCTAAACGCCAACACAGAGTTCCATCATTATCCTGACCATCTCATTGTGCCTGGCTTCATCGACACCCATATTCATTTTCCACAGACTGAAATGATTGGCGCGTATGGTGAACAATTACTGGAATGGCTGAATACTTATACTTTTCCGACTGAACTGCAATTTGCAGATAAAGCCTATGCAGATCAGATTGCACAATTTTTTGTGCAGGAATTACTGAAAAATGGCACCACCACAGCTTTGGTGTTTTGTACGGTACATCCTGAATCGGTAGATGCGTTGTTTGAAGCGGCAGCACAACATCAAATGCGTTTAATTGCAGGTAAAGTGCTGATGGATCGGCATGCACCTGAAGCATTGTGTGACAGTGCAGACTCAGGCTATACAGACTCTAAAGCGTTGATTGAAAAATGGCATGGAATAGGACGTAATCTCTACGCGATTACGCCACGTTTTGCACCGACTTCTAGCCCTGAGCAACTGGCGCGGGCAGGGCAACTCAAAGCCGAATATCCCGATGTTTATGTACATACCCATTTAAGTGAAAATCACAATGAAATTGCGTGGGTGAAACAATTATTTCCAGAGCAAAATGGATATTTAGATGTTTATCATCACTATGGTTTAACAGGTTCACGTTCGGTTTTTGCGCATTGTGTGCATTTAGAAGAACATGAATGGCAATGTCTGCATCATACCGATTCTGCAATTGCCTTTTGTCCAAGCTCCAATTTATTTTTGGGCAGCGGTTTATTTCCGCTGCATAAAACTTGGGAGCGACAGGTGAAGGTCGGTTTAGGTACAGATATTGGCGCAGGCACCACGTTTAATGTACTGCATATCCTCAATGAAGCCTATAAAGTACAACAACTGCAAGGGGCAAAACTCTCTGCTTTTGAAGCGTTGTATCACGCCACATTAGGTGCTGCCAAAGCTTTGGACTTAGACGATAAGCTGGGGAATTTTAAAGTAGGCAAAGAAGCCGATTTTGTGGTGCTGGATTTAAATGCCACCGCTTTACAACGCTTACGACAACAACGTTCCAAACATCTTGAAGATGCATTATTTGCCCTCATTACTTTAGCAGATGACCGTAATATTCATGCGACCTATATTTATGGACAACGTGCCTACTACCAACCCAATCAAAACTCAGCAGCAGGTGGCTAAACCTGCGCAATCCTCGTATATAAAACCCATCGGATGGGCAATGCTGATACTCGGTTGTGCTTTGTTGTTACGCTCAGATTCTCACTCAGCACAAAAATGATGCTATTTTAACCATGCAAGCACGTGCAACATCGCGCAAGATATATTAAAATTAGCGCATATTTTGGGGTGTTGCAGGTCAACACCTTTTTTATTTTTGCTTTTTAGGTATCTACCCATGACAGTTGAAATGCAGGTTTTGATTTCTGCAGAAGAAATCCAAACAAAAGTTCAGGAACTTGGTCAAAAAATTAATGCTCACTATGCCAATAGCGACAAAGAGTTGGTTTTAATTGGCTTATTACGTGGTTCTGTATTGTTCATGGCAGATTTATGCCGCACCATTCAAAAGCCGCATGAACTGGATTTTATGACTGTATCCAGCTACGGCGGAGGTACTGTGTCATCGCGTGATGTGAAAATTTTAAAAGATTTGGATGGTGAAATTCGCGGTAAAGATGTCTTGGTGGTTGAAGATATTATCGACTCGGGCAACACCCTAAATAAAGTGATGGAAATTTTGCAAACCCGTGAGCCAAATTCAATTGAGCTGTGTACCTTAATTAGCAAGCCATCACGCCGTGAAATTGAGCTTGAAGTTAAATTTATGGGCTTTGAAATTGAAGATAAGTTTATTGTCGGTTATGGCTTGGATTATGACCAAAAATATCGTCATATTCCGTTTATTGGCGAAATTGGCTTATAAAACAAATACGCCTCGCTTTAAAAAAGTGATCGTTTCAGATCACTTTTTTTTATGGCTGAAATTTGCATTTCATCTATCTAACAGGACAAAAACACTACATGCTGTAGCATTATTCGACTATTTTCCTTGGGATTTTTCGGCAAAGATAAGTCTGAAACATGATGTAAAACATAAACAAAGATAACAAGGAGCTGCTCATGTGGTCATTAATTGTCGCAATTGTGGTGGGTTTTATTGCAGGTCTAATCGCCCGCGCGATTCATCCTGGAGATGATAAAGCAGGGTTTATTGTCACCACCTTACTTGGGATTGCAGGGTCTTTATTGGCAACCTATGCAGGGCGTATGATGGGATTGTACGGTGATGGTTCTGCCGCAGGCTTTATTGCCTCCATCATTGGTGCGCTGATTATTCTATTTATTTATAATACGTTCATGAAAAAATCGCGTGCTTAAATCCTGTATTAACGACTGTAATTTTTCAGTCAAACATCTTCTCTCTCAATAAAAAAACCGCCTAAAAATTGAGGCGGTTTTTTTATATCTACTTCGCAATCACAAATTTCAGGTTTGCTCCGATACACACTACACAATTTTAGTTGCCAATATCAGATAAAAAATTAGCCGTTCTTAAAGACCAAATTCTTTAAAAATCTGTTCAATTTGTGCCGCAGGATATGCTCCCATAACTTTAAAGCCATTCGAGAAAATAATCGCAGGCGTACCGTTTACACCTAAACGATGCGCTAAAACAATGTTGCGCTCCACAGGGTTGGCACAACTGCTTTGACTTGTAGGCAATTGTGCTTTTGTGATCAGGTTTTCCCAAGCAAGAGCAGGGTTTTTCTCACAATACACCTGTTTAGATGGCGCAACAGATTGCGCTTTTAACGGCAAAATAAAGGTATAGATTGTAATGTTGTCCAGCTTTTTCAGTTCAGCCTCAAGCTGTTTACAATATGGGCAATTTGGGTCAGAAAAGATCGCAATCTGACGTTTTCCCGTACCTCGCACACTTTTGATTGCATCTTGTAACGGTAACTTTTTCCAATCGACACTGTTTTGTTGGATCAATAAATCTTTGGTTAAGTTATGCTGATCCTTTAAACGAATCATTGAACCCGCCAAAATATGTTGTGCATCTTCATTCAAATACACCACTTGACCATCCATAGAGGCACTATAAACACCTTTCATTTCTGTGGCTTGAATATTGTCTAATTTCAGTTGCGGATGCTGTTGTTTGACATTTTTACTAACCGTTGCAACATCGGCCATGCTCACGGCGCTGCATAATCCCATTAAGGCAGCTAAACTCAATTGTTTAATCATGTGTTTTCATCTAAATAAAGTAAATTTAGCCTGATTCTAAGCTGAAAGATGCACAGAATTCAGCATTTTTAAGCCAGAATTACGCAATTGCTACAACTCATTTTTGCCATGCAACGCTTTAGGTTTCACGTGGAACATTCAAGTCTGATGGTGGATTAATTTCTACTGAAATATGGACAATTTCTTCATGAATGGCGAGAGCAGTGCGGACTTGATCTGCGTCTAAATCGTGTGCGGTTTCCAATGCCAAAATACAGGAAAATTTACCCTGTCCAACTTTCCAAACATGCAAGTCTGTAATCATCACACTGACTGGTAACTCTGCAATCACTTCACGAATTTCATCCACCACAGGATGATCCATTTCTGCATCCAGCAATGTTTTCCCTGTTTCCTGCATCAAACCTATTGCCCAACGCGCCACTAAAATTGAACCAACAATACCTAACAGTGCATCTAGAAAATCCCAGCCCCAATATTTACCCGCAATTAAAGCAATAATTGCAAAAATTGAAGTCACCGCATCTGCCACCACATGCATAAAGGCAGCTTTCTGATTTAGGTCATGGCTATCATGCGTATGCTCATGATGGTGATGGTGATGGTGATGGTGATGGTGATGGTGATGGTGATCATCTTCATGTAATAACCATGCACAAATCAAATTGACCAATAACCCTAAAATCGCAATTGGAATGGCTTGGTTATACTGAATATCAACAGGAAAAAATAAACGCTCGATAGAGTGAATTGCCATAAATGCAGCCACCACCACCAATAAAATGGCACTGCTATAGCCAGCTAAAATTTCAATTTTCCATGTACCAAAACTAAACCGCGTATCGGCTGCATAATGACGTGCTGCCCGATAGGCAAAATAAGCCAAACCTAGCGCCAGCATGTGTGAACTCATGTGCCAGCCATCTGCCAGCAAAGCCATGGAATGAAAAATCCAGCCACCCAAGATTTCCAAGAACATCATGACAGCCGTCAGCAAAGCCGCATATAATATTTTATTCTGCGCCAGCGGATTGCCTTGATCGAATTGATGTGGATGGATACGATGAGAGTGTTGCTGACGCATAATGGGAAATCATTGTTAAATATACTCTCCTAGAGTATATAGAAATTGAGGTGATGTGTTGGGTCATTTACATACAGATAAGAAAATTTTAAATCGCGTCAAACGTCTACAAGGGCAAATTGGGGCAGTGGAACAAGCACTTCACAATCCTGATCATGGCTGTATTGAAGTTTTACAACAAGTCGCAGCTATTAAAGGTGCGGTCAATGGTTTGATGAATGAGTTAATCGAATCGCATTTGCGTCATCATGTGATTGGTGATCAATGCGCGATTGATGAACATGAACTGGAAGAGTTTATGAAACTGCTAAAACGCTATGCTTAAACACAAATAGGCTTGACCAGATTCAAGGCTTGTCTTTACACTGAGTGATATTTCTCACTATATGAGACTAAACTCAAGAGTTTAGCCATCAATCGAGTTTTTTATGACTCAATCTCAATCTTGGCATCCTTTCGTGATGATCAGCCTCGCCCTGATTATTGGCACCATGGGCACGGCACTTGCAAGCCCGCTGTATCCAATTTATCAGGAATTGTGGCAGCTTTTACCCAGCCATATCACCTTTATTTTTGTGGCGTATATGCTCGGTTGTTTGGCTACCTTGCTCTTTTTAGGGCGTACCAGCAACAGTATCGGCTTCTTAAAAACCTTAGAATTGGGTTTAGTGATCATCACCCTCGGACTGATTCTGTCTATGTTTGCCACCAATGCACTTTGGCTTGCTTTGGGGCGTTTTGTGATTGGAATTGCTTCAGGTCTTATGACTACATCGGCGTTAATTGGCTTAATGTGGAGTATCCCCGAATCACATAAAGCACATGCGCCACAGCTCAGTTCAGTCATTACCGCAGTCGGGTTTGGCTTAGGTCCTTTGCTCGGTGGTGGTGTGGCACAATTTTCAGCAGCGCCTTTGTTTAGTCCATATATTCCTGTCATTTTGGGTGCAGTACTGTGTTTTATTGGATTGTTACGTTTAGCACCGCCTGAATTTACGCCACAAGCCTTCTCGATTGCCCCAAAATTAGAACGCCCAGAACCACGCTTTCATGCAGAATTTTATATTACAGGTTTAACCGCATTCTGTGCCTTTGCTGCCTTTAGTTTATTTGCTTCGCTCTCTCCCTCTTTTGTGCAAGTGATTATTCCGTGGCACGGGCCTTTGGTCAGTGGTTTGGCCATCACCTGTATTTTGCTGATTTCAGCGCTGGTGCAGTATTTTTCTAAAGCCATTCCTGCACAAAAATGTCTAAATTATGGGCTGTATTTGCTGTTATTGAGTTTATTGGTACTCGGTTTATGCATGTATTTACACTGGAGTTTTCTATTTTTTGTGAGTGATGTGCTGCTAGGCATAGGACACGGGTTGGCATTGATTGGCGCTTTTGGTTTAATTCATGCCATGACCAATCTGCAGAATCGTGCTGCAGTGATGTCGACCTATTTATTTATGGGCTATTTAGGCACGATTCTGCCAATTATTGCAGTCGGTTATCTGGCCGATCATTTCGGTTTAACCACCGCCGTACTTAGCTTTTGTGCAGCCATCTGCTTACTGTGTGGCTACATCATTATTTGGTATCGCCAGTTGCAGAACAAACCTGTTTTAGGATGAAGTTTCATCTAAACGACAAACTAAAATCAGGACAAGGTTTGGATCAGCTGAGTTTATTCAAATATTCAAACCTTGTAGATGAATGGGACTATGTCTTCTATTTTGATCTCAAACTCAATAGCCATTATTTTTCATTGATGGTTTGATGCTCTAATTCTTTGGTTAGGAAGTAATTCAAAAAGGTTCGAATGACAGCAATGATCGCCAATTTAATTAGGCTATCTAAATCTGGATCTACCGTGGTGGCTAAAATATCTGCAGCCAACTGAAATTCAAGCGCCGTCGCAAGCCAATCCCCAAAACAATAACGTGCAGTACGCCCCGATTTTAATTGAACCAGCACCCATAAAGTTTTAACTAGACCAATCACCACACAAATCACAGAAATGGCTTCGAGTGACAATTGCAAAAAATGAACCGAAGAAATGAGTATTTCACGTAAAAAAGCCAGTTCAAACATCCAAATACCTCCATCAGAGATTTCATCTCGTGCATTTAGGATTGAATTGAGCGCCAATTTTTGATTATTTTCTCATCATAGCTTTAAATGCTGCGGTTTAAAAAGACTTACGTGATTATTGATGGGTTTTCATAAAGATAAATTGAAACGTTTAAATATGACATAAGTTAGATCGGGCTTGTGCCGAATGAGAAACTAAACATTAACGAATAGGCTGATTTTTAGTAGCAGATCACCCCAAATAGGATAATAAAAAAGCACTAAGCCACTCAAACTTAATGCTATTTTTGTATCAAATCAGGAAGTAATCGCTAAAAATCATTTCCCAATACAGAATGTAATAACAAAAAATAATCATATTTAAATCAATTAATTGCAACAAACAATTCTTTACAGATACTAAACAGATACTTTTTAAAGCAATGCTAGGCATTTTTTATACCCTGCGAATCTGCTTTTTAGCGTGAAAAAAAGTCGGGTTTTAAGTCTGCCATACACCCATAATTTTTATTATTTAGTAAATTTTTGTTATTTTTTAATAGTTGAGTTGTATAGTTTTTTAAATATAATTCCTTATTTAACTAAAAGTAATAAAGAGGGCTTTATGAAAAAATTTAAACTTAGTTTTTTAAGCTGTTCAATCATTTTTCTAACAGCTTGTGGTGGTGGTGATGGGGGGACAAGTGATTATTATAATAATGAAACACCAACAACACCAACAACACCAACAACACCAACAACACCAACCGAGCCTGAGAACAAAGCTCCTGTTGCAGCCGCTGGTATAAACCAGAATGTTACTTTAGGTGATCTAGTTGTGCTCGATGGTTCTAAAAGTTTAGATGAAGACCAAAATTTACTTACCTATACATGGGTAATAAAAGAAAAGCCTTTATTAAGTAACGTAAACTTATCAAACTCATCAATTGTAAATCCAACATTTAAGCCTGATGTGGTCGGTAAGTATGTAGTTAGCTTAATAGTTAATGATGGAAAGTTAGATAGCTCAGAAGATACTATTGAAATTAATGTAGTAAAAGGTAACGCTGCTCCTGTTGCAGCAATTTCTCAGGTTTCAGAAACAATACAAGTCGGCAATAAAGTTATTTTTGATGGTTCATCAAGTACAGATAGCGACAACGATGCGATAAATTATATTTGGACTATTGAATCTAAACCAACAGATAGTACTGCTCAATTATCAATGGCAACAACTGTTAACCCGAGTGTTATTTTTGATAAAATCGGTACTTATACGATTGGATTAGTTGTTTCAGATGGTGATTTATCAAGTGAAAAAGTTACCTCAACTATTCAGGTCGTACGCGGAAATTCCGCACCTTTAGCAGATGCTGGGACAGCACAGACAATACAATTAGGTCAAATCGTAACGCTTGATGGTAGTAAGAGTAATGACCCAGATAATGACCAATTAAGCTATAAATGGGCTATTAGTTCTAAACCTAATGGTAGTAATGCTTTAATTTCAAATACGACAAATGTTAAACCAACATTTACTCCTGATGTAGCGGGAAATTATGTAATTAATTTAATCGTATCTGATGGTGCATTAACTGCTAGTAGTAACGTAAATATCACTGTTCAAACAGCGCCAGAACTCGTATTAAGCACGAGTGACTTTTTTGGTTCAACAGTCCATAAATTACCGTATAGCAGCACAGCAAGTTTTAACAATACTTATAACTGCATAGGCACTGGATGTACTGGTCCATCTTTAGCAAGTTTTAATTTAGAAGCTAAAGGACGTCCATATACAATTATCAATTTAAATGCGACCTCTAATAATCCTACTTACTCTGCTTTTTTTGGAAATTTAACCAATAATCAAATCATTCAAAATGGTGAAAATGTTAAATTTGATTTAAAAGCAACACCAACTCAAGGGAATACAGTTACTTTTAATTACTCGTTTACGGTTAAAGAAACAGGGCAAACTTTTTCTTACACTGCAACAGGTAGAATTAATTAAAGTTTTAATAAAGGCATCTTAAAAGATGCCTTTATTTTTGACTAACTTTTGATATTAAAATGTAACATTTTGCCAATAAAATCACCCCTAAAAATTGGACTTGACATTTTGCTCCATGAGGTTGTTTCCAAAAACACTAAAAACAACCCTGATTTTTTGTAAAAATTTCATAAATACATGATTATTAATAATAATTTAAGGCGTTATGTTTTGGTGTGAAAAAAGGCGCATTTTGCGCCTTTGTTTTGGTACATTTTGCCAATCAATACGGCTTTTCTTCGGGCAGAAATAGGTATTTCTCCCTCAGCATCTCCCCAGCTTGACTCTTATAGTCCTTAGTCCTAAGGACAGCATATAAATTCAATTCATAAAAAGAGTTTTTTAGAAAAAATAGTCATTTTTACTAAGTATGTAGTGTGATATCTAACAATAACTCCATTCGTATATATAAATATTTAAATATCCAACTTCGGCAAAGCCTTCACAATCTTCATCGTCTCAAGGCTCACCGTAATCACACGTAAGAACAACTCAAGCGGGTATGCCGCGTTGTTCATTGTTTCAATTGCCCAATCGTTGGCATCGTTTACGATACCGCTGTCTTTGTGCGTAGAAACGCCCTGACGCTCCATTACCCACTCAAGTGCAGGCTTACCGTTCACCACGTAGTCATACGCCTCTAATGGGATGTCCTTAATCGTAATATGCTTGTTATAAACAACCGTGCCTTTTTCACCCTTCTTGGCAAACTTCATCTTCTCAACATAGAAGTCTTCATCGCTTAGTTGGCTATACGGCGTGCTACCCGTATCCAATGTTGCTTTGTATGGTTCAACAGTTTCATAGTTCAAATGCCAATGTGCAAGCTCACGACCCGCTTTGGAGAATGCCCAAAAGTCTTCAGCTTTCTTCACACATGGAATGCGTGGTAATTCTTTGGTGAGATTATCTGCATAGCGTGTACGGTATTCTTCACTATGGAGTAGACCGTAGGTGTAATAGAAGATGTCTTCTTTAGTGATCTGCTCGTTAGGATACGCCGTTTGGAAGTGCTGTAAGCCTTCATCACTGATACCATCTTTGCGCTGGTACTTGGTTTCACTGACAGTCAAATCAAGTGAGTTATCGAATAAGTCACCTAAACCGACATTTTTTTCTTGAGTAACTTCTTCATAGAGATATAAAGGGAAGCCTTGTCCACCTGAATGTTGCATATTTAGATCAGGACATTCATTCACAATTAGTACAGAGCTACCTTTTCCTGAACTGCCCATGCCACTAATATAAATTACAAAATTTGCAACTTTCTCTAGAGGGAAGATATTTGGCATCTGATAAGTTCGTTCAATTAAATTTTTATAGTAATAAAAATTTAATTTCGAATATGGTCTATATACAGATGTTCTAACTAAACTCTTATCAAAGGGTAGCTCTACGCCTCTATTCAATAGACTTTTTAATCCATCACTCCAACTAATTTTAGTCGGGTCATAAGTAATTTCTTTCGAAGCAACTTCATTATTTACTTTAAATAGACTTAATTGGTCATTATAAGTAGTTATAAAATTTTCTACATTCTCTAATAATTTAGAGCTGGAATAATTGTATAACCATGCATCTCGACCTGTAGCAATTCCCCTTGAATAATTCAAGAACAGACTTTTAGCAGTTTTATTCTTCTTATCTCCCAAACCAATAAAGTCCCCGAATTTATCATCACGCTGATTCAGCCAATCTCCGTGATCATCGGGCGTGATCATTTCCCATCCATCCACTTCAGAAATACCTTTCAAGCTTTTAAATTCAGAAATTTTTTGTAGCTTTTCTTCACGACTTAAATAGTCACCAATATCATGGAAATAAATCTGCCCCTGTTTCTGAGAGTTCGAATTTTTCACAAGGATTGAAATAGCAATGGGTGCACGACTACCACTTCCGAAGATCTTACCGCCTTCTTGACGTGACTTTTCACCTGCTGTTCTTTGATTTCCTCGTAAATGGAAGATATAGAGACTACTAAATTCTTCAACCAAGCATTTACGTAAGCCATCTGCTGTATTTGCATCAACAAAACTAGCATTGGTTACAAAACTAATCACCCCTTGAGTGGATATACGATCACTTGCCCAACGAATCGCACGAATATAAGAATCGTATAAGGAGTTTTTATTAGTTGCTGCAGAACGCTCAGCATAAGTTTGGCGAATCTTTTCATCTAAAGCAGGATATTTCACGTTGGCATTATTATCATTTGCTGATTCTTGTCCTGCCGAATACGGCGGATTGCCTATTATGACTTGTATATCAAGCATTTTTTGACGTTTACGGCGTGCACTGTTATCTACAAGGACTTGATCAACTAGGTCTTCTTTCTCGTACATTTGGAAAGTATCGGTTAAGCAAATTCCTTCAAACGGGGTGTACTCATCAATGATTTCACTATGGTAAACCGCTTCAATATTAATCGCGGCAATGTAGTAGGCAAGTAATACAAGCTCATTAGCATGAATCTCGTTCTTGTATTTATATGTCAACTTCTTCGGTGGAATTAAGCCACTTTGCAATAAGCGGGAAATGAACGTCCCCGTACCCGTGAATGGGTCAAGAATGTGCACACCTTCATCAGCAAAGCTCTTGCCGAACTCTTGTTGAAGTACATCGTTGACACTGTGAATAATAAAGTCCACCACTTCAACAGGTGTATATACAATGCCTAGACGCTCCGTCATACGAGGGAAGGCATTACGGAAGAATTTGTCGTATAACTCAAGAATGATCTTTTGTTTACCTTCTGCACTATCAATCCCTTGCGCTCGTAGTTTTACGCTGTCATAGAAGCGTTGTAATGCTTCAGTTTCACTGTCGAGCTGATGTTGATCTAAGACATCCAAAACCTTTTGCATCGCAACAGCCATCGGATTGTGTTTAGCAAAGCTGTATTCATCAAACAGGGCATCAAATACCGGCTTGGTAATTAAATGCTGAGCCAACATTTCAATAATTTCTGCATCAGATACAGCGTTATTTAAGTCATCTCGAATCTCAATTGCGAACTCCTCAAATACTGCACGTTCTTTGTCACATCCAGGACGTGCCAGAATGTCTGTAATCAGCTTGATATGGGTTTGTGCAATCTTGGCAATGTCATTTGCCCAATCTTCCCAATGGTGGCGATTACCGACCTTCTGAACCACTTTAGCAACGATAGCACGCTCAATCTCGCCTGATTCAAAACTAAAGGATTGTTGAGTATCTTCGGTGTCATCCTGCTTAGACTTTTTCGATGGTGTACCGATGGTTGTACCACCTTTGCCTGCGGCTTTCTTCTTGGCTTTCGCAGCAACTTTATCAGTAATCGCAATGACTTCCATCTTAGATCGGTCAATGCCTGTTAAATCCATTTTATTAATCATGGCATCAAAGCGGTCATCGTGTGAACGAAGTGCATTCAGCACTTGCCAGACCACTTTGTAAGTTTGGTTGTCATCAAGCGCCTTATGTGGCTCTACTCCAGGTGGAATCACGACAGGCAAAATCACATAACCACGCTTCTTATTCGGTGCAAGGCGCATGACACGCCCAACAGATTGCACCACATCAACTTGTGAGCTGCGCGGTGTCAGGAATAAGACTGCATCAAGTGCAGGCACGTCTACACCTTCAGACAAACAACGTACGTTGCTTAGAACACGACAAATCGGACGTTCTACGCCGTTTTCATCGACTTGTGGTTCAGGTGTAGCTTTTAACCAATTGAGCTTTTGCTCTTTCAGGTCTGCGCCCATACCGCCGTCGACATGCTGTGCTTCACAAATTAAGCGGTGTGAGATTTCATTGCCTTCAAGCGCTTCAGCTTTTTGGTAGGCTTCAACGACAGTTTGAAAGATATTGGCAATACGTGTTGAACTCACCTGATGCTTACGTGCTTTCGCCGTTTGGTCAATCACTTGGCAAAATGCGAGTGCGCGTTGCATTGGTGCTGTGTCTTCTTCTACATCTGCATGAATCCCTTGTTTAGATAACGCTTTCCAACAACCGACAATACGTGCCGCATCATCCACCACTATTTCACTGTTCTCAGTAATAGTGCTTCCGATTTTTTTGATAATCGTGTCCGAATCCACTGTCAGTACAATGACCTTGTAATCAACCAACAAACTACGCTTCACCGCTTCTGAAAAGTTGATGGTATAGAGCGTTTCGCCAAACAGCTTTTCATCATCCATTGAAAACAATGTGAAATCGGTTGCATTGTTTTTAACATCATCTGAGAAAATACGTGGTGTTGCTGTCATGTAAAGACGTTTTTTACCC
The DNA here is from genome assembly GCF_013418565.1 of Acinetobacter sp. YH12135. Lineage (NCBI taxonomy): Bacteria > Pseudomonadati > Pseudomonadota > Gammaproteobacteria > Moraxellales > Moraxellaceae > Acinetobacter > Acinetobacter sp. YH12135. Next base: position 29,471 of record NZ_VPBU01000028.1, read on the forward strand.
AGAATAAAGCCAGCATCGTGAATTTTTACAAAATTAGAATCGTCTTCACTATCATGCGTTGACCCCGTAGTACGGTGAGCCTCATCACATATAATTAAATCAAACTCTCCCATGCCCTCATCATTCTGTGCATCACTAACGGTATTAATAGAATGATAGGTTGAGAAAACAACTGTCATGTGCTCATCATCATGATTACTTTCTACATTCTCAGCCAGTTTTTTTGCATTTGTTGTTGCTGGATACTGTAACTCATGAGCGAGTGTCGTTACGGCGTCAATAACGCTATGGTTTTTCTTTTTACCAATTTCATTATCAGAACACACAGCATAGCTATGCAATGGTGTAGTTGATTCTTGTGTCCACTCTGTGAGGGTTTGAGAAAGTAAGGACAAGCTAGGTACGAGAAATAAAACACGTTTACCTTTACCAGCACATTCTTCAGCAATTTTAAGGCTAGTAAAGGTTTTCCCTGTACCACATGCCATAATAAGTTTACCGCGTTCTAATTTTTGCTCGTATAAACCAATTTTGACATTTGTTAGGGCTGCTTTTTGATGGTCACGAAGTTGTTTTTTCGTCTTTAAAATGACTTCCTTTTTTTCTGCAAATTTTGACCAATCGATTGCACTTTGAGCCAAAGTTTCTAAGTCAATTTTCGTAACAGGCGGGTCTTGGTTTTCTAGTGTTTGAAGTGCGTTATCTGACCATTTATGTGTAGTACTAACAATAATACGGCGTTCAAAATAAGTTTTTGAAGCAGCAGCTAAAAAACTATTAATTTCCGCTTTACTAACAGTACTATCCGCATCATATAGTTTACATTGAATGGCGTGAAATTTATTTTCTTTAGTGGTAGCAACAAGATCAATACCTGTATCTTTACCTGTTAAACCTTGCTCTTTTGCCCATTCTGAATAAGTTTGAATTTTGGTAAATAGATCAGCATAGAATGGCTCATTCTCAAAATATTTAATACACAGTAATTCAAAATAAGTGCCTTTTTCACGCTCTGTTTTTGCTGTTGTTCTATATATATTGATTAAGTCAAAAAAAGAAGCCATCCCTACCCCCAAAGTTTTTATTCAAGAGATTCTACTGAATGGGGCTTTTAAAAACTAGAAATAGGGGAATAAAAATATTACTACACACTGACTTTATAGCATTTTGCGGCATCTTTTTGGTTTATCAAAGGTTTGTCCAACATAGACACGGCATTATTTGTCTGTAAAAATGTTAAAAAAAATAACTAAACTATAGCTACTTATAGCTAAAAATAACTCAATCATGTCAAGGGTTTTGTCTAATTAGGCTTTGCCAATCTTATGCGGTCTAACATCCCCCTAGTTATTAAGTAATACTTGAATACCAAGTTGCTGTTAAAAAAATACCCATACTGGGGGGTATGGGCAAAACTAAAAACTACAGCTATTTTTCTTAACAGATTATAGAACGGCGTATTACTTCCTTGTACTGCAATTGGTCGGAATGGGTAGCTTACCTCTCAACAGTATATAAATTTGCACGGCATAGATAACCAAGCATTAAAAGCTGTCCCTGTGTTTTCATCGCGAATGTAGTCCTGTTCTAGTTGGTCGGGGGTAGTTAGAAATGTTTTTGCATGGTCAAAATATACTATCTGCTCGCTTTGAATGAGCAATCTCTCAATGATATGCAACTCAGCATTATTGACCTTTAACACGCTCTTAACTGTTTCTCTCCATTCGCTTGCTGCTATGCGTGCGGTCACAATAAGTACACCGTTGTAGCGGTAATGGGTGCGCTTGCGGTCTAGCAGCCAATGGTAGCCATCTAGCGCACGTTTAACCAACATTGATAGGTCACGGCTTGTATGTTTCAGGTACTCAATCAAAATGGGTTTGTTGGCTCTCAACTCCTCCAGTAGTTCATCAGGTGGCATGATTGGGCTTTCCCATCTTAATTGATTAGGGGAGCGATAAACAATCTGCACTGGTGCGACTTTGCCAACTGAATTATGTTTAGTGCTTTTTGCATGTTCATATTCCACCCCCGAACATATCAAGCGTCTTTGTGTCTATCACTTCTTTAGGCGGTGATGCTTTAGCCTTTACCTGTTTTTTTGGTGTTGGTTGCTCCATCGGTTGAGTTTTTAACTGTGCTGATTCACTCACTAAGTCACGGCATGACTGTTTTTCTTGGGCAACATGGGCAACATAGGCAACACTGTTGATATTGCTAGAGTTTTCTTTGTTGCCTTTTTTATTTCCATTGGGCAACAAGGGCAACACATGAGTATCTTGTTGCACCTTTTGCAGATTTGTTGCCTTTGTTGCCTTTTGCATTTCCACTTGGGCAACATGCTCAAAGCCTTTAGAATCAAGGTTGTTGCCCTTGTTGCCTTTGTTGCCCTTAAAATTATCTATATCTGTGCTAAAGATAGATTCCTTAACTGCATAAACTCTCAAGGCTTTAGTTCGATTAGGTAATCGCACGGTTTTAGTTGGCTTGCCTGTGTCGTGTTCCAGTAGTCCGTAATTGAGTAAGGCTTTAGCTACCTTGCGACTATCATAGCCTTTGCAAATTTCGTTTTTAAATTGCTCTGACATTACATAAAAGACTTTTTCGCCGTTCTCTATCTTCCAGTAGCCAACACGGTTGTAAATGCGCTCTGCATGGTCGGGGTCGGGTGTAATAGATTCAAAACGGCTAGACTCGTTTGCCTCAAAAAATGCCTTAACGTGTGCAAGCATTTCCCTATCTTCAAAATCTCCGACTTGCTCAAAACTGCCTAGCCATTGATTAAATGCCTGCTGTACGGCGTTAAACGCTGTGCCTGATTGCCACCCTGTAATGTTAGCTTGAGTTGCTAACTCGCCTGCAACGGCGGCAAGGGCAAAGTAGTTGGCGACTCGTACAATGTGACCTTGCGTATGATGGGCGGCTAACGCTTCTCTGTACTGCTCTAATAGCTGTTCTGCCTGCTTAATCGCTTGCGCCTTGTGACTGGTGATATATTCAAGCTGTTAGCGGCAATGTAAAAATGACCCCCCAACAGCATTTGAAAATTGACCCCCTTGGTTAATATAGTGGTCTTTTTGGACTGCTCAACATGTTAACTTTGGAGCAAGCAGTGACAATCCAAATACT
>NZ_VPBU01000029.1:0-26419 GCF_013418565.1 Acinetobacter sp. YH12135
TAATGCTTTGGCTGAAACGGTGAATGGCTTATACAAAACAGAGGTGATTGAATATTTAAAAGCAGATTGGCAAGGTTTAGCAGATGTACAACTTGCGACACTAAACTGGGTAGATTGGTTCAATAAAAAGCGTGTACACAGTGCACTGGGTTATGTATCGCCTTTTGAGTTTGAAGCAATGTACTATGATAAGATTAACCCGTTAGGTCAGGTGGCCTAACTTAAATAAAAAAGTCTCCGACAAACCCGGTACGGTTCATTCCGTATTGGTCATCGTGCCTTTGCCCAGGGAGACATTAAGAGCCGGGTGACGTTCCTAGCTTCGCTACTGGCTTATCAAACTCTAGCAGGTGCATTGATTGTTCAGACCCAGAACTTGGCCAATGGTAAGAATCCAGAGCCGGTATTTACGATTGATTTCTTTGGTAAGTCACTTCTTAAAGGTGGAGGGCTTTCCTTCCTGGGGGACATCATGTCTGCACTTTCAGATCCAACCGGTCGAAGTGCATCAGACTTTATCAGTGGCCCATTATTAGGCCAAAGCATGAAGTTGGGTATGCTGCTAACAGGGATGGGCAACAACATCATTGAGGGGAAAGAATCTACCCGGATGATGGAGGTGGCCAATACCCTGAAGAGTAATATTCCATTGCAGAATCTTTGGTACAGTAAGCTGGTCGTAGATCGAATGCTGTATTCCAAAATGCAGAATATGATTGATCCTGATTATTTACCAAGAACACAGCAACGCCTGGAGAACCTAGGTAATAGTTACTGGTGGGATTTATCGGAATAAAACTAGGAGCTTCGGCTCCTTTTTTGTATTATCAAAATAGTACTTTAAGGAAGCTATGTGTGAGAATGAAAAGAATTATCCTGGGTTTCACTTTATTTATGTTGGGAATGTCTGCTAATGCTGGACAAGAAATGCACGGTATTAAATTACCCGAAGGATATAAAAAACAATATATTGATCCACTTAAGAAACAAGCTTATTTCATTGATGAAGATCTAGTAAAAGGTAAGCCTAGCATTATCTTTAGCTTTGTTCCTGATACAACCAAAGACGATATTTGGCTTACTACTTGTCAGCACACTTTTGACAAAGGACTCCAGATATTCACTTGCTTTACTCAACAAGGTCAGTTTGGAATAGGTAGTAGTGCAGATGGGCATGATATTGTTTTTAGATTCGAAAAGCCTAAGGAAATAGCTGTTACCAAAATCAACTATAAATTTGATAATCAAAAAATCATGACTTTGTCTGTAAGTGCCATACCTCATGGTGTGGCTGCAGAGACTTTTATTAGAAAATTAAAGGAAGCTACCGTATTGAGTTTTTCTTGGAAAGACGGTTCACAGTACGAAGCAGAAAAAATTAACCTAAATGGTTTGGTAGAATCATTGTTATTCGCTAAGAAAATGATCGAATTAAATAATTAGGAATCAATGTAATGAAAAGATTACTTTATGGTATGCATGTATATCTATTCAGCTCAATGATTATGGCTACCCCAATCACCCTGCAGCATTCCAAAACTAGCTATGTAAACTCCGGGATCTGTTCTGCCGTGGTGGATGTGACAATCCATGATTTTCTTGGAACCAATGACAAGTTGTATTTAGATCTGGTGGCAAAAGATAAATCCGGCAGAGTGCAGGGGACTTCTGAGAATGTAATAACCTACGGCGATATACAAAACCTTCAAGGTAAAGCATTTGGGAATGTCTTTATCGAATCAGAGACTATGTGCGGAGCGGGTCGCACTTGGACAGTTCAAGTTAAGCGCGCCGTCCTGGTCGCAGATGGTAAAAGAGAAGACCTACTGAAGGCTAAAAAAGTTCATATTGATGACTTCCAGCCGATGAAATTTAAAGTTAATTGAGACTCTTGTATATGCTTACTATTTTTCAATTCTATAACTGATTTACAGCTATAAATTAATAAATAAAGTTGAAAGTATTACTCACCAAAATAAATACTTATCTGATTGATTTAAGAAGGTTGTGGAGTGATGAAAAGATTTTGGGAAAAGGTAGGAAACTTTTACATTTATTCTTTATTTGCCGGACCTGTTGCCATGGTTTTCTTAATGAGTGGCGATCAAGATTATATAGTAAATAAGATTTTAACTTTTTATTTTATGGGAGTCTTGGCTTTAACAATTGTTCTTTGGCCAATCTTAGCTTTTATAGGTAGAAAGAAACGATCATAAAAATAAGGCTGCATTTGCAGCCTTATTTGTTTTTGATTAACGACCACCTGGGCGACGATCAGCAGCACGATCACCACAAGATGAACCGTCTTTAGCAGATTGCCAGCTATGATCGCATGAACCAGCAAAGGCCATAGTTGTAGGCAGTGCTAGGATTGCAGCAAGAATTAAAGTTTTCACTTGAAATACCCCTTATTGTAATTTGCAAATTTGCTGAATCAGCATACTTACTTTAACCTTGAGAATCTATGATCAAAGTCATCAAGGTACAAAAGTAAGTCGGACTCTTCGCGAGAATATTGCTTTAAAAAGATTAAAGCAATTCTAATTGCCCAATCTCATATTGGTATGTAGCCCATTCACCTTCACGAGGAACGCGTTCAACGCCAGTTTCAGATTGCCATAGTTGAATTAATGCCTCTCCATTTTCATAATTTGGAATACCCCCGCGCGCCCATTCAGATACTGTTGAAGCACCTGATACTGGTAAGACAAATGCAATCTTTTCGTGTGTCCAGCCACATTTGTTTAAGTCCAGAATCATTCGATTAAAGTCTGGATGTTTGTAACCGCGCTGTTTAACAATAAATTCTTTAACTTTCTTTTTAGTTCTTAGATTGATGAATCGGTCAGCTGCGGCCTTCTGCGCTATAGTTCGATCAATGCTGTGTGCCATTTATTTTATGCTCCTTGAATTTCATTAAGTGCTTCAGGATCCAAATTACTAAATTGGCAATACTTCAGTTGAGCATGCATATATGCGGTACCTGTTTCGCCGTGACGGTTTTTGCCAACAATAGCCTCAGCAATACCTCGGTACCGAGTTTCTTTGTTATAGACTTCATCTCGATACAGGAAAATAATTTGGTCTGCATCTTGTTCTATCGCGCCTGATTCACGTAGATCCGACATCATTGGTCTTTTATTAGGTCGCTTCTCTAACTCACGATTGAGCTGAGATAAAAGCACAATGACGCAATCAAACTCTTTGGCCAAGGCTTTAAGTTCACCAGTGAAATAGGCAATTTTTAAATCCTCTCGGGCGAATTGTTTTGTTGTCTTCATGATCTGTAGGTAGTCGACAAGAACAATACCTATGGACCCATATTGGTGTTGTATTTTGCGAATGGATTCACGGATATTGGCAATAGAAGGTCGAGAAGTGTCATTGATATGCATTGGTATGCTTTTAAGCATAACAACGGCGTTTGTATATGCGGTGAATTCATTTTTAGGTAGCAGATGAGGAGAGTTGCGCACTACTCCAATATCTGCAGGTGCAATCGCGCAACAGAGACGCATGGCGATCTGCTCTTTAGGCATTTCGCCAGACATGATGAGGGCAGGCTTTTTCTGTATGACTGCTACATTGTTTGCGATGAGCTGGAGCATCGTAGTTTTACCCATCGCGGGCCGTGCAGCCACCACCATTAGGCAACCAGGTTCAACGTCACCAAGCTTTTTATCAAGGTCATAGATACCTGTTTGAATCCCTTTAATTAATGTTTTCCCTGCGATAGCCGCATCAATTTTTCGATGCATTTCTTGAAAAGTATTTGCTGCAGCATCATGAATATGGAATAACGACTCACTACCTGATTCAGTATTCAAATCAGCAAAGGCAGCTTGAGCATTTTGTACCAACTCACCGCGAGTGACATTTAAATGACGGGCTTGCTGAATGATTTTTAAGGCTTCCGATTCAACTTGGCGACATGCTGTTAGGTCTTTCAATTTTTCGGCGTATGGCACTAAGTTATAGAAGCTAGAGGGAGCATCGCTCATTAGCTGCATGAGATATTGCTCACCACCTGAAGCTAAGCTGTGGTTATTCATTTCCAGCCATTGGTTAACTAGAACAACATCGTACGGCGAGTTTTTTGAGTCTAGACTTACTATCGCTTGAAAAATCAGTTTGTGACGTACGGCATAAAAATCATCTACTGATAGTAAATTTTCAACCTGCGCATAAGATCCAGTCACAGTCATTAGTGCAGCAAGTACTCCTTGCTCAATTTGTAGATTATGGATCGGAGCCGAGTTGGTATTCATTACATGCTCCCAAGTAAACTTTTAGGCTTACTATCAGACAAATTAATAATTGGTTGATCAGTTGAAACAGTATTAGGTTGAAATTGATGCACATAGTTTGGGTTTGCTTTTTTGTAACGCTCAAACTTATCTATGATCCACGCTGTGAACTTATGAAGCTTTTTACTGTTTGATAGGACCTGACTATCAAAGTGAGAGTTAAATGCACTCAGCTCAAACTCAAAACTTGGCAGACCAAAGATCGAGTCAAGACTATTTCCATATCCTGCCATTTTTAACTTCGTTGCCAGCTGATCTGTATCAGGAATCCAATCGTGCTCTTGAGAGAGATTCATGGATGGATTCTCTGATAGGTTCTGTACCCCATTTTTGGGATCATTCAACATCCCGTTTTTGGGCATATTCAAAGCACCGTTTTCGGGATCATTCTCATTTTTGGAATCATTCCGTTTTTGGGATTGTTTAATATTCCCGTTTTTGGGTGTATTAGAATCATTCTGAATTTGAGTGTATTCCTCGCGACCCTTTACGCCGTTGAGCTTGAGAACCCTAACTCGTTTAGTTGGCCCCGTGCGTTCACCTGTATCTTCAACTAGCCCCAAGTTGATTAACTCTAAAATAACTTTTTGAACTGTTTTTTTGTCTAGCACGGTATCTTTGGCCAGGCGATCTATGCTTGGCCAAGCCGTATGTTCTTCACCAGCTCGATCTGCTAACGAAAGCAGAACGAGACGTTGCGAAGAGTTATTTACTGGAGCAGTCCAAGCCCAGCGTGTTGCATCAATGCTCACTAGGCCCTCCTTGCTGATGGTGGTTTTTCAGTACCGTATTCCAAAGACGTTCTGGAGTAATACGTACTGATTCAACATATGCAGCTGATGGGGGCATTGCTGTCTGATCGACAACAGGCTCTGGCTGTATTTTGATTTTTTCTGAGGAGATAGAAGGCTTATCCATTTTTAGTAGCCTCCCATTCAGCCTCAAATTTTTCAAATTCAATTTTGAAAGTGTTTCTATGATTGTCAGAATAATAGTCTGCAATATTGATCAGATTTTCTAGACTTGCAAAAACTGCATCACAAAGTGCTTTAGAAGTCTGTTTGACAGTACGAAGTTCATCTTTTATTTGAAAAATTAAAGATGAAAGCCAATTAAAAAATTCATGAGCCAAGCCATAAAGATCCAGAAAACCCCCAGCATCACATTTAGTTTCAGTAACTGAATTTTTATAATTTTCGAGTTGCACATCAAAGGTATTGCAAAAATCGTTAGAAAGATAACGTGCGATTGAGATAAGGCTTTCTAATTCTGTGAATGTGCTCGGGTGAAGTACATTCTCATAAGAAGTCTTTAGAAAAGTTATACTTTTGTCGATTCGATCGATAAGAGTTTGTATGCTGGTTGTGGTCTCAAGCACTATAGTGTGAGCATCTAAAAGCTGCGTGTGAGTGTAAAACCGAATCGATTGTTCTGGAAATTGAATTTGTACTTTAGCGTTCATGATGAATGCGCTCCTTGTGTTTGTTTAGGAGCTTTACCAGTCACGACCAAGTGAGGGTGGTAAAGCTGAAAAGGGTTGGTCGACAGGTACACAAGAGACCTGCACATCCGAAGATGTCCCTCTCCAGCTTCACCATAGAGATGCAGAAGCATAGAGATTTTACGCATAAAAAAAGCCCGTAGCGGACTGTATGCGCTTGTGTATTCATAGCCGACCAAAGCTAATTCGATGATTTTGCACCGAACAGGATCAATATAGCCGAATCGTTGCAGTTTGAGAAGAGCTATTAAAAAAATAATTTTCATTGGTCTTCCTCCTCAAATAATAGAGGCTGAAGTTGTCGTTCAAGCTCTGCGACTTTTTCAGCAGCATGTGGCTTAATCTTGCGACCGAATAAAACTAGATTGCGGCCAGCCTCACTGGCAGCATCGGATGCACGTTCATATTGCAGAACAGCTTTGTTAAATTCAGAAATAAGAGTTAAATTCTGAGATTTGATGAAGTCAGACATCTCATCAAAAGCTGCGATATAGCTTTCTTTAAAAAGAGCTGCTTGCTTACCAGTGAAGCCCATGACTAGAAAAACAAAACCATTTTTTGTCATTTCATACATTGGGCGGGGTTTGCCCTGAGTATCAATGTATTCTGTGAGCGCAAAATTGCGCACGCTAAACTCAGCAGAACACTCTAACTCTCTCAATGCACGAAGAACATCACGATGATTGCGCTGGAAGTATTTCGCCACTTTCAATGATGTCGTCGTTGCTTCAGCTTGATTATCACTATTATGAAAGCGATTACTGATTTCAATTAACTGGTTTTGGGCTTCAGTTGAAAAGTTAAGAGGTCTATTCATTGAGTTACCTCCAATCCTTTTGAAGCCATCCATGCTTGAACTTCAGAAAGACGCCACACTGTAACTGTTGGGCTTAATTTTACTGGAGCAGGGAATTCACCACGTTTTACCCAATTCCAGATAGTTTTATCTGAGACGCCAAGTAAGCCTGCGGATGCTGGGCGAGCATTAACTACCTTAGCTTTACCTTTGTTAATGCCGCTTTTGTAAATGTGAGTAGACGCCTGTTTAGCTGGAATATTCGCTAAATCTTTAATGCGTAAAAATCGCTCTTGAGTGGGATGATTCATACTTAAAACCTATCTAAATATCCGTGGCGTTCTTTGCCAAAGATTGCAATAGATACAGTTTTAAAGTTTTACTTTTCCCATAAACAGTGGGGGTGGGGGTTTCTGGGAAACTATATTATTGAAGGGTCAAACATTTCTTGTAATGTTTTTAACCTCGCTTCATTTGAATTCTTTTTTTGATCAATTTTTAAAGCCAAGCTATATAGCGCCATTGCTGTCTTATCTTTTTTGGCTAATGAATATTTATTCGCCAATGTCTTAATGCTTATAGGTGAATCGGGGAAGCAGTCTTTTTTCGCGATTTGACAGGCATGATTGGTCGTGATTTCTTTTTCTTCTTTAATCAATTCAATTAGACAATAGAAACCTAGCAGCTGATTACTATCCCATGTATTGGTTCGACCAGAAGGGGATTCCTGCATTTGAAAGCCAGGTTCGTGTGTGGCTGCTAATTTAAATGCTAATTTAAGCCATTTAGCATCATCGTCTTTATCTATTTCATAGTAATCAAGTAGAACAAACATTTTGTTATAAGCTCCCTCTACAATAGAGCCTAGCACTTCATGATTATGTTTTTGCAAATCTAAGTCATTTTTTTTCTGATCTTCTTCAGACAGAATATTGTAAAAACAATTCCGAGGCATGTAGTTAGGAAAAGGTAATCTTTCCAATAATTCTTTTGGCTTTTGCTTTTTCATATGCTTCCCACAGCTCCCCAAAAAATTAGCTAAGTCAATCGGATTGGGTGTCCGACTTTCGGGGATCAGCCTAGACTTAGCAAACTGAATATAGCAAAAAAACCTTACTTCTAATGACTAATTTTTTGCTAAGCATTCAAATTTTTAAGCACGTTTCCCTTTAGGAAATGGAACAATATTATTTCTAAGGCTATCTATAAAATTTGCCCATTCCTGCATCATCTTGGTTCTGTACTGTAAGTGTTGAGCATGGTTATAGGCTTGAGAGACGGCGTTACCAGTCTTGTGTGCCAGCTGTACTTCAATGGCATCATGCAGGTATCCCTGTTCATGTAATGTGGTTGATGCCAGCCCCCTGAAGCCGTGGCCTGTCATTTTACCCATATAGCCCATGGTTCTAATGGCACTCAACAGTGCATTACTGCTTAATGGTTTCCCTGTACTATGGTTGTAAAAAACGTACTGCTTATGTCCGGTTAATGGCTTCAGGCTTTCCAGTAGTTCAATAGCTTGGTTGGATAGAGGGACAATGTGCAGTAAGGCCATCTTCATTTTGTGAGGTGGGATACGCCATTCTCTGGTTTCAAAATTAATCTCATCCCATTCCATCATCCGAAGTTCAGCTGTACGCACAAAGGTTAGGGTCATTAACTGTAGCGCCGTCTTCACCAGGATATTACCGTGGTACCGATCTATGCGGTGCAGGAAGTCTGGAAACTCTGATATATCCAGTCGTGCCATGTTTTTCACTTTTCTAGGCTTCAATGCTTCGTGCAGGTGAGGGGTGGGGTCGTTTTCAATTAAACCTTTTCGGATGGCATACCTGAATACTCGACCTGCTAAAGGGATGGATCGCTTAGCCATCTCCTGAGCACCGCGAGCTTCTATTCGTTGAGCACAGTCCAGAACATCTCTTCCTTTAATCTCTTCAATAGGCATTTTACCGATGTAGGGAAAAAGGTCTTTTTCAAAGACAGACAGATCTCTTAAATATGTAGGTTCTTTAACAAAGTCTTTTCTGCCTTCTAACCATTCAAGTGCTAAGCTTTTAAATGAGGTGTTCTCATTTGCTTTAGACTTCTGCTTCTTTTTCTGCTCACCTGGGTCAACTCCTTCAGCGAGTAATGACCTGGCTTCCAAATGCTTGGCTCTGGCTTGTGCCAAACTCATAAATTCGTAAGAACCTAAGGTCAGGTTTTTTTGTTTCCCATTAAAGCGATACGCAAAGATCCAACTCATACGACCAGTATGGAATACATGGAGTTGTAGACCATTATATTTATCTGGAGTTTTTTTGTCTGGTGTTGGTTTGAGGCGTCTAATTTTGGTGTCGGTGAGCATGTTGGTATACCCCTTTGTTGGTATAAATGCATTGGTATTGTCTCTATACCAACCCTTATACCAACAATATACCAACGATTGCAGGGGAATGCACTTCTTTGCTATAGACAATAAAAAAGGCTTAAACCCTTTAGATTTAAGCCTTTGTGCACTGCGTTGGATTGCAGTTCTTTCGAATTTGGCGGTGAAAGAGGGATTCGAACCCTCGATACGCTATTAACGTATACACACTTTCCAGGCGTGCTCCTTCAGCCACTCGGACACTTCACCATAGGCGGTGGATAATAACCAAAAAATAGTACAAAGCCAAGTTGAAAAATTTGATTTAGAGAAAAACTTTCAGCGTAGTGCTATGATTCTCAAAAATACCGTCTAAATCGAAGACACCTATGCAAAGTACTGCAAAAAAAGCAGCCTTACCCGTCATTACCTTGGCTGCACTCGGAGTTGTATTTGGGGATATCGGAACCAGTCCTCTGTATGCCTTCAGACAAACTTTTTTAACGGCGCATCTTGCAATTACCCAAGCCAGTGTATTGGGAATTTTATCCCTAATTTTCTGGTGCATGATGCTCACCATCAGCTTCAAATACGTCACCATTATTATGCGTGCCGATAACAATGGCGAAGGCGGGATCATGTCATTATTGGCATTGAACCTGCGCACCACCCGTATTGCCGAAGACAAAAAAATCTTCCTGATCGCACTTGGCTTTATTGGTGCATCCCTGTTCTTTGGCGATGGCATTATCACCCCCGCCATTTCAGTATTGTCTGCCATTGAAGGACTAAGTATTGCCACGCCTATCTTTAATCAATGGCTCGTACCGCTCTCCATTGGTATTTTGGCAGGACTGTTCATTGTGCAGCGTCATGGTACAGGCACTATGGGCAAATTTTTTGGCCCACTGACTTTGCTGTGGTTTTTAGCCATTGGCGGTGCAGGGCTGCTCAGTATCATCCAAACCCCATTTGTATTGGCCATGGTCAGTCCACACTGGGCGTTTAACTTTGTAGTAGAGCAACCCTTTGTTGCATTTCTCACCATGGGTGCGGTGATTTTAACCATGACGGGTGGCGAAGCACTCTATGCCGATATGGGGCATTTTGGGCGGATGCCTATTCGCCTCGCGTGGTTTTTGATTGTCTTACCTTGCTTGTTATTGAATTACGCAGGACAAGGGGCATTATTGCTACGTAACCCTGCAGCGATTGAAAATCCGTTCTATATGTTGGTGCCTGAATGGGGCTTATACCCGATGATTGGTTTAGCCACAGCTGCAGCGGTGATCGCTTCTCAAGCGGTGATCACAGGGGTATTTTCAATGGTCAATCAGGCCATTCAATTGCGTTATTTACCACGCCTGACTGTACGTCACACGTCCGATGTTGAACGTGGTCAAATCTATTTGCCATTCATTAACTGGGCCTTATTTATTTCGGTGCTTATCTTAATTTTATTATTTGAAAATAGTGCCAGACTTGCCAGTGCTTATGGCGTGGCAGTGACCATGACCATGCTGTGTGGCACGATTTTAATTTCAGTGCTGGCCTATGGTTTTTGGCGTTGGCCGATGTGGAAAGTTGCCCTTTTTGCAGTGCCATTTTTAACCCTAGATTTAATTTTTGTGGCTTCGACCTCGCTCAAAATTGTGTCAGGGGGATGGGTGCCAATTTTAATTGGCGCCATCATGTATACCATTTTAATGACGTGGAAAGATGGTCGTGCATTGGTTTTCAATCGTTTGGAAAAAGATGCCTTGCCGATAGACCTATTCATTCACAGTATTAGTATGGGCAATGAAACCAAATTTGTCCCTGGCGATGCGATTTTCTTGACAGGTACGCCTAACATTGTGCCACATGCCATGTTGCATAATATTAAGCACAACAAGGTCTTACATGAACGCAATATCATGGTAACTGTCATCACGCGTGATATTCCATTTGTGGCGCAGCAAGATCGGATTCAAGTCGAAAAACTGGATGATCGTTTTTATCGGATTGCCATGTATTACGGTTTTAAAGATCAGCCAAATATTCCAAATGCCTTGAAACAAGCCTATGAACAGCTTGAGTTTGAATTCGATATGATGCAAATGAGCTTCTTTATTTCGCGTGATCGAATTGTGCATACGGTGGGCGATGGCATGTCACCGTGGCGTGAAAAACTGTTTATTTCAATGCAGCGCAATACCAGTCCTGTGAGTGATTTCTATCAAATTCCAACCAACCGTGTGGTGGAATTGGGTAGTCAAATCGAAATTTAAAAACTGCTCAATAGATTTTAAAAAACCAGCATTATAAAGTGCTGGTTTTTTATTTTTAGCTCAAGATTGGTCTTAAACAGATCTTATTGTTCCGTATCACTTGGTTGTAGATGGCTTAAATCTATATCGTTTACATCTGCGCCCTGTGCCGCAGGTGCTGTGGTTTCAAGCCGTTCAGTCGTGGGCAGATTGACTGCTGCTTGTTCAGATGCAGCAGGGTTTTGTGGTGCAGCATTTAGCGCTTCTGCGGTGACATCCACATCATCGCCAGCATTTACAGGTAAATCGGCTGAAGATGACAATAATGGCGCAGAGGTGGCTTGTATGTGTTGTTCGCTCACTTGCTCTGCCTGCGCTGCGTGTTGCAGTTCGGATTCAGTCCCGACAGGCATCGTCATCGGTACATTGTCTTGAGCCAGATTGGCTTGTTCGGCTGAAATTTGGTTTGCAGGCTGTTGCGCTATATTTTCTGCTGGACTTGTTAAGTTTGTATCTGTACTCGGTACAATGCGTATCTGACCATTGGCGATTAATTCTTGTAGTGAGCCTGCTTGCCCATTAATCGTGGTGCTTATTTTGACTTTAGATAAACTTTCTAAAGTATCACCTGCTTGAATGGGTGGTTCGGCAAAGGCAGAAATGCTGATACTGCTACCAACCAAAGCACAAGCAAAAAGATGAAAACGCATGTATTTCTCCATCAAAAATCGCAAAAATAAAGTTAAAACCAATTTAAATCGTCAATGACATCCAGCTAGAGCAGCGCAATGCGCTTGGGTGTCGCTGAGCGATGTCTTTAAGGTGTATTTAGCTTGGCAGATTCGCTAAAACGGATGCAATCAAATCTACCAAACTTGATCTAGACTGATGTCAAAAGTGCTTAAAACTCAGGCTGTGTATGGCTTTTGTGGTGTTATGGCGCGGGTTTTGTTTAATTGTTAGACGAACAAGAGGTGCTTCATATACAAGCTGTGAGTGGATTGTTAAGCTCGGGCAAACTCTGCGGATTTAGAGCGAAGTCACAGTAACGGTTATGGCAAGAAAACGGCGCAATTCCAACAACATTTGGACTCAAATTTTCAATCAAAACAGCTTGAAAGTGCTACTCGGTGTAGTGGCAACAGGGAGTTTTGTGATTGCTTTTGGTCAAGAAAAAATTAGCCAGTGGACTTCACTGGTGCCGAGTTCAGGAAATAGTGCTTGCCTAACCCAGTTCTATCGAGAAACGCCGCCCTATTTACTGAAAAATAGCCTGCAAAAAGACAGCTATCCGCTGTGTTTTAATGACTTTAATGTGATGTATTCAGGGGTATCCAAAACCCCGTTATGGGTGGCAGAAGCCTTAACACCAGCGCGTTTGAGTCAGCGGATTCCACGTGAAGATAACTTTCACGAAGAACCGCGCGTCAAAGCCGAGCATCGTGCGACTTTGCTGGATTATCGTGGTTCGGGTTATGACCGTGGACACATGGCACCGAATGCCGACATGACCAACTTGGCAGCCCAGTTTGACAGTTTTTCTTTGGCAAATATGGTGCCGCAAGCCCCTAAAAATAATCAGCAGGTCTGGCGTGAACTTGAAGAAGCCACCCGAGCGGTGGTGACTAAGCAAAAGCAAGATGTGTATGTGATTACGGGGCCAAGTTTTAATGCCAAGCGTCTAAAAACCATTGGGCAGGGCGTTATTGTGCCGACTGCGGTGTATAAAGCTGTGTATATGCCCAAAACAGGCGCGATAGGGGCTTATTACGCGCCCAATAACGACTCGTTACAGGTGCAAGTGGTGAGTGTCTGCTATTTAGAAGAACAGTTGGGCATTAATTTATTCCCACAATTAAGTGAAGAACAAAAGCGCAATACCTATAAATTGCCTTTGACTGCAAATGCTGTAAAAGCCAATACACCGATTGCCTACTCACATTGGGATGCAGAAAGCCAGTGCGCAGAAGATGTATCTGCTGAGCAATTACAAGCCTTGCAAACCGAATTTAAACGCTCAGGCAGTAGTCCTGCATCGGGTGCTAGCATTGATGCAGATACCCAAGATGCAATTGTGAAGCAATTGATTGAAGCTTTATTGCAATATATTTTACAGTTGTTGAAATCTTAAACTGGGTTAAGATGATGGATATTGCATCCTTCATGCTAAGGTGAATTCAATGTTTAAACCGTTTCAAAATGGGACTGAATCACATGCGATTCATGACTTAACCTTAGAAAATGATTTAGATTGCATCAATGTGTATGGCAATTTGCAAATCAGCAAAGATCAGGCGGGTTTACAGGCAGCCAAAGCACTACAGGCTTTTTTGAATGAAGTTGTTGCAACTTTGGAGCAGACTCCGAATCTGCCTGAAAAGTTAGATCGTCCCGAAGCGGGTGAAATTGAAAATCCATTTTTATAATGGATGCCATCTCAAGATATTAAATCTACTTTAATCTGCTCATCTAAGCCATTAAAAAGCCCGCTCAAACGCTTGAACGGGCTTTGTTGTTTTGTGTGTTTTTAGATAAATCCCAGACATCTTGAAAAGCTGTGGATTTAAAGTTTTGAAGATCAGTCTTCAGCTTTTGCCATAGCGCGATACAGCACCGCACCAATCACCGCACCAATCACCGCACCTACAATCGGTGCAACCCAGAAAGCCCAAAGCTGGCTGAGTGCTGCAGTTTCAGCAAAGAACGCCACACCTGTACTACGTGCAGGGTTCACGGAAGTATTGGTTACAGGAATACTGATCAGATGGATTAAGGTCAGTGCCAAACCAATTGCAATTGGAGCAAAACCTGCAGGTGCACGTTTGGCGGTTGCACCCATAATCACCATCAAAAAGCCAGCAGTGAGTACCACTTCAATCAATAATACTGAACTGAGGGCATATTTTCCTGGAGATAAATCACCATAACCGTTGGTCGCGAAACCGCCTGTGCCTGCAAAACCTGCCTGACCCTGTACAATCAGATACAACACCAGTGCGGCCAGAGTCGCACCAATAATTTGTGAAATAATATACGGTGCGAGTTCTTTGGCTTCAAAACGTCCACCTGCCCACAAACCAATACTGACTGCAGGGTTAAATTGACCACCTGAAATGTGCCCAAGTGCATAGGCCGCGGTTAATACGGTCAGACCGAACGCAAGGGATACTGTACCGTACCGGATTTGTCGGAGAGTCAATATTCTGAGATGAGAAGCATTGCTTCGCAAGACGTAGCGAAGCGTAGTGTCCCGATGACAAAATTAAAATATACCCCTGAAATCAGAGAAAGAGCGGTTCAATTATTGATTGAATCCGAAAAAGATTATCCATCGTATTGGGCTGCAATCACAGCAATCGCTCCTAAGATTGGCTGTACTCCTGAAACACTACGTGTTTGGTATCAAAAATATTTAGATAAACAAAATCCAGTTAAAGTACAGCAGCTTTCAGACCAAGAACGTATCAAACAACTGGAACGCGAAAATAAAGAACTGCAACGTGCGAATGAAATTCTACGTAAAGCAGCTGCTTTTTTCGCCCAGGCGGAGCTCGACCGCCCACACAAATAATGGTGGATTTTATCCATAACAATAAGGCGTTAAGCGCATGCGGTGATTCCACCTAGAAAATGAGAAAGCATACAAAGATACAAAGAGCAGCTCGCTAGAGCGAGATAAATGACTTCGAACAGTTAATCTCAGGTAGGACACTATGGAAAAATGATCAGGCTATCATCGGCGCAGTTGGGTTGAAACTAAGATGCATGCACTTGTAGCAGTCCTCAACAGATGTAAGCAATTAGGTAGAGTACTTACCCAAGTTACGCCTTAAATTTGGTTCATTTCGGGGTACTTTGTCTTTCAAATCTTTGTGGAACAAAGCCCATTTGGCTATACATTAACTAAAAAAAATAGAGAAAAAAACTATAAAAAATATAAAATGTGAAATTTGCGCATTTGGTGGAAATTGGGTATTATTTTGCTGGAATATTGACCAGTATGTTTGGGCTGGCAAAGTTCTAAGTAGAGATAAAATTTTAAAATACAAAATCCAGAGGGCAGAATAGATGAAAAATAGAGCATTTGTAAAAATAATGATGGTCACGGGTGTCTTAGGTTTAACAGCATGTGGCGGTAGTGACAGTGATGAAACAGGAAACGTACCAGTACCATCAGAGCCAGTTGCCGAGGCTATGGTTCAAAAAAGTGTAGAAGAGCTGACGCTGTTGGATGTGAATAACCTTACCTTAAATGCTGCGTCGATTCAGATTTTAAGTGACGAAGAGTGGAAGAAATTACAAGCAAGTAGTTTGAAAACAGCAACAAATGCAAGTACAGCAGATGATTCTGAACAGCTATTTCCACCGATCAATAGTTTACCGACAGCGACTCATTTTAAAGGTCAAAGTTACCTTGCTAATGCTCAAGGCATCGTTAAACTGCCTAAATTGGCTGCAGGCACATATTATGTTTTGGTCACTAAAAATGGACAGTCTGCAGTTTCGGCATTCTTGATCCATCCTAAAAATACCAATAAGAGCATTGTGTTGAATGTTGTCCTCAACTGCTTAGACCAAGACTGTCAGACCTTAAGTGATGCACCTGTCAATGATGCAGTAGTCGGTACGTTGTCTGGTCAGGTCATTTATAAAGGAAAGCCTTTAGCGAATGCGCAAGTCGCATTATCTGGCGGTGCTGCGACCAATGGTGCATTTGTTAGTGCAATTACCGATGCTAATGGTTATTTCACGCTTTCATTTAACGTCTCCAATACTCTGCTTGAAGCATTGAAAAATGCCACGCTCACTATTAGCAGTGCAGGAACTAATACCATGACAAAAAAAGTTACGGTCATTGCTTCTTCTGCATCGGGCTATCAATTTGAAGTGCTGCCTGAAACGACATCTGCAGATGCGGTATGGCGTGAAACTTTTGAAGCGGACTCTACTACTCGCAATGCATGGACAAGCTCACAGCCAAGTGTGGCGAATGTCGATTGGCAGCTGCTAAACAAAGGTCACAATATTCGTAATAATCAAGTGAATCAGCGTGTGCGCTTAGCGCCAAATGACCAAAGTCAAGGCAAGGTACCTGAGCCACTGCAAGGTAATACGGCATATTGGTATGGTGACAAAGTAAATGGCAACTTTATTGGTGCTTTAAGTGATTCATCTACGGCTCCAGAGTTTGATGGCGGCACCTCGCAGCATGACAATAGGGGAGAATTGATTTCACCTGTGATTAATCTAAGCCAGTATCAGGCGCCTTTGAGTTTAAGCTTTAAAACATGGTGGGAAATTGAGTCAGTCAATCCAAATAATCAGGGGTTTGATTTGATGAATATTTTAGTTTCTACCGACGGCGGTAACAGTTTTAAGACTTTGGCTCGATTAAACCCGCTGGCAGATCCATCTTCTGCATATGATCGCGCGCCGATTCCATACAGTAATTTAGGCTTTAACCTCGCACCGGCTGCTGTTCAGCAAGAAGCAATTTCATTAGATGAATATGCAGGCAAGGCCAATGTTCAGCTGAAATTCCAATTTAGAACGGTCGATGGACTTTATAATGGTTTCCGCGGCTGGATGATTGATGATGTGGTGATTCAGAAAAAAGCCGGAACTTTCCCATTATTTGATGGTGTGAGTTTTGATGAAAATTCAGATAGTTTCTCTCAGGACTATAGTGGCGTCGCTGCAAAACAAGCGGGCGTTTTGTTGAAAAGCACGAAGAGTTATGCACGGTGGGCTGACGAGCCACAGCGTAAATAAAGATTTACATGGCGGTGCAGTATGAATGAATAGAATAGGTTTAGACACATTGCATTCGCGATCAATCAACCATCAAGCGTGGTGAATACTAAAAACAGCTCTCTATTGAGGGCTGTTTATATCTAAAGGGGCAATTTATTCAGCCACTTCAGCATAGCGGTAACTAAAGCGTAAGCGTTCGCTGAACACAATCTTACGAATTAATCCTATAAGCCTTAATTCAATCCCCTTTAAAAAACAGGCGACTCAATTTTATGACTACAAATAACCAGACATTGATCGCATTTCTTGCCAAGAAACTAAGAACATACAGTGAATCATAGTGAGTTTGTCGAAGACGAGATTGTAAATAAAATTGCGTAATTGATTGAATTTTATATGTTCATAGTCACAACGAAGTCAGGCATCATGTTGGAAGAACAAAAATTAAATGACCTTATAGCAGAATTTGCTAAATCCATAAAAACAGAAGATGATCTAAATCCATTCAGCCGATTGTTGACTAAACTGACTATTTTAGCGGCTCTCAATGCCGGACTTACCCTACACCTCGGACATGAAAGAAAGCTCGTAAGCGCGGTTCTAATGCTCGCAATGGTCATTCAAGTAAGACCTTACGGATGATGGTGAGATTCAGATCACGACACCAGGAGATCGTGATGACACACTTCAGTCACAGCTGTTTAAAAAGAAAGAGAAGCACGACTTCGCAAGGCTATCACGCGAATGGATAGCCAGATTCTATCCCTTTATATCAAAGGCTCCCAGAGGGAAACTGGAATTTACAGCCTTGTACCCTGTCATTTTCTTCACCATTTTCAACTGCAATAAGCTTATGAGTATGATGACTGTGATTCAATCCTTTACTGAATTTCATGCTGGCTTTTTGAGTCCTGAACTTTGACTCATCCAGATAAGGAAAACGTCAGCTCAATATTGACGGGTATCTATGGAACACAAGGGGTTCTTAAAGCGAAATATGGGACAGTAGTGGCATTCGGACTCCTTTTTTTCTGCCTGTATTTTGGGCTAAATAAAAAAGTGTAACCCGAAGATTACACTTTTAAAGCTCAAAAACTAAAGTCTAAAACAGTTTTGTTTTAGAAATTACAAACGCATTTCAATGCCTTGCGCTGCCAAATATTGTTTGGCTTCTGGAATAGTGTGCTGACCAAAGTGGAAAATTGAGGCAGCTAGTACCGCATCTGCACCACCTTTTAAAATACCATCTGCCAAGTGCTGTAAATTACCTACACCGCCAGACGCAATCGTCGGTACAGTCACACGGTCATTGATGGCACGCATGAGCGCCAAGTCATAGCCTGCCTTGGTACCATCGGCATCCATTGAAGTGACCAATAGCTCACCTGCGCCATAGTCTGCCATTTTCACTGCCCATTCAATGGCATCAATACCTGTTGGTTTACGACCACCGTGGGTGAAAATTTCCCATTTGTTATCACCCGTTTTTTTCGCATCAATGGCAACCACAATACATTGCGCGCCAAAACGCTGTGAGGCTTCTTGCACAAATTCAGGGTTAAAGACGGCTGCAGAGTTAATGCTGACTTTATCTGCACCTGCGTTAAGTAACAGGCGGATGTCCTCAACCTTACGCACGCCACCACCAACGGTGAGGGGCACGAACACGGTTTCTGCCATACGTTCTACAGTACGATAAGTCGTATCACGACCATGATGGGTAGCGGTAATGTCTAAAAAGGTGATTTCATCGGCACCTTGTTCATTATAACGACGCGCCACTTCGACAGGGTCGCCCGCATCACGAATATCAAGGAATTGCACGCCCTTAACCACGCGACCATTATCTACGTCTAGGCAAGGAATAATACGTTTCGCTAGCATAAATTTTTCCAATTATTACAGCCGATTATGAAACTCACCCACACAAGCGCTACACCTTGGCAGATGGAGCGGGTATTCTATCAAACTTAGCTCAGGTTTTTCGCAGGTTTTCTATGTCGGTTTATACTCCTTTGACTTTAAAGGAAGTTCAGGTCTTTGCAGCGCCTTATGGATTGGAGGTGGTCGAGCTGATTCCCATTCAAGGGGGGATTCAAAATACCAATTATTTTTTGCGCTGCGACAATCAAAACGAGTACGTGCTGACCATTTTTGAAGAATTAGATCAGCAAGCGGCAGGTGAATTAATTCCTGTATTGCAGCATTTGGGGCAAGCGGGTTTGCCTGTGGCAGTGCCTTTATCCTATTCGGGACAAGCCATTCACCAATTAAAAGAAAAACCTGCACAAATTGCACCGCGTTTAATTGGGCAGCATCCGACACTGGCAACAGTGGCGCAAGTGGAAGCGATTGCGATTGCACAAGCCAAAATGCATGTGGCCTTACAAAATTTTCCTTTGCAGCGCGATCATGTACGTGATCATGCTTATTGGGCAGGGGTCGCACGCCAATTAAAACCAAGAATGCATGTGGCCGATCAAGCCTTACTGTCCAAACTTTTGGGCTTGTATGAAGCTTTAACCGCAGTCTATCCGCAGCGTCCCAAAGGTTTTATTCACTCGGATTTATTCCGTGACAATACCTTGTTTGCAGATGATCAGTTGCAAGGCATTTTAGATTTTTATGAATTAAATCAAGATGAATTGCTGTTTGATATTGCGATTACGCTGAATGATTTTTGTACCGATTTTCCTGAGCTGAGCTTAAATGAAAGCAAGGCGATTGCATTTTTAAATGCCTACGAAACGGTGCGTCCTTTAACCCAAGACGAAAAAGCCTGTTTGGAACTGTATTTGGCAATGGCGGCAGGACGTTTTTGGTTAATGCGTTTGCAGGTGGCTGCTAAAAATGCGGCAGAAGGGCGGACAGGCGCAGATATTTTGCAGAAAAATCCAGATGAAATGCGGAATATGCTGATTGAACGCTTAAAGTTTGTGACAGCTTGAGGGATATAGAACATGCGTGATCAAGGGCGTTTAGTCGAATGGTTTGATGAGCAGGGTTATGGGTTTATTCAGCCGAATGACCACCAAAAAGATCGCGTGTTTTTACACATTAAGGACTTCGCCCGACAAGGGCCACGTCCAATTGTGGGCTGTGCCTTGGAATATACCGTAACTGTGGATGAGCGCGGACGTTACCGAGCACAGCAAGCGGTGTATTTAAAAGCTTCGCAGACCAAAGCAGCAAAGGCATCTGCTGTGAGTGCGAAAACATCCAACATCACGCAAAAAATGCAGCCGATGCAAATATTATGTGTGGCTTATATTGTTGCTTTGGCTTTGCTGACGCTGTTGGGATTGCTCAGCGGCATGTTGTTATTATTCATCAGTTTGATGAATGCGCTGAGTTATTGGCTGTATGCACAAGATAAAGAAGCTGCACAGCAGGGCGGGCGTCGTATTCCTGAAAATAATTTGCATATCGTGGCTTTTTTAGGGGGCTGGCCTGCAGCATGGTTAGCACAACAAAAATTACGCCATAAAACACAAAAACAACCCTTTGGTAAGATTTATTTTTGTACGATAGGCTTAAATATCTTGCTGATTTTATGGTTAATTTCTCCGTTGAATCAGCTCAGTATCTAATTGGGAATATTGTTCCAGTAACAGGCTTGTCAGGTGCATTATGTCAGAAGCAGAGCATTCATATTCAGTAGATCAAGACCCACATCGTTCATTGACCATGATTTTATATGTGCTGTATATCGTGGCGATTTTTTCTGCGGGGATATTGGCCGTTATTGCCTTAATCATCAACTATTTAAAACGTAGTGATGTACAAGGTTCAATTTTTGCCAGTCATTTTACTTGGCAAATTCGCAGCTTCTGGTGGTATCTGTTTTGGAATATTGTGGCCTTTGTGCCGTTCTTTTTGGTGTTCTTTAGTCCAGATGCGCAAAGCTTTGCCAGTATGACTTTGGCTGCGACACTTTTCTGTATCGCAGTGGTTGCTATTTCGTGGTTATGGATTGTTTACCGTGCTATACGCGGTTTAATTCGCGTGAATGATAATTTACCGATGTATCATTAAATTCACGTTCGTTCGTCTTTTTAAGATGTTTTGAGCGATCTTGCCTAGATGCTGTTCATTCAACTTTTTGGGATGATGTGTTTCGTTTTAAAAATTTTGGTCGCCATTCGCTGACCAGCACGCCTAAAACCACCAGTAGTCCACCGAACAACGCCAGAACTGCCAAGCGCTCGCCTGCCAAACGTCCAATCAATGCGGCCCAAACAGGCTCACCTGCATAAATAATAGCAGCTTGCGCAGGGTCTACTTGTCGTTGCGCCCAGTTCATCACCAATTGAATCACGGCACTGGCAATGCCTAAGCCGAGCAAAACAGCAAGGAGTGACCACTGAAATTCGGGCAATTGAGTTTCTCCAACCCATGGTGCAATCGCAAAACACAATAACGATGCACAACCCAGTTGGATGAGGGTAACGCGCTTTAAATTGACCCGATTGGCAAAATAGCTAATTAAAATAATTTCAAAGGCAATCGCAATTGAACCGATTAAAGTAATGGCTTGTCCAAAACTTAACTGAATTGCGCCTAAGCCATTGCCTGTTAAAAAGACCAAGCCTACAAATGCCAAAATAGCACCCAACCAAGTCATGACATGCGGACGTTGATCAAAGCATAACCACAGCAATAGCGGTACAAGCGGGACATACAGCGCCGTTAAAAAGGCCGATTCGCTACTGCTGATACTTTGTAAGCCAATGGTTTGAGTGACATAACCTAGCGCAATGACTGCGCCTATGGCAAAGCCTGCATAGAGTTCATCGATGCTAAAACCACGTAAGCTTCGCCATGAAATCAGCCCCACGGCCAACGTGGCTGCGGCAAAACGTAAGCCTACAAACAGTACTGGACTGCTGAAGTTCAAACCGTATTGCACGGTAATGAAGGTTGCACCCCAAATTAAGGTAATCAAAATGAGCGCCAGTTGCGGCGCTTTGCTGCGAAGCATTGGTGAAAGCTGAGACATAGAACCAGTGGGAGATGAAGAAAACTCAAAATGAGTAAAATAAAATCAAAATAAAAAAGAGGTCCGCAGACCTCTTTAAAAATACGCGGCAGAATTACAAAGATTGCTCATCTAAAAGCAACTGTGCCTCACGCAGGCTTAACGTGCCTTCGTAAATTGCACGACCTGTAATCGCACCTAAAATGCCAGGCTGACCTTTTAGGTTGCGTACGTCATCTAAATTGGTCACACCGCCAGAAGCAATCACAGGTAAGCCTGAATATTGCGCCAAGTTTACGGTTTGTTCTACGTTCACACCTTGCATCATGCCATCACGGGCAATATCGGTATAAACAATGCTAGATACACCTGCATCGGCAAAACGCTTAGCTAAATCTGTTGCCTTCACGTCTGTGACGTTGGCCCAACCATCAGTAGCCACCATGCCATTCATGGCGTCAATGCCGACAATGATGTGTCCTGCAAATTTCTTGCAGGCTTCTTCTACAAAAGTAGGCTCTTGTACGGCTTTGGTACCAATAATCACGAACGATACGCCTGCATCCAAATAGTGTTCGATGGTTTCGAGTGAACGAATACCGCCACCAATTTGAATTGGAAGATCCGGTTGTGATTTTGCAATCGCTTCAACCACAGGTTTATGAATTGGCGTACCTGCGAAAGCGCCGTTTAAATCGACTAAATGCAAGCGACGCGCGCCTTCATTTACCCAGTGTTGTGCTGTTGCCACTGGATCGTCAGAAAATACAGTATCATCTTCCATACGACCTTGTTTTAAACGAACACACTTGCCATCTTTCAGGTCAATTGCAGGGATGATCAGCATGCTTTCGCTCCTTGCCAAAAACTTATTGAATTCAATCTGTGCATCTTAACAAAGTATTGTTAAATATCTAAGCATCTGTTGTAGGTTTTGTTTTAGAGGGACGAATCCGCAATTTGAGTGAACTGTTTGGGATATGCTCGGGCAATAGACCCAAACGCCCCAATTCTTCAAATATCAACACAGGTGCGTAGGCATCGGCGGCAGCATAGGCAATTTGTGCTTCACTGAGCTGTTTGCATGCCCAGTTTGAGGTGCTGATACTTCGGCTTTTAGGGAAATGAACGTGAAATAATAATGCCATGGCATTTTTAAGCCCAAGCGGACTTTTAAAACCAAAACTGCCAAAACATTTGGATAGTTCAATCACGCTATTCAGTTGTATACCTTTTTTACGAAATAAATGGGCATCATTTTTCAGCCCAAAACCTACTTTAATTTGATCGCGATTGGCAAAAACTGGCTGCAAAAATTGCCAAATGTCATCATTGAGCTGAAATAGATAGGCTTTTTCTAAGGTTGCGAGCTGAATTAAATGCGGGCCTGTAGAAACTTCGCCTACATTAAACGTGGGTTTAGATTCAGAATCGAAACCCAAGACAGCTGCGGTTTTCAGTTCAGCTTCAATTGCTAGACATTGCTCTAGATTTTGAATCAGTACAATATTTTGACGCGCAATATTTTCAAACAGTGGCAATTGCCGAATTTCATCAGGGCTAGGCAGGGTACGCAGACGAGTGAGATCCATAACATTCAAAGCGGTAAAGAAGCGGTTTTAGCCTAAAGCGTTTTGCGGAATTTGGCAAAGTTTAAAAGATTGAAAATGCTGTGCAGGACAAAGATTGCAGCGAATATCCTGAAAAAATAGCCCAATAGATGGGCTATTTCGAAATATCAACCAAGTGGAATATTTTTGCTTAGACGTTGCTGAATATACCTGACAAGAAGCTGCCAATAATCGCCAAAATCATCAGCACAATAAAAATCCAAGCCAGTACTTTTTCCCAACCTGCAGTTTCACGTACCGCACCATAGCTATTTTGACGATCATCGCCAGGTGCAAATACCAAATATAAACCCATAATAATATTCACCAAAGGCACCAAAATCAGCAAAGATAACCAGCCAGTATGATTGCGGTCATGCAAGCGGCGGATGGTGAAAATAAAGCTAAAATAGAACGCAACGATATAAATGATCACGAGCAAGATCATGCCGATGCCCATAGAGCCAGAGCCGAGCTCTAGCAATAAATTGGGTGCAACAACGGCAATAATTGCAATCAGTACTGCAAGCCCCAAGCTGAGCAAACAGTTCCACGCTAAAAATGATAATCGACCAAAACGCCCCGCTGCACTGAGTGCAGAATCTTCTACATATTGACTCATTGTTGTAATTCCTAGATTTTTTGAATTTTCTGTCGCATACCGTATATTTGCTCAAAAATCTTGTGAGATATCTCTCTCACATCGCAAACATAGACCAATTATCGACAGACCCTCAGTTTATTTTGAATAAAAGGTATAAAAAACGCTTTAATTTTAAACACAAATCAATGTGCAATAAAAGTGAAAAACATTCACGCAAAAATAAAGCCGAGATTAACTCGGCTTTATTGATTGAAGCATCCTGAATATTAGATATTCCATTCCACAAAGTTTTTTAGTAACTGCAAACCAACAGTGTGACTTTTTTCTGGGTGGAACTGCGTTGCAAACAAGTTGTCTTGATGCAGGGCTGTACAGAAAGTTAAACCATAATCACAGGTCGCGGCCACGATTTTTTCATCTTGCGGTTCAACATAAAAACTATGCACGAAGTAAAAACGCGCATCTTGTTCAATGTTGTTCCACATAGGGTGGCTCGGGTCACGTTGATGTACCTGATTCCAACCCATGTGTGGCACTTTTAAACCTGCTACTTCAGGAAAGCGTTTGACTGTACCTGCAAAAATGCCCAGTGCATCTGCTCCGCCATTTTCTTCGGAATGTTGCATCAGCGCCTGCATGCCTACACAAATTGCAAGTACAGGTTTATTAAAGACCGCGTTGCGTACCACGTCATCAATGCCAGCTTCATGCATGCCTTGCATACAATCACGCATAGCACCCACACCTGGAAACACAATTTTATCGGCTTGTGCAATCAGTTTTGGGTCATTGGTCACATCTACCGTTGCACCCACATGCTCTAAAGCTTTCGCTGCAGAGTGTAAATTTCCCATGCCATAGTCAAGAAGGGCAATTCGGGTCATTAGAGTGTTCCTTTGGTTGATGCCACTGTATTTTCAGCACGCGGATCGACTTCACATGCCATGCGTAAAGCACGTGCAAATGCTTTAAATACGCTTTCAATTTGGTGGTGGCTGTTTTTACCTTTGAGGTTGTCGATGTGCAGTGTCATTAATGCATGGTTGACAAAGCCTTGGAAGAATTCTGAGAATAAATCCACATCAAAAGTACCAATACGTGCGCGGGTAAATGGAATATCCATAAATAAACCCGGACGACCCGATAAATCGACAATCACACGGCTTAAAGATTCATCAAGTGGTGCGTAAAAGTGACCGTAGCGTCGTAAACCTTTTTTATCGCCCAAAGCTTGAGCAAAAGCTTGTCCAAGCGTGATACCACAGTCTTCTACAGTGTGGTGATCATCAATTTCCAAGTCGCCATCACAATGAATATCAATATCAAACAAACCGTGTCGCTTGATTTGATCAATCATATGGTCTAAAAATGGAACTCCAGTGTTGAGTGTGCCTTGACCCGTACCGTCCAGATTCACACGAACTCGAATTTTAGTTTCGTTGGTATTTCTCACCACTTCACTGATACGTTGGGTCATAGACACGTTCCTCAAAAAACGTCAAAAATGATTGATGTAAAATGTTTTCGCTGTGACGAAGTCTCAGCATATTAGATTGCTCAGGAGGGTTAATCAATGCCTATTACCGTACATGCCTATACTTCACTGGAAAATACCGAAGTGCGCAGCCAGCTTGAGCGACTGTATGATACCAGCCCTGAATTTGGCGATGGGCAAGATGCGGTAAGCCAACTTGAGCAGAACTTGGCTCAGTATACCCTACTTTACACGGCAGAATTTAATACTAAAGCGATTGGTGCGATTTGGTGCACAGGGCAAGATGATCATCGTACGCTTGAATATATTGTGGTGCATCCTGCAAACCGTGGTCGAGGTGTGGCAGATCGTTTGGTGAGTGAGGTGTGCCGTATGGAAGAAGCCAAAGGTGTGCAGCACTTTCAGCCGGGTTGTGGTGCGATTCATCGTTGTTTGGCGCATTTGGGTAAGTTGTGAGTTTTTAAAAAGCTGACGTTGTGTCTGTCTTTTCAGTTTATCCGTATAGGTCAAAATTAAATTAGTATCGAAAATCCCTTCTCTTGCGCCATATATGGCTCAGGGATGAGGAATATCTTCCGTAAGAGGATGATGGGGGATTGAAGTATGGTTTTAATCGGATTTGTGAAAGAAGTTTATCCACTGGAGCGAAAAACCTCGTGGTTCAGCACGAGGATATAAGCGACTGGAGTAAACCATATGAACGACACGAAATGTCGTTTTAAATACTTGTACTATAGTCACTATTAAGAAAAATACTGTTAAAATAATTGGATGA
>NZ_VPBU01000002.1:0-201913 GCF_013418565.1 Acinetobacter sp. YH12135
TTCACCAGTGATGCATTTATTGATGTATTGAAATCAAATGGCATTCAAATCAGTATGGATGGTAAAGGTCGATGGGTAGATAATGTGATGGTTGAACGATTATGGCGGAGCGTTAAATATGAAGAGGTGTATCTCAAAGCTTATAGCAGTGTCACAGATGCGAAAAAGCAATTAAGTGCATATTTTGAGTTTTATAATTTGAAACGACCTCATTCGAGTCTAGACAAAATGACACCAAATGAGTTTTACTATGATCAGCTACCCCAACAAAACAAGGTGGCTTAACTAGAGCGGAATATCACTTATAAATACGCTTTTAGTTGTTCAAACAAGTGGGACCACCTCTCAAGACACCGTTTTAACTTGTTTGTATCGCCATAAAACGCAGGATATCACCAAAAACTATCCTTTGGCAGAAGCACAGATACAATTGAGTCACTTATTGGCAGATTGTAAACAGGCCAATTTATTTACGACAGATCAGGAAATTCAGCTAAAAAAGAACAAAAAGAAAGCCATGCTCAGCATTAGTAAAACAGCACCGACTATAGCGAAACCGAAAGAACCACAAGGACATGACCGAGAAAAGCAGCGTTATGTCGATCAATCCAGCCCATTTTTACAACACTTGGGGATTAGCGATGCCAAAGCGCAAATTATTCCGAGCATGGCGCGTAAATGGAAACAGATTAATAAATTTATTGAAATTTTTTCGGGTGCCTTGGCGCAAATCAAAATTTCGGAAAATACTGTGCGCGTGGTGGATTTTGGCTCAGGCAAAGGCTATTTAACTTTTGCGTTATATGACTATTTGCAAAAGCAGCAATTTCTTCCTTTTGTGACTGGGGTGGAACTAAACTCGAAAATGGTTGAGTTTTGTCAGTCGGTGGCGAGTGCTTCAGACTTTCAGCAGCTAGATTTTTTTCAGGGCGATGTGCGCACCTATCAGCCAGAACATTTAGATGTAATGATTGCTTTGCATGCCTGTGATGTCGCCACCGATTTTGCAATTCATACTGGTATTCGCCTGAATGCACAAATGATTATGTGCGCGCCGTGTTGCCATAAAGAGTTGCGTCCACAATTACAAAGCCCAAGCGTGTTGCAACCGATGCTGCAATTTGGCATTCATGCAGGGCAACAGGCGGAAATGTTAACCGATACCATCCGCGCTTTATTGCTCAAAGCCTATGGTTATGACACCAAAGTTTTTGAGTTTGTCGCTTTAGAACACACCAGTAAAAACAAAATGATTTTGGCAACCAAACGTCAAAATTGGAGTGAACCTGATCAAGCAGTTTTGGCACAAATTCGTGATTTAAAAACCATGTACGGTATTCAAAAACATTCTTTGGAGTTGTTGTTGAACGATCAGTGGGATCAACAGGGCATTGGTTCTAAGTGCTAAGCAAGATGGAACAGGATATAAAGATGCAAGATTATGAAATTCAATCGGGCACTTGGACACAATTTGCTGCAGAGGCCAAATCTATTCGTGAGCAAGTCTTTATTCAGGAACAGCGAATTGCGCCTGAAGATGAGTGGGATGCACAAGATGCAGTTGCCTTGCATTTTGTGGTCTATGCAACTGGACAGGCGATTGCAACAGCACGTTTACTGGAAAATCACAGTATTGGACGGGTCGCAGTGTTGAAATCACAGCGCGGTTTAGGTGTGGGACGTGTTTTAATGCAGCATATTATTCAGGTGGCAAAGCAGCAGCAACGTCCGTGGGTCAAGTTGTCTGCGCAGGAACACGCGATTCCGTTTTATCAAAGTTTGAGTTTTCAGGTTGAGGGTGAGTCGTATTTAGATTGTGGTATTCCGCATGTAGATATGCGATTGATATTTTAAATGAATTGTCGATAGTCCTGATTTTAATCGTGCAAAATAAAAATCGCCATGATGGAATGTGATCATGGCGATTTCTTTTTATAAACTGTATGAACAGAGCCGCTAGCGCATATTAATGTCCATGTGCGGGTGCTGGCTCATGGTTTTCAGGCATATTGGCATGTTCTGTTTCAGTCATACCGTGTGCATCTGCAGTTTCAGCAGCCAAAGCTTCACGTGCTTCACGATCTGCTTGTGCTTTTGCCAATGCTTCTTGTGACATAGCTGGCGCATTTTTAAAGGCGTGTTGCTGAGTATTCTGCTTTTGTTGCTGGCTAGGCATGTAGTCAGGTTCATTCGTGACCGCTAACCAGAAAATAAACATGAAAATTCCACCCAAAATACAGAAAATAAATAGTGCTTTCCAACCCCAAGGTGATTTTTCAGGAGTAAGGCGTTCGGTCATGTGCATCTACCCAATTTGAATCTAAATCTTAAAATTATGTAACTTTATAACATAAAATGCATGAAAAACGGATTAAATTCTATTTATGCAGGGATATTCATTGTAATTTTGAGCAAATAAAAAGAGGGATGATATATCCCTCCCAGATTGCTTTAAATTTAAAGTTTAGCTTTAAATGCTTTTAGCACCTGCAGCAACACGATCTTGCAAGATTTTAGGTGGGGTAAAACGCTCGCCATATTCAGCAGTAAGTTGCTGTGCTCGTGCCAAAGCCTGTGTTAAACCATATTGATTCAAAAATTGTAAAGCACCACCTGTCCATGCAGGGAAGCCAATGCCAAAAATTGAACCAACATTGGCATCAATGACAGATTCTAAAACACCTTCTTCTAAGCAACGTAAGCTGTCCAGTGCTTGCACAAATAAAAAGCGATCTATCATCTCTTGTTCAGCGATTTCGGTATTTTGATACCAATGGCTTAACCCCGACCAAAGCTGTTTTTTACCCTGTTCAGGATAGTCATAAAAGCCTGCACCTGCAGCTTTGCCTTTACGCGAGAATTGATGAATCATGGTTTGAATGACTTCATCTGCACTCGACAGTGGTCGGTCTTTTCCTTCGGCTTGCAACGCCTTACGTGCTTCCTGTGCCACGTGTTCAGATAAGGTTAAAGATACTTCATCCTGAATGGCAAGTGGGCCAACAGGCATGCCTGCTTTTAAAGCAGCCATTTCAATTTTGGCAGGATGTACGCCTTCTGCCAGTAAGCGCAAGCCTTCCTGCACAAAAGTGCCAAACACCCGACTGGTAAAAAAGCCGCGGCTGTCATTGACCACAATCGGTGTTTTACCAATCTGCTGCACAAAATCATAGGCCTTTGTCAAAGTATCGGTAGAGGTATTTTTTCCTTTAATGATTTCGACCAATGGCATTTTATCGACAGGACTAAAGAAATGCAGTCCAATAAAGCGCTGTTGATCTTGCGCAGCTTGGGCAAGCCCGCTTATTGGCAAAGTTGAGGTATTGGATGCCATCACACCTTGTTCTGCCAGAAAAACTTCGGCTTCTTGTGTGACTTGCGCCTTGAGTTGAGGATTTTCAAATACCGCCTCAATAATCAAATCACAGCCTTGTAAATCGGCAGCCTGTGCCGTTGGATGAATATTGGCTAAGGCTTGTGCTGCTCGCTCTGCACTTATACGACCTTGCGATACTTGTTTATCCAATAGTTTTTGACTGTAAGCTTTGCCTTTTTCAGCTTGTTCGATGGATACATCTTTAAGAACAACCGCAATGCCTTTGCTTGCTGTGGCATAAGCAATGCCTGCGCCCATCATGCCTGCACCTAAAATGCCGACTTTTTGAGTTTGATGCGGTGCAATGCCTTGCGGACGGCCACTGCCCGATTTAATCGCATTCAGCCCATGCCAAAAGGTGCCAATCATATTTTTAGAAATTTGACCTGTTGCGAGCTGGGTAAAATAGCGAGATTCAATGCGTAAGGCTGTATCGACATCAACCTGCGCACCTTCTACTGCTGCACTCAAAATTGCTTCAGGCGCAGGGTAACAGCCTTTGGTTTTGTCGCGTAGCATGGCAGGAGCAATGGAAAGCATTTGCGCGACAGCAGGTGTAGATGGTGTTCCCCCAGGGATTTTATAGTCTTTGACATCAAATACTTGTTGTGATTGAGGATGTGCAAGAATCCAGTCTTGGGCTTTGCTGAGTAATTCTGTTTCATTTTCAGCAAGATCATGGATTAAACCTAAACTTTGTGCTTTTTCCACACTCAGCTGTTTGCCTTCCATCAACAGCGGCAGGGCAGTTTGTAAACCCAATAAACGTACCATCCGCACAATACCACCGCCACCAGGCAATAAACCTAAAGTCACTTCGGGTAAACCAAACTTGGTTTTTGTATCACGAATTGCAATACGATGATGACAGCACAGAGCAAGTTCCCATCCGCCGCCGAGTGCCGTGCCATTTAAGGCAGCTACCACAGGAATACCACGGGTTTCAATATAACGCAGCTGTGCTTTTAGGTTTTCAATCATCTGAAAAAATGAGCTGGCATGTTCAGGCTGTACTTGAATTAACTCATCTAAGTCACCGCCTGCAAAAAAGGTTTTTTTTGCAGAGGTAAAAATGATTCCCGCCACCTGTTCGTCTGCCTGTAACTTTTGCACCACTTGCGCTAATGCATCTCTAAAATCGGCATTCATGGTATTGGCAGATTGATTTGGTGAGTCAAAGGTTAGAGTGACAATATTATCGGCATTTTTTTGATAGTGAATGGCGCTCATTTTTATACTCCTTATACTCGCTCAATAATGGTGGCAATTCCCATCCCACCACCTACACATAATGTAGCCATGCCGCGTTTCTTATCTTGTCGTTCTAGCTCGTCCAGTAAAGTGCCTAAAATCATGGCACCTGTAGCGCCAAGTGGATGACCCAAGGCAATAGCACCACCATTCACATTGACTTTGGCGGGATCAACCTGAAGTTCTGTAATAAAACGCAGAACCACGGCTGCAAAGGCTTCATTGACTTCAAACAGATCAATATCTTCAATGTTCAGTCCTGCTTTGGCTAAGGCTTTGCGTGCTGCAGGCGCGGGTCCTGTGAGCATAATGGCAGGGTCTGTGCCAACCAGTGCGGTAGCAAGCACTTTGGCGCGTGGTTTTAAGTTGTGTTGTTGTACCGCTTGTTCCGATGCAATCAAGACCAATGCCGCGCCATCAACAATACCTGATGAATTGCCTGCATGATGCACATGATTGACTTGTCCTGCTTCAGGATATTTTTGCAGGGCAATCGCATCAAAACCCATTTGTCCCATATTGGCAAAACTCGGCTTGAGCTGTGCCAAGCTTTCAGCCGTGGTCTGTGGTTTGATAAATTCATCTTGTGCCAAAATCACCACACCTGCCTGATCTTTGACAGGTACAATCGAGCGCTCGAAATGTCCCTGTGCTTGTGCTGCTGCGGCTTTGTGCTGTGATGCTGCTGCAAATTGATCGACTTCTGTACGGCTATAGCCATCGAGTGTGGCAATTAAGTCAGCGCCAATACCTTGTGGAATAAAGTCACAAGCCATATTGGTTTCAGGGTCGAATGCCCAAGCACCACCATCGGAACCCATTGCCACGCGTGACATAGATTCCACACCACCTGCAACGATTAAATCTTCCCAACCCGAACGAACTTTTTGCGCTGCGAGGTTCACGGCTTCTAAACCTGAGGCACAAAAGCGGTTGATTTGTACCCCAGCAACATCATTGTCCCAACCTGCGGCAATCGCTGCGGTTTTGGCAATATCTGCACCCTGATCGCCAATTGGTGTGACACAACCCAAAACAATATCGTCTACTTGTGAGGTGTCTAGGTTGTGTCGTTGTTGCAATTCATTCAATAAGGTTGTGAGTAGGCGAATGGGTTTAACTTCGTGTAATGCGCCATCTTTTTTTCCTTTGCCGCGCGGAGTGCGAATAGCATCAATGATGTAGGCCTCGCTCATAATCAATCCCTTGTCGATAGTTTTCTTTATGATTGCTTTTGAGTGTAATCTGAAAATTTTGAAGTGCAATGACGAGAACGGTACAGGTCAGTGAGGTTTTTTGCTAATTGGGATGACGCAGTAATTTGGCAGAAAGATTGAAACTATAATAGAGCGATAAAAAAAGCCCTTGCGGTGTGCAAGGGCAATCGATTGGAATTACGAGTTATTGTGAATTGTCGATTCTAAATTAATGATAACCGTGCAACTGACGGTATAAACCAGGTGTGACGCCAGTCCACTTTTTGAAAGCACGGTGGAAAGTACTGGTTTCGCTAAAGCCAACTTGTTGTGCCACATCTTCAAGGGTAAGTTCAGGATTCAGCAATAGGTGAATCGCGGCATCACGGCGTAATGCATCTTTTACCCCTTGATAGCTTTTACCTTCTGCAGCCAAACGACGACGCAAGGTTTGTGGCGATAGGTACAGCATGGATGCAACATCGTTCAAGGTTGGCATTTCTTCGCCAATTTGGCTCTTTAACACGTCACGAATACGCGAAGTTAAAGAATTGGTGTTTTTGAATTTCACCAACAATTGCGCAGGCGCGGTTTTTAAGAATTCGTCTAAGGTTTCTTGGGTTTGACGAATTGGTAAATCCAAGTAGTCGGCAGCAAAGGTAATTTCGGTGCGTGGCATGTCAAATTGCATGACAGGCGCAAAGAACAGCGCATCGTATTCATCTGCATGTGCAGGACGTGGATAGCCAAAATGTACGCGCTCCAAAGGCAGGCGACGTTCAATCAGCCAAGATGCCAAGCCGTGCCAAATCATCAACATACTTTCAGTAATAAAGTGATCAGGATCCATAGCTTGTGGAATAGATGGTACCAAACGTGCTTCGTGTTTATCACGTTCTAAGGTAACCGACCAATCATCACCAAACAGTTTGTAGAATTGCGAAGAGAGTTCTAAGGCATCGCCCAGTGTTTTGGCGTGAATTACCAATTGGCACATGATCGCGAATGTACCCAAACGACGTGGCTGAGAATCAAAACCCACGTGTTCGTCTTGGGTCACCATCCACAACATTTTAATAAAGCGAGTATATTGTTCAGGTGAAATACGTGCTTTCGGTTGGCGCAGAAGTTCTGCCTCAATACCGACATGAGATAATAAGGTTTCGACATCCATGCCGAGTCGCTTAACACCCGTGAGCGCTGCATTTACAAAATGGATACTAATGGTATCTCTGCTCATGTTAAATCCTTCAGTCTCTTTTGTATTCACGTAAGCTTGACCTAAATGACGCTAAAAATTGAAATTGGCAATTTACAATACCAATTTTACTTATTTTACATAATAAATTGCCGAAATGATCAAGGTAAATGGCTGAACATGACATTGTGTTACAGTTTTGCTGTTTATAAGATGAACGGAAAATCAGTAAAAATCGAGTAATCACAACAATGACACATGCACTGAGCGGTTTAAAAGTTTTAGATTTTTCTACCTTATTGCCCGGCCCTTTTGCCAGTTTGTATTTGGCGGATATGGGTGCAGAGGTGATTCATATTGAATCGGCAACCCGTCCTGACTTAATTCGTTTATTTCCGCCCTATGCCAATGGACAAGCGACTTCGCACAGTTATTTGAATCGGAATAAACAGTCAATTACTTTGGATTTAAAATCCCCCGAAAGTATTCAGCTTATTCACGATAAAATTGCCGAATTCGATATTGTATTGGAACAGTTTAGACCAGGCGTGATGCAGCGTTTAGGGCTGGACTATGCCAGCTTGGCAAAAATTAATCCGCGACTGATCTATTGTTCCATCACAGGTTATGGACAAACAGGCGATTATCAACAAAGGGCAGGACATGACATCAACTATTTAGCCTTGTCTGGCATTGCGGGGCATAGTGGGCGGCAAGCAGGCGGGCCACCGCCGCTCGGTATTCAGGTAGCCGATATTGCAGGTGGTTCATTACATGCCTTAGTGGCAATTTTAAGTGCGGTGATTGAACGTCAGCGCAGTGGTTTAGGGCAGTATATTGATATTTCGATGACCGATTGCGTTGCGACTTTAAACAATATGGCCGCTTCGGCAGTTTTGGCAGCACAGGTTCCTCAATATGCCGAGCAATCTTACTTAAATGGCGGCACCTATTATGACTATTATGAAACAGCAGATGGTCGTTATCTTTCAGTTGGTAGTTTAGAGCCGCAGTTTATGCAGGGTTTGGCACAGATTTTAAATTTGCCGATACTTTTGGAAAAAGGAGCATCTTTAGATCCGCAAGAGCGCTTGCAAGTTAAACAGGCCATTCAAGATAAAATCAAAACACAAAGTTTTGCCACATGGCAGCAGGTATTCGCGCAACATGATGTCTGCGTTGAACCTGTATTAACTTTAGATGAAGCCTTACATTCACCTTTGGCACAGCAACGCGGTTGGACAGTAGAAGTTCCTATTCAGCAGAATGCCGCAAAAACTGAAACTCAGTTGGCGTGTCCAATTAAATTTTCACGTTCTCAAATGCGTTGCGATTATATAGGGCAGGCTTTGGGTGCAGGGCAGTGGTCATCTCAGACTAAAAATCAGGATGAAGATGAAGCCAAGTCATAACCATAGGTATTAAATAAAAGTTCGAACAGATGCTATAGCAGAAAAAGTGCTAAAGCATGCACTATTTTGTGATAGCTCTATAAAAAGCCTGTAAATTTTGGCAAAGGCTTACAGGCTGTGATGTTGCAATGGCTTATCAATAAAACCGCTAAGAAATATGTAAAAAACACATTTTGTTGATAGATTGAATCTCGCTATGCTGTCAGCCGTGATAATAGAAATGACTAGCTGTACGCCATGTATTTATATACTGATTTCGATCAGCAACTGATTAATGAACGTGTTGCACAGTTCCGCGACCAAACGGAACGTTATTTAGCAGGCAAATTGACTGAGGATGAATATCGTCCATTGCGTCTGCAAAATGGTTTGTATGTACAACGCTATGCGCCAATGTTGCGTATTGCGGTGCCTTACGGTCTGATGAACTCTAAGCAATTGCGTAAAGTTGCGCAGCTTGCCAAAGACTATGACCGTGGCTATGCGCACGTATCAACACGTCAAAATATTCAGTTTAACTGGCCTGCACTGGAAAATGTGCCTGACATGCTGGCAGAGCTTGCAACCGTACAAATGCACGCAATTCAGACTTCGGGTAACTGTATTCGTAATACCACCACAGACCAGTATGCAGGTGTCGTGGCGGGCGAAATTGCTGACCCACGTCCAACCTGTGAATTAATTCGTCAGTGGTCGACTTTCCACCCTGAATTTGCCTTCTTGCCACGTAAATTCAAAATTGCGGTGTCTGCACTGGAAGAAATTGACCGTGCTGCGACTGCATTTCATGACATTGGCGTCTATATTGTTAAAAATGAAGCAGGCGAAATTGGCTATAAAATTAAAGTTGGTGGCGGCTTAGGTCGTACTCCAATTATCGGTAGCTTTATTCGTGAGTTCTTGCCACGTGAAGATTTGATTGCTTACTTAGAAGCTATTTTACGTGTTTATAACTTGCATGGTCGTCGCGACAATAAATATAAAGCACGTATCAAAATTTTGGTAAAAGCCTTAACTCCAGCAGTATTTGCAGAAAAAGTTGAAGCTGAATTTGCACATACGGTGAAAACCTTAAAAATTGATGCAGAAACTTTGCAAAAAATGGATGAAAACTTCACGCCATTTGCTTATCAAAACTATGCCGATGAAGATTTTAGCGAGCTGTTTGCGCAGTATCCAAAATTCAAGCAATGGTTCAACATCAACACCAATGCGCACAAAGTACAAGGCTATCGTATTGTCACCATTTCATTGAAACGTGCAGGTGTTGCACCGGGTGACATGACGACAGAAGAAATGAATCTGATTGCAGATTTAGCCGATCAATATACCTTTGGTGAGTTGCGTACCACGCATGAGCAAAATATTGCTTTGGTAGATGTGCCACAAAAAGACCTGTTTGCATTGTGGCAAGTGCTAGATGCTAACAACTTGGCGCGCGCGCATATTGGCTTTATTACCGATATTATTTGCTGTCCGGGTGGTGATTTCTGTTCACTTGCCAATGCCAAATCTATTCCAATTTCAGAAGCCATTTCACGCCGTTTTGATGATTTGGATACCATTTATAATCTTGGCAAACTGGATTTAAATATTTCAGGTTGTATGAACGCTTGTGGTCATCACCACGTTGGTAATATCGGGATTTTAGGTGTCGATAAAAAAGGCGCGGAATTCTACCAAATCACTTTGGGCGGGCATGCAGACCATGATGCGTCAATCGGTGATATTTTAGGGCCATCTTTTGCTGCTGAAGTGATTCCTGATGTGGTGGAAGAAATTTTAAATACCTACTTAGATTTGCGTAGTGAAGGTGAAGACTTCATCGACACTTATCGCCGTGTCGGCATTCAACCATTTAAGGAGCGCGCTTATGCTTAATACTGCACTACCTGTGCTCGCGAAAGATGGCACGATTGCAGACAATACTTATCAAGTGATTGCTGAAGATGCAGCATTACCGCAAGGTGATGTGGTGCTCAGCGTTGAACAGCTTGATCAGTTGGCACAAATTTCAGGTAAAAAAGCCCTATATTTAACGGTAGATGCTTCGCCTGAAAACCATGAATTTCCATTGGCAGAACTGGATGCGATTTTTATTGAATTTGCAGGTTTTAACGATGGCCGTGGTTATTCTTTTGTGGCATTGTTACGCCGTCAAGGCTTTCAGGGTGAACTTCGCGCAGTCGGTGATGTCTTTAAAGACGTCTTAAATTATATGAAGCGTGCAGGTTTCGATACTTTCGTGATTAAAGAAGGTAAAGATGTGCAAGAAGCTGCAGCAGGTTTGGCGGACTTTACCCATCCTTATCAAGCTTCTACCGCAGTGCCAAAACCAAATTATCAAACAGGTGCGTAATATAT
This sequence comes from Acinetobacter sp. YH12135, assembly GCF_013418565.1. NCBI lineage: Bacteria > Pseudomonadati > Pseudomonadota > Gammaproteobacteria > Moraxellales > Moraxellaceae > Acinetobacter > Acinetobacter sp. YH12135. The sequence continues at coordinate 10,798 of NZ_VPBU01000002.1, forward strand.
TGATAATGGATTTCATCGAAATGTAGATAGATTTTATCGAAATATCACGGTTCACACATTTACAAACAGCCTGCCATGTGCAGGCTTTTTGTTTGCCTTAAAATGATCAAACGGCTTGTTTTATCGCACTTCTTAATGATTTAATTTACCGTAAAGTGCTGTAGTATAAGCACGCTGATGTAGCATCGCAGTCTTATGTAGGCGTTATTTTTACATTATCAAAAATCAATCAAGACGATAATTTGATGTGATTATCCTCTGATTTATTTTTCAATTTTTTCATGATGAAGTGATTTGTCTTTATGCAAAATTCTATCCGTATTGGCATTGCTGGTTATGGCAACTTAGGTCGTGGCGTTGAAACGGCGATTCAGAAAAACCCAGATTTACAATTGGTGGGTATTTTTACCCGTCGTGCGCCTGAAAGCGTTTCACCATGTTTTGCTGAAACAGCAGTGTTTCACATGGATTCACTGTCAGATTTTCAAGACAAAATTGACGTGCTGATTTTATGTGGTGGTTCAAAAGATGACTTGCCACAACAAGGTCCTGTATTGGCGAGCCAATTTAATATTGTCGATAGTTTCGATACGCATGCACGTATTCCTGAATATTATGCATCTGTAGATGCACCTGCGACAGCGAACAAGAAAACTGCACTCATCTCAATTGGTTGGGATCCAGGCATGTTCTCGATTAATCGTTTATTTGGTGAAGCTTTGTTACCAGATGGTGAAACCTATACTTTTTGGGGTAAAGGTTTAAGTCAGGGTCACTCAGACGCCATTCGTCGTGTTGATGGTGTAAAAGCAGGTGTGCAATATACTATTCCATCAAATGATGCCATTGAGCAAGTGCGTAGCGGTGCGCGCCCTCTATTAAGCACCAAAGATAAACATACTCGTGAATGTTATGTCGTGCTTGCAGAAGGTGCCGATGCTGCTGCGGTAGAGCAAGTGATTGTGACCATGCCAGATTATTTCGCTGACTACAACACAACCGTAAATTTCATTGATGAAGCGACTTTAGCCAAAGATCACCAACGCATGCCACATGGCGGTTTTGTCATTCGCAGTGGCAATACCAGCGATGAACAAAAACAAGTGCTTGAGTTCTCATTGAAGTTAGACAGCAATCCTGAGTTTACCGCGAGTATTTTGGTGGCTTACGCACGTGCTTGTTATCGTTTAAACCAAATGCAGCAATATGGTGCAAAAACTGCTTATGATGTTGCGCCAGGTTTATTGTCAATGAAATCGCCTGAACAGTTGCGTGCAGAATTGCTCTAAACTTTTTAAAGCTATAAGCAAAAAGACGAATCAATGATTCGTCTTTTTACTTTTTGAATAAAGAAGGGTTAGGGAATGACTTTATTCAATCTACCTCAATCCCTCTTTACGAAATAGGGGTTGCAAGGCACTTAAAGTAATTCAATCGCGACCGCAGTTGCTTCACCACCACCAATACAGAGAGCAGCCACACCACGCTTGCCACCTGTACGTTTAAGCGCATGAATCAAAGTTAGGATAATACGTGAACCTGTAGAACCCACAGGATGCCCAAGCGCACATGCACCACCGTTAATATTCACTTTTTCAGGATCAAGCTTGAACTCATCCATTGGGCACATGGTGACCATGGCAAAAGCTTCATTAATTTCCCATAAATCTACATCTGCAACTTGCCAACCCGCTTTATCCAATACTTTTTGAATCGCAGCAACAGGGGCGATGGTGAACTCAGATGGGTGTTGTGAATTGGTGGCATAAGCCACAATTTTTGCTAATGGTTGTAAACCTTTATTTGCTGCATTTTCTGCAGACGTTAGGACTAAGGCTGAAGCACCATCTGAAATTGAGCTGGCATTGGCTGCGGTAATCGTGCCATCTTTGGCAAAAGCTGGACGAAGGGTTGGGATTTTTTCAATATTGGCATTAAACGGTTGTTCGTCTTTATCGACAACCACGTCACCTTTACGTGTTGAAACATGTACAGGCACAATTTCATCGACAAAATAGCCTTCATTGACTGCAGTTTGTGCACGTTTGAGTGAGCGAATCGCAAAGTCATCCATTTGTTGGCGTGTGTAACCTTTGCTATTGGCCATATCTTGTGCGAATGAGCCCATTAAACGCCCTGTTTCTGCATCTTCTAAGCCATCTAAGAACATGTGATCTTTCACATCACCGTGTCCCATGCGGTAACCTGCACGTGCTTTAGTCAGAATATAAGGTGCATTACTCATCGACTCCATGCCACCTGCAACAATGATGGAAGCAGAACCTGCTTTAATTGCATCGGCAGCTTGCATGACAGCTTTCATGCCCGAACCACACAGTTTATTGATGGTCACTGCACCTGTTGAATCTGGTAAACCTGCTTGACGCATAGCTTGACGTGCAGGACCTTGTTTTAAGCCAGCAGGCAAAACACAGCCCATAATGACTTCATCGATTTCTGTTGCTTGTACCCCCGCACGTTGAATGGCCGCTTGGATACTCGCCGCACCTAATTCTGGTGCAGTCACATTGGCTAAACTGCCTTGAAAGCCACCCATTGCAGTGCGTGCACCATTTACAATAACGATATCCGTCATTTTATTCTCCCAGTTTTTTATATGTGCTTTTGTCTAGATTTAATTCCAAGCAGGAATAGATCACTTCAGCAGTATAGGCAAAAAAAGATGAGAATAAAGTGACAATATAAAGATCATTTAGACTGCTCAGTTAACATCCATTGATGTCTTCAGCTCGAGTTTGCCCCATTTTACTAAGCACCAGTCGTTTGCTCGCGACGTGAGTAGAGCAGTAAAAGAAACTACCATTCGAGCCGATCGGCAAACCTTGTTGTGCATTAAAAGTTACACTGGGTATGTTTAAAGTGCCACGCCAATCCAAGGTACCGTATTTAAGTGCAGTTTTTTCTGTATAAAGAATGTATTCATTGTTGTCTATCTGACGATTTTTATTTCGATCAATAAAAATCATAAAACCCGTATTCCAGTTTTGCTTACTGCATTGGCTAAAGTCATGTGTTGGACAGATCACAACATTACTATGATGGGTGAAGGCATGGGAGCGTGCTATTTTCAGGCTGGACTGTAATGAATACTGAATTCGCTTGAGTTCTTGTTGTGCCATCAGCTGATGAAAATAGGGCAGGGCAATCATGACTAAAATCGCACTAATTGCTAACGTGACGATCAATTCAAACAGCGTGAAGCCGTTTTTGCTTATATTTGACATAAGTCTATACCTGTTATTGTTATGTTTTTTTATGATTAATTTGAGTAATTTGTTGTTTTATAGCGCTTTATCTGCTGTATAATAAATATTAAACAACTTTCGAGAAAGCTGTTAAAATAAAGCGCAAGAAAGATAAGCTATTCACAATAAAAAATTGAGTAGAAAGTTACCGAATTACAACGGAAATTGTAAGTAATTTTGTCAATAATTTACTTGATTAAAATTATCAAGCACTTGGAAAAGTAATAAAGTGTTTGTATGATTCAAAGTGACTAGCTTAAAAATAATACTGGGGTATAAGAAAGCCTATCTCAGGGTAGTCGAAAATTTAGGCTTGAGCTTGAACAACAATTGTTATCTCTGGAGGATAAATCCATGAAAATGAGTCGTATTGCATTAGCAATGCTCGTAGCTGCTCCTTTAGCTGCTGCAAACGCGGGCGTAACTGTTACCCCATTAATGCTTGGTTATACTTTTCAAGATACTGAGCACAACAACGACAAATTGACAACTAGTCACGAACTACAAGACGATTTGTTTGTAGGTGCTGCGCTTGGTGTAGAACTTACCCCTTGGTTAGGCTTTGAAGCCGAATACAGCCAAGTTAAAGGTGATGTAGACCCAAATGCTGGTGAATACAAAGCGAAGAACATCGCAGGTAACTTCTATGCGACTTCTGATCTAATTACTAAAAACTATGACAGCAAAATTAAGCCATACGTACTTTTAGGTGCTGGTCACTATAAGTATGAGTTTGATAATGCGGCGTTAGGTTACCGTGATGGTGAAGAAGGTACTTTAGGTAATGCAGGTGTGGGTGCGTTCTTCCGTTTGAACGATGCTTTATCTCTTCGTACTGAAGCACGTGGAACTTACCACTTTGACGAAAAATTCTGGAACTATACAGCTTTAGCTGGTCTTAACGTAGTTCTTGGTGGTCACTTGAAGCCAGCTGCTCCTGTAGTAGAAGTTGCTCCAGTTGAAACCGTTGCTCCAGTTCAACCAGCTCCACAAGAGTTGACTGAAGACCTGAACATGGAACTTCGTGTGTTCTTTGATACGAACAAATCAAACATCAAAGATCAGTACAAGCCAGAAATCGCTAAAGTTGCTGAGAAGTTAGTCGAATATCCAAATGCTACTGCTCGCATCGAAGGTCACACTGACAACACTGGTCCACGTGCATTGAACGAACGTTTATCTTTAGCGCGTGCGAACTCTGTTAAATCTTCACTTGTAAATGAATACAATGTAGATCCAGCTCGTTTGTCTACTCAAGGTTTCGCTTGGGATCAACCGATTGCTGACAACAACACTAAAGAAGGTCGTGCTATGAACCGTCGTGTATTCGCGACGATCACTGGCAGCCGTACAGTGACTGTTGAACAACAAGCTCAATAATTTGAGTTAAGTTGAAAAAACGACTCTTCGGAGTCGTTTTTTTTATGCTTATTTTTATGAAATATATTGACTAAAGAGTGCCTGAAATGATTTACATTCAATACTTTTAAAAAATATTGTAAAAGTATGATTTTTAAAATAAAGAGTAAATAAGGTAGAGGCAGATGGTGCTTAATATTTCGGTCTGTTGACTCGTAAACTTAGTCGAATTTTTATACCAAGTTTATCGTTAATTCATTTAAAAACTCCAAAGCGTCGTCGCAGATCAAACTTTTAAAATATGGACTCGATGTCTATCAGTCGATCAAATCGTTGTTTAACGATTATAAAATCAACATTGAGCAGTTTGTGGCGTGATCTCTCGCCGTAATATTGATAACAAAATATGTTGTAACTCGAATTTGCTTGAAATTTACGCTAAAAAAACAGCCAAATGTTGACTGTTTTTTGAATCTTAGCTTCTCAAATGAAATGCAATAGAAGAAGAATTTTTTTAGTCATGATCAGGGTGTAGTGGTTTCACATCCATATCCTGATATGCAATCAGTTTGGTTTTGTGTTTCCATTTATAGCCTAACCAAATGACCAAGAACAAAAGAATACCAATATAAGTCGATAAAACAGCGAGCCATTCACCTTCAAGCACTGCTTGGTAGTTTTGCCCTAACACGACAATTGCACACAAAATAAAGGCAAACCATGGCGCAAAAGGAAAGAATTTGGCGCGGTAATCTAAATCTTCAAGTTTGTAGCCTTGTGCCAAATAGCCTTTACGAAAGCGGTAATGCGATACAGCAATCCCGAGCCAAACGATAAAGCCACACATGCCTGACATATTCAGAAGCCAGTTAAATACTTGTTTTTCGCCAATAAATGTTGTTAAAAAACATAGTGCAGCGATTGCTGTTGTGGCATACAGTGCATTCATTGGGACGCCACGAGCATCCAAGCGGGCAAAAGCTTTTGGAGCACTGCCTTTACGTGCCATATCAAATAGCATACGGGTCGATGAATACATACCCGAGTTACCGGCAGAAAGAATCGCAGTTAAAATTACTGCATTCATGACACTTGCGGCAAAGGCAAAGCCTGCCTGTTCATACAGTAAAGTAAACGGAGAGAGTGCAATGTTATCGGTGGCGGCTGCTTGAAGTAAACGTGGGTCATCATAGGCGATTAAGGTACCAATAATGAAAATACACACGATATAAAACAATAAAATACGCCAGAAGATTTGTTTAATTGCAATCGGAATGGTTTTCTTAGGATTTTTAGATTCACCCGCTGCAACGCCAACCATTTCAGTACCTTGAAATGAGAATCCTGCAATCATCGCCACACCAATTAAGGCAGATAGTCCACCTACAAATGGCGCTTCGCCTTTGCTCCAATTGGCAAATGTAGCAACATCAGGGTTGAGCATGATTTTGACAATCATAAAAATACCGATAATGATGAATGCCACAATCGCAAGTACTTTGACCAAAGAAAAGAAGAACTCAGACTCACCAAAACCTTTGACGGTTAATGCGTTAATTGCGAAAACCACCGCTAAAAATAATGCACTCCAGTAAAAGCCAGGAATATCAGGAAACCAAAATTTCATGATGAATTGCACCGCAACCAATTCAAATGCCACGGTAATAGCCCAGTTGTACCAATAGTTCCAACCTAGTGCAAAACCGAAACCACCTTCGACATATTTACTGCCATAGGTAAAGAACGCGCCTGAAGTTGGATTATGCGTTGCAAGTTCGCCTAGACTGGTCATCAAAAAATAAATCATGACGCCAATTAGGGCATACGCAAGCAAGGCGCCACCAGGACCTGCATTGGCAATGGTCGCACCTGAAGCAAGGAATAAACCTGTACCAATTGAGCCACCAATGGCGATCATGTTTAAATGACGCGCACCGAGCTTACGCTGCAGTTTTCTACTGTTGTGTGAGTCGCTCATCCTACTTCCTTTGTATTTTTCTGCGTGCTGGCAAACAGCACTTTAAAGCCTTGTTGATCTGCCTTGATTGTGCATTGACCGAAACTTTGTTCAATTAAGAGTGGATAATTCAAAAAGCGATTGGCCACAATCCAAAGTTCACCACCCGATTTCAGATGACGACGTGAAGTTTTACACAGGTTTTCACTGGCATCGTAATGTGTGTGAATGCCTTGGTGGAACGGGGGGTTACTCACGATGGCATGCAAAAATAGCGGTGCATCTTCAATGCCTGTCACGGCTTTAATTTCAAGCTGTTGTGGATTGAGCTGATTTTTTTCAAACGTCATTTGCGTTGACGCTAAAGCAAAGGCATCGACATCTAAGGCAAAAATACGATTTTCAGGGTTAAGTTTGGCTAAGTAAGCACTGATCACACCCGCACCACAGCCAAAATCTGCAATTTTCCCAGCAGTAACCTGATTCAAATAAGGCAGTAATACAGCCGTGCCAACATCCAAGTGTTTTTGGCTAAATACACCCGGCAAGGCACAAATCTGTAAATCGCCTTTAGGTGTAGCAACTGTATAGTTTTGCGCCCAATCTGCTAAGGCTTTAGTTTGAACCTTGCAGTCTAAAATCAGCTGCCATAGTTGGCAGTGGCGGGCGCTATCTAGTTTGAGTGTTTTGCCATAAGGTTGTAATTGCTTTGCAGCCCGTTCAATTCCTGCTTTCTTTTCACCGACTAAAAATACGCTGCTGCCTTGTGGGAGTTGTGCGGCAATGGTGTGAATCAGGTAATTGAGCAGTTCCTTGGATTTCGGCACAAAAATAACAGCCTGATCAAATTCACCTGCAGGCGATTCTGCACCAAAATGCACTTGCGCCTGTCGATTTTGAAAGTATTGATAGTCGTTAAAATTCCATGTCCAAACAGAAGCTTGGATTGAGTCACCCAATTCTGCGAGGAGTTGATCGGTCGGGGCATTGATCAGTAGAACGCGACCAGACAAATAGTCATATTGTCTGAGTAAAACTTCGCTTTGGGGGTTCATGGTTCTCTCTCCAATAGAAAAACACTGTCTAAGTTCAGCTCAGACAGTGTTTTTTGGACATGCAATTACTTTTTAGTTTCAGGAAGCACAATATTTAAAATGAGTGCTGCAATACCGCCTGTTGCAACGCCTGAACTGAAAATATTACGGAATAATTCAGGTAAGTGTTCCAGAATTTGTGGCACTTGTGCAACACCTAAGCCTAAGCCCAATGAAATTGCAATAATCAGTAAGGCACGACGATCTAAAGCGACACCTGAAAGAATATTGATTCCCGAAGCGGCAACGGCACCAAACATCACCATCACAGCACCACCTAGTACGGCTTGAGGCACAGCCTGAATCACACCTGCAACTGCAGGAAGTAAACCTAAAATGATGAGTAGGGCAGCAATCCAAATACCGACATAACGGCTAGCAACACCTGTAAGTTGAATCACGCCATTATTTTGGGCAAATACCGAACTTGGAAAGGTGTTGAAAATCCCTGCCAAGAATGAGTTAGCGCCATTTACCAATACACCGCCTTTAATGCGTTGCATCCATTGTGGGCCATCGACAGGTTGATTGGAGAGTTTAGAGGTCGCGGTAATATCACCAATGGCTTCTAATGACGTCACCAAATAAATAAATGCCAATGGAATGAATAAGCTCCAAGAGAAATCCAGTCCAAAATGCATCGGAGTCGGCACTTGTACCAGAGGGGCATCTTTCAGACCTGAAAAGTCGAGATGACCCATCATGCCTGCCATTGCATAACCAATCACCAAGGCAATTAAAATGGCAGAGCTTTTAATCCACGTGATATTGATGCGGTTCAAAATAATAATAATTGCCAAGACGGTACACGACATAATCAGGTTGTCGGTATTGGCAAAGGTATTATTGCTCATGGCTTGGTAGCCACCGCCCATACTGATTAAACCTTCTTTAATTAAGGTCAAACCAATGAGAAGTACCACAATACCAGTGACCAATGGGGTAATCAGCTTTTTGACCCACGGTAAAATTTGCGATACGCCCATTTCAATAAACGAACCTGCAATGACCACGCCAAAAATTGCCGCCATGACCGATTCAACAGGTGTGCCTGCGGCGACCATAGCAGAGCCAATACCAATGATTGGGCCAATAAAGTTAAAACTGGTGCCTTGCACAATGAGCAAACCTGCACCAAAAGGGCCGACTTTTTTACATTGTAAAAAGGTTGCAATGCCTGAAATGACCAAAGACATTGACAAGATCATGTTGGTATCTTGTTTGGAAACACCTAAAGCCAAGCAAATTAAGAGACCTGGTGTGACAATTGGAACAATAATTGCCAGTAAATGCTGAAAAGCTGCTAAAAAAGCGATGAATGGTTTTGGACGGTCATTCAGACCATAGACCAAATCGAGCTGGTCTTTTGGATGGGGAGAGTGGTTTAAATCAGACATGAGTCATAAAAAATTGCAAAAGTGGTGCTATTCTAATCGAGTTACACAGCTTTACAAAACCCAAAGCACGCCACTCATCAAAAAAAATTGTGTGTGTCAATAAAGTGTCACTATAAAACTTTAGTATTTTTCTGTATAATTTGCCCTCAAATTTATAGCGTATTGAATTTAAATGTCTGATATTAAAACTCTCCGCAACATCGCAATTATTGCGCACGTTGACCACGGAAAAACAACTCTTGTGGATAAACTTTTACAACAATCGGGCGCACTCGGTGAACGAGCGGGCGAGATTGAGCGTGTCATGGATTCAGGCGCTATTGAAAGTGAACGTGGTATTACCATTCTTGCAAAAAACACTGCAATCAAATGGTTAGACAAACGTACTGATACTGAATACCGCATTAACATTGTGGACACCCCGGGACACGCCGACTTCGGTGGCGAAGTTGAACGTGTAATGTCGATGGTGGATTGCGTACTTCTTTTGGTTGACTCACAAGAAGGCCCAATGCCACAAACACGTTTCGTAACGCAAAAAGCGTTCGCACGTGGTTTGAAGCCAATCGTGATCATCAACAAAGTAGACAAGCCAAACGCGCGTCCAGACTGGGTTATTGATCAAGTATTTGACTTGTTTGATAACTTGGGTGCAACCGATGACCAATTAGACTTCCCAATCGTATATGCATCAGGCTTACGTGGTGTTGCTGGTCCTGCGCCAGACGAATTAGCGGAAGATATGACGCCGTTATTCCAAACAATTGTAGATATCGTCGAGCCACCAGCAGTTGATGTTGATGGTCCATTCCAAATGCAAGTCTCTTCACTTGACTATAATAGTTTCGTGGGTGTGATTGGTGTGGGTCGTATTCAACGTGGTTCTGTGAAATTGAATACACCTGTAACCGTGATTGACCAAGAAGGCAAAACACGTAACGGTCGTATCTTAAAAATCATGGGTTACCACGGTTTAGAGCGTATCGACATCGAATCTGCATCTGCAGGTGACATCGTTTGTGTAACAGGCATGGACGAATTGCATATTTCTGACACGATTTGTGATCCGAAAAATGTAGAAGCTTTACCACCGCTTTCTGTAGACGAACCAACGGTATCGATGACATTCCAAGTCAACAACTCACCGTTTGCAGGTAAAGAAGGTAAATTCGTGACTTCACGTAACATCCGTGAACGTCTTGACCGTGAATTGATTCATAACGTTGCACTTCGTGTAGAAGATACTGACAGTCCAGACCGTTTCAAAGTATCTGGTCGTGGTGAGCTTCACCTTTCTGTATTGATTGAAAACATGCGCCGTGAAGGCTTCGAAATGGGTGTATCTCGTCCGCAAGTCATCTTGAAAGAGATTGATGGCGAAATGCAAGAACCATACGAAAACGTGACTTTTGACGTGGAAGAACAGCACCAAGGCGCTGTGATGGAACAAATGGGTAACCGTAAAGGTGAGATGACCAATATGGAAGTAGACGGTAAAGGCCGTATCCGTATTGAAGCCACTGTGCCTTCACGTGGTTTAATTGGTTTCCGTTCTGAATTCATGACCATGACTTCTGGTACGGGTATCATGACGTCAAGCTTCTCACACTATGGCCCAATGAAAGCAGGTCAAGTTGCCAAACGTCAAAACGGTGTGTTGATCTCTATGGTTCAAGGTACGTGCTTGGGTTATGCATTGTTCAGCTTGCAAGACCGTGGTCGTTTATTCGCCAAGCCTCAGTTAGAAGTTTACGAAGGTATGATCATTGGTATTAACTCTCGTTCAGATGATATGGTGGTTAACCCAACCAAAGCGAAACAGTTAACAAACGTACGTGCTTCTGGTACTGATGATGCGTTGACACTGGTACCTGCAATTGAATTCACGCTTGAACAAGCGCTTGAATTTATTGAAGATGATGAGCTGGTTGAAGTAACGCCAAAGTCAATTCGTATCCGTAAGCGTTACTTGACTGAAAACGAACGTAAACGTAACCGTTCTGGTAAATAAGTTTTAAAAATGATGTTGTCCTCATGCGGGGCAGCAAAATTTAAAAATGCCATCAATTTATTGATGGCATTTTTTGTTTAAAATTAGCAAACCAATATATAAAAGCAGATGATTTCCGAGTAAATTACGTGGAAATGAAGCTATAAAATTAATGTATACTTCGTCACATAAATTAAAGTCAAAAAAACTGGAGATTTAAATGAGTATTATTCAAGAGTTCCGCGAATTTGCGGTAAAAGGTAACATGATCGACTTGGCTGTCGGTGTGATTATTGGTGGGGCATTTGGTAAAATTGTTGACTCATTAGTGAAAGATATCATCATGCCATTGATTACTGTGATCACTGGCGGTGGTGTGGATTTTACACAAAAGTTCTTTGTTTTGGGCGATAACCCAAACAATTTACAGTCTTTAGATGAGTTAACCAAAGCAGGTGTAAATGTCCTGACCTATGGTAACTTCCTTACAATTTTAATTAACTTCATTATTTTGGCATGGGTGGTGTTCTTAATGGTGAAAATGATTAATCGTATGCGCCGTAAACAAGAAGAAGCAGCGCCAGAACCAGCAGCAACGCCAGAAGATATCGCGTTGCTACGTGAAATTCGTGATGAATTGAAAAAACGTCAATAATTTTTAATACGCAATCAAAACAAACGGCGCTTTATGCGCCGTTTGTTTGCACCCTATTCTCTAGGATGGAGAGGCGCTGAAGGCATAAAAATTACATCCGAAACTTTACTTCTACCAAATGAAAACCAAACTGACTTTTTACAGGTCCGTGTAGTACGCGTTCTGCTGCGGTAAACACTAATTTATCAATGACGGGTACCAATTGTCCTTTTTTGACCTCACCCAATTCCCCACCTTTTTTTCCTGAAGAGCAGGTCGAAAATTGTTTGGCAATTTTGGCAAAATCAGCACCTGATTGAATCCGCTTTTTCAGTTGTTCACAGGTTTCTTTATCTTTCACTAAAATATGACGCACAATAGCGGTTCTCATACTTTTTTACCTCGTTTGCTTGTTGCAGCTTTAGTCGAAGTGAGTACTTTTTTCAAAGGCTGACATTCAGGACAAAATACCGAGGCACGTTGGCCCAGTTTTAAATTTTCTAGTGTGGTTTCACAGTTCACACACATTTCACCTGCACGTCCATACGCCAACAAGGTTTGTTGGAAATAGCCATTTTCGCCCATCGCATTGCTGTAATCACGTAAGGTCGAACCGCCTAAATCAATCGCTTGTTTTAAAATGCGTTTGATTTCGAGCACTAGTTTTTCAATCTGTTTCAAACTGAGTGATGATGCAGGTTGTGCAGGGTGAATACCTAAATTAAACAGACTTTCCGTGGCATAAATATTGCCCACACCCACCACGACATGGTTATCCATAATTGCAACTTTGATGCCAACATTTTTGTTTTTGAGCTTCTGTGCAAGATAGTCGGGGTTAAAGGCATCACTCAACGGCTCAGGGCCAAGTGGATCTATCAGTTTGCGTTGAGAGCTTTCATTTAGCCATAAAATACAGCCAAAGCGACGTGGGTCGTGGTAGCGCAATTGTATATCTTCAAACTGAATAATCAAATGGTCGTGTTTGCGTAAATCTTCCTGCGCATCGCAAAGACGAAAACTGCCCGACATGCCTAAATGCCACAACATGCTGTCCTGTTCAAATTGCGCCAGAATGTATTTGGATCTGCGGGTCAATTGCAGTAATTTTTGTCCTGTGAGTTTATGTAGGTTTTCTGGAATGGGCCAGCGTAAATTGGCTTGACGTACTTCTACATTCAGGACTTTTTGATCAAGTAGCGGCAATAGACTAGTTTTGGTAGTTTCAACTTCTGGTAATTCTGGCATGGTACAAATTCAATCCGCTTTTAGAAATTAAGCAGGCAAGGATATACAGTAATGCGCTTAATATTGGGCATTATCCATAGAATACAAGCCATAGTGTGCTGTCGCAAAATTATTCTGTGTAAAACAAAAGCAGGCTTTGCAAAAACCATACAACACGTTATAAATAAATCATTTTTAAACATCTATTATAGAAAAACCATCTAAAACAGATGGCAGATTCTGAGTGATTACTTCTTTTTTATTTAATGATTCGCTTTTGGTGAATCGCACTGTATGAGGGCTTGCAGCGTGACATTACTTTTTCAGCCGATTCAATTTGGATCACTGCAACTTGCCAACAAAATTGTTATCGCCCCGATGTGTCAATATTCTGCCAATGAACAAGGTGAATTGAGCTATTGGCATGAGCAGCAATGGGCCAATTATGCCTTGTCCGGCGCAGGGATGTGTATAGTAGAAGCCACGGCAGTGCAGGCAGAAGGACGTATTAGTTATGCAGATTTAGGCTTATGGAATGACATGCAGCGTGCGCAGATGAAAGCACTATTGCATAAAGTTAAAAGTTTATCGCCTATGCCATTTGCTGTGCAGTTGGCACATGCGGGTCGTAAAGCTTCAACCGATAAACCGTGGCAGGGCAAAGGACAGTTTGCACCGAATGAAGAACATGGCTGGCAGACGGTATCGGCCAGTGAGTTGCCATTTCAATCGCACGAACATCCACCGCATGCTTTAACGCAAGATGAAATTCAACAGGTCATTGCAGACTTTGCCAGCGCCGCAGTGCGAGCGGTGGATGCAGGTTTTGACTTAATCGAAATTCATGCCGCACATGGCTATTTATTGCATCAATTTATGTCGCCATTGTCTAATCACCGCCAAGATGAATATGGCGGCAGTTTGGAAAATCGGATTCGCCTTACATTGGAAGTATTTCAAGCCATTCAAAATGCTGTACCAAAAGGCTATCCAATTGGGGTGCGAATTTCTGCAACAGACTGGATGGATGATGCAGATGGCTGGAATGTGGAATCTTCTGTGGGTTTGGCAAAGGCACTAGAGCATTTAGGTGCGGCTTATATTCACGTGTCTAGCGGAGGTTTGCATGTCGATCAAAAAATTGATGTGCATGCGGGTTATCAAACGCCGTTTGCTCATGCAATTAAGCAAGCTGTAAAAATCCCTGTAATTGCGGTGGGTTTGATTACTGAAGCGATGCAGGCAGAAGGTATTTTGCAATATGAACAGGCCGATGCCATTGCTATTGCACGTGCAATTTTGTACGACCCGCGCTGGCCATGGCATGCAGCTGCTGAATTGGGTGAGCAGGTTGAGATTGCACCACAATATTTAAGATGTCAGCCACACGGATTCCGTCGTTTATTCCAGCCGTTTAAGCCAATAGAGGGTGATGCAGAAACCTGAGATTGGATCACTTAAAATAGGTGAAACTTAAACTATTTTGCCGTGCTTTATTGGAGGATTCGGTGTAAGGTAAATCAGTAAAACCATGCAGAAATATGGGCAACACTGAAAAAGGATGTCAGGGTGTTACTGAGTATTTTATTTCCCATTTGCGCCGTCGTGCTTTTGGGATATTTCACCGTAAAAAGCCAGTTTATAGAATCTAATGCAATTCAGTTTCTAGGTCAATTTGTCATGAAAGTGGCGTTGCCTGCATTTCTATTGCAGGCATTGGCCAGTAAAAGTTTGTCAGAAATCTGGCATCCCGCTTATTTTTTAGGTTACGGTGGCGGTTCTATTCTGCTGTTTATCTTTGCCTTTTTACTGTATCGGCATTATTTTAATTCAAACTTAACCCATGCCAGTGTCTTGGCAATGGGTGCATCAATGTCAAATACAGGGTTTATTGGCACTGCTATTTTGACTTTGTTGATTGGCAGTCAATCGGCAATTTATTTGTCTTTAACTTTAATTGTCGAAAATTTAATTATTGTGGCATTGATGCTGATTTTGGCAGAACGAGGGCTACAATCTTCAGCGAAATCAGGTTGGCAGGTGTATGCCGAAACTGTGCAGCGCTTACTGAAAAATCCAGTAATTTTATCTATTTTATTGGGTATGCTGTGCGTATTGTTGAATTTCAAACTGCCGCAAGCTATTGCACAAGTGCTGGAAATGTTGGGCAAAACTGCTTCACCTTTGGCTTTATTTGTGATTGGTGGAAGTTTGGTCGGCATGCAAATCAAGTCGGTGAATTTGCAAAGTATTGTTTTGGTTGCATTCAAAGTATTGCTGATGCCACTCACGATTTTTGGAATTTTATGGGCATTAGATGTGAACCGAGAAATGCTATTTGTCGGGACTTTGCTTGCGGCTTTACCAATGCCAATTGCCTTTGGTATTTTCGGGCAGCACTATGGTTTACATGAAAAAGCCTTAGCCCCCTTGGTGTTGAGTACAGTTTTTGGTTTTGTGATGGTGGCGATTTTATTGACACAATCGGGTAAGTATTTATAGCAACGGTATCGAAGTGCTCAAATCATAAAAAAAAGTCTGTACCATGCTGATACAGACTTTTTTTAAAATTTCTCTGATTAATAGCCTTTATAAAGAAACTATCTTAACTTTTCTTAGCGGTTGCCTTGTTGGAAGCTTTGGCTTGATCTGCCATCATTTTTTCAACCACAGCCAATGATTCTTTGGCTTGCGCTACATTTTCCTGTGCCAGTGAGGCAAAAATCTTTTTCGCTTCAGGCAAGTTTTGCGGCACGATATTGCCATTCACAAACATATTGCCCACTGCCATGAGTGCAGGAATATAACCCTTTTGCGCCAAGTTTTGAATGCTTTGCAGCCCTTGCTTAATTGGTGCTTCATCTTTGTTTTTAAAGCCTGTGCTAATTTCGTACAAGGCTTTTGCATGTATGGCTTGATAATGATCTTTGGCAATTAAAGGTTGTAATAGTTTTAAACCTTTTTGGTCAGATGCTGCCGTATTTTCCGAGAAATATAAAACGGCTAAATCGACTGTGGCATCATTAAAACCCTGATTGGATGCCGTCTGTAAATATTGTTTGGCTTTAGCAGCATCCTGTTTTAAACCCAGTGCGCCAGTAAGATAGTTTTTGCCTAAAACATAACTCGCAACTGGGTAGCCTTTTTGGGCAGATTGCTCATACAACTGAATGGCTTTCTTTTCATTTTTTGCTGTGCCTTGTCCAGTTTGTGTCAAATAGCCTAAGTTATACATGGCTTGCGCATTGCCTGTTTTGGCAAGCTTTTCTAATTCCTGATAGGCATCTTTAACCTTGTTGGCTTGCATTAATTGTTCAATTTTGGCAAAAGCAGGATCGGTTGGAATGTTGCTATTTGCCATACTGATGCTGCTAGATAGGGCGATTGCACCCGCAATGAGTAGTTTTTTCATCATTTGAGTTGTACCTTGTTCTCTTTTACACATCATTCCGTTGATGTGCGTTTTGTTTTTACAGTGGTGCATTCATCATAAGTTGAAAAGTGTGAATGTAAATATAAAAAATGTGTACGAATGCTTTTTCATTGTCATTTGAAGGGAATCTTGCGACTCCCTTAACCTGAGCGGGTGGAATCTATTTTATTGCGGACGTGCAACATCGCCATTCAAATGTTCAGGCAAAGCCAATACTTGTACAGCTAACTCTTCCAAAGCACTTGGTTTGGCAACCACCAACGCTTTAAAACCTTCTGCAGTCGCTATGCTATTCACCACTTCCACATCATTATTCAGTTTGGCGGCAGGTGCAGGTGCTTCGCCTGAACCCTGAATTAAATGCAACCAATGTTTTGGTTTGGCTTTAAACCATAAACGTGCCACGACTTCCTGACCCAAATAACAGCCTTTGTCATAATGCACGCCATCTCGTTGATGCAAACGCAATTCCTGCGGTTGAAACACTTCTGCTGTTGAGGCTTGAATCCATGCCTGACCTGTTTCAATCGCTTGTAGTTGCCATGCGTTTAAATCAGTCACTTCAGCTGAAAATTCAGTTTGATTGCCCTGAATGGTTGGGTAAACCGTACCGATGGTTTCAAGCTGCATTTTTGAAAATGCACCAAACTTTTTAATGTGTTTGGCTAAATCTTCGGCTTGGTCGGCTGTGCTGATGATTTCAAAACATTCGGACGAGATTTTTTTAAGCCAGAAGCCAAACTGAACGCGTCCTTTTAAACTGCAAATTGCGGTATAACAGGTTGTATTTTCAGCTAATGTTTCGACATTGACTGTTACCTGACCTTGCAGGAATTTTTGTGCATCGACACCGTTTAAACTTAAAGCACTGAAAGCTAAATCGCGCATGAATAACCTTTCACATTGAAATCTAAGACTAAAGAATGAGGTCAATTTTGCGCTATTTTTCAAAAAAAAGCATTTTTAGGGCAAGAATTTTACTCAAAATGTAATTAAATGTTTCAAAAACCCCTGTTTTTATATTTAAGTATATGAAATATATAGGATTTGGGAAATGGGTTTTTGGCAGCGTACAATGCTTTCGACGGGTGGAAACAATCATCCCATAAGATGTTGAGAACAATAGAGTAAGGGCGAATACCAGATGAATAACAACTACCGCAAACCACTGCAAGGCACTCAGCTCGATTTTTATGACGTGCGACAAGCCGTTGAAGATATCCAGCCAGGCGCTTATGCCAAACTTCCTTATACCTCAAAAGTACTTGCAGAACAGTTAGTGCGCCGTTGTGACCCTGCAATTTTAGAACAATCTTTAAAACAATTGATTGAGCGTAAACAAGAGCATGATTTTCCGTGGTATCCAGCGCGTGTGGTGTGTCACGACATCTTGGGGCAAACTGCGCTCGTTGACTTGGCAGGTTTACGTGATGCGATTGCCGATCAGGGCGGCGATCCTTCTAAAGTGAATCCTGTCGTACCTACCCAGTTAATTGTCGATCACTCTTTAGCTGTGGAATATGGCGGTTTTGACCCAGATGCTTTCCGTAAAAACCGTGAAGTGGAAGATCGTCGTAATGAAGACCGTTTCCACTTTATTGAATGGACGAAAACTGCATTTGAAAATGTTGATGTGATTCCTGCAGGCAACGGCATCATGCACCAGATTAATCTGGAAAAAATGTCACCAGTCATTCAAAACCGTGAAGGCATTGCATTCCCAGATACTTGTGTGGGTACAGACTCACACACACCACATACCGATGCTTTGGGTGTCATTTCTGTAGGTGTAGGCGGTCTTGAAGCTGAAAACGTGATGTTGGGTCGTGCTTCTTGGATGCGTCTGCCAGACATTATTGGTGTGGAGTTGGTCGGTCAGCGTCAGGCTGGTATTACGGCAACGGACATCGTATTGGCTTTAACCGAGTTTTTGCGTAAAGAACGTGTGGTCGGTGCATATTTAGAATTCTTTGGTGAAGGTGCAGATAGCATGTCGGTGGGGGATCGTGCCACGATTTCCAACATGACACCTGAATATGGTGCAACTGCCGCTATGTTCTACATCGATCAAAACACCATCGACTATTTAACCTTAACAGGTCGTGAAGCAGATCAGGTCAAACTGGTTGAAACTTATGCTAAAGAAATTGGTCTTTGGGCATCTGAAATGACACAGGCAGAGTATCCACGTGTATTACGTTTTGACCTTTCAACAGTAACTCGTAACATTGCAGGCCCATCGAATCCGCATGCGCGTGTTTCAACTGCAGACTTAAAAGAAAAAGGCATTGCAGGTGTGGTTGAAAACCGTACTGATGGTTTAATGCCAGATGGTGCCATCATCATTGCTGCGATTACCTCTTGTACTAATACCTCAAACCCGCGTAATACTGTAGCAGCAGGTTTGTTGGCACGTAAAGCCAATGAGTTAGGTTTAGTGCGTAAGCCTTGGGTGAAATCATCATTTGCACCAGGTTCTAAAGCGGCTGCATTGTATTTGGAAGAAGCAGGCGTACTGAAAGACTTAGAAAAACTTGGTTTTGGTATTGTCGCTTATGCATGTACTACTTGTAACGGTATGTCTGGTGCATTAGACCCAGCGATTCAACAAGAAATTATTGACCGTGACTTGTATGCGACTGCTGTGCTGTCGGGTAACCGTAACTTTGATGGTCGTATCCATCCGTATGCGAAACAAGCATTTTTGGCATCGCCACCGTTGGTTGTGGCTTATACGATTGCAGGAACGATTCGTTTTGACATCGAAAAAGATGCTTTGGGCACAGATCAAAATGGTAACCCGATTTATCTGAAAGATATTTGGCCATCTGATGCTGAAATTGATGCTTTGGTGAAAGAATCGGTTAAACCTGAACAATTCCGCCAAGTGTACATTCCAATGTTCGATTTGGGAGAGTCGGAAAAATCTGAAAGTCCACTCTACGACTGGCGTCCACAAAGTACTTATATCCGCCGTCCACCATATTGGGAAGGTGCATTGGCTGCGCCACGTACTTTAGCCAATATGCGTCCGTTGGCAATTTTGGGCGATAACATCACCACAGACCATTTATCTCCATCGAATGCGATTATTTTAGACTCGGCAGCAGGGGAATATTTGGCAAAAATGGGCTTGCCAGAAGAAGATTTCAACTCTTATGCAACGCATCGCGGTGATCATTTGACTGCACAGCGTGCAACTTTGGCGAATCCGAAATTGTTTAATGAAATGGTGGTACGTTCAGACGGCACAATTAAGCAAGGTTCTAAAGCGCGTATTGAGCCTGAAGGCGAAGTAATGCGTATGTGGGAAGCGATTGAAACTTATATGAACCGTAAGCAGCCGTTAATTATTATTGCGGGTGCAGATTATGGTCAGGGTTCAAGCCGTGACTGGGCTGCAAAAGGCGTGCGTCTTGCGGGTGTGGAAGCGATTGTGGCTGAAGGTTTTGAGCGTATTCACCGTACCAACTTGGTGGGTATGGGCGTATTGCCACTTGAGTTTAAAGCGGGTGTTAACCGTAAAACTTTAGGTTTGGATGGTACGGAACTTTATAGCGTGATTGGTAATATTGCGCCACGTTCGACTTTGACTTTGGTGATTGAGCGTTCAACGGATGATGGTAAAAACCAAACGATTGAAGTGCCTGTAACTTGTCGTTTAGATACCGAAGAAGAAGTATCTGTGTATGAAGCGGGCGGTGTATTGCAACGCTTTGCGCAGGACTTCTTGGAAGGGAATGTGGCTTGATGATGTTTTAAGAATCTTCTTTAATTTTTATTCTTTAAAGAAGTGTTAGAGAATGATTATTGTTGAGAAAAGACCTCATGATTAAGTGAGGTCTTTTTTTCTGGAAGATGAATATATTGTGAATTAAACAGCAAATTCTTTGTAAACCTAACTTAATTTTCTAAAAAGTATCATTCATTCAAAAAATCAGCAGTTATCAAAAACAATAAAATTTAAAAATGGAAGTTTCGTTGGTTGAAAAACATTCAATAAATACCTATCATAAGGTATGTATTAAAAACGATGGAGTAGCCCAATGACTACCGCAAAAGTTTTTATGACAGGACGAAGTCAAGCCATTCGATTGCCTAAAGAATTTCGCTTTGAAGGCAAAGAAGTTGAAATTTTTCGTCGTGGTGATGAAGTCATTCTCCGTGAAAAACCCGTCACAGTAGATCGGTTATTTAAAGCGTTATCCCAAATGCCAAATGACTTTTATGCAGATGAAAGAGAAGATCTGCCGCCTCAAGAACGGGAAATGTTCTAATGCAAGTACAATATTTATTAGATACAAATATTTGTATTTACATTATTAAATACCGACCTGAAATTGTGCGTCAGCATTTTGAAAAACATCTTCCGCATCGAAATATATTAATTTCTGTCATTACGTTGGGAGAATTACGTTTTGGTGCAGAAAAAAGTCAACATAAAGAAAAGGCTTTAAAAGTCATAGATGAATTAACATCAATGATTCAAGTGGTTGAATTGGATGAAAATGTTGCACACCATTATGCAGAAATACGCCAGAACCTTGCATCTAAGGGGCAGATCATTGGCGCAAATGACTTATGGTTAGCAGCACATGCACGTGCAAATCATTGGGTCATGGTCACCAATAACGAAAAAGAATTTACTCGTGTCGATGGATTAAAAGTCGAAAACTGGGTATCTAATCCTTTGTAAGTGAGTTAGATTTTTTATAAAAATCATCCTTTGCCCAACTGCCATCATCACCTGTCAAAATGGACAATAGACAATCATCACAGAATAGATATACTGGATTGACCATTTCTAAACCACACGGAGAACAAAGATGGTAACTGCAGGTGATAAACCAGGAACAGGCTTCTATTTTTGTGTCCAATGCGGGCATCGCGTTTACTTAGAAATTGGTACAGACCGTCTACCACCGTGTACCAAATGCCATGGCACCGAATATAACAACAAGGTTGCCTAAGCTACACGACTTAAAACAGCTGATCCTGTTTTTAATCTAAAGCCCTATCACCCGATGGGGCTTTTTGCTATTTTACCCATAGAAAACCCAAGGCAATGAGGTACAACATGGAAACAATACTCGGTTTATGTGTCGGCATTGGGCTAAGTGCTGCCAGTGGTTTTCGGGTTTTCGTACCTATATTGGTTATGAGTGTTGCCGCGCTCATGGGTTGGTTTGAACCCTTAAAAGGTTTTGAATGGTTGGCGATGCCTGCTGTTTGTCTGGCTTTGACCGTGGCAACAATCAGTGAAATTGCTGCGTATTATGTACCGTGGGTTGATAACTTACTCGATACCGTTGCAACGCCTGCCGCCATGATTGCAGGTACACTCACCACAATGGCTGTAAGCAGTGGCGAAATGTCGCAATTTGCCAGTTGGGCTTCTGCCATTATTGTCGGTGGTGGAACAGCAGGTGTGGTGCAAATGAGTACAGTTGCGGCACGTGGTGTATCAACCGCAACCACAGGCGGTGTTGCAAATCCTGTGATTTCTACAGGAGAGTGGATTGGGGCTGCCGTACTTTCAGTGTTGTCCTTCATTGTGCCTGTATTGGTGGTTTTTGTGGTGCTCCTGACCTTAATTTGGGCAATTCGCTGGATTCGAGGAAAAAAGAAAGTTGTTGAATCCTCCACATAGGTTTGTGGTCAGTTTGAAAATATTTTAAAAATAAGTGTGGTAATAAATTTAATATTTGAGCTTTATTTGATGATTTAAGTGCATAAAAAATGTCTATTTGGAAAATTTTTTAAAATATGACTTAAAAAGTGATAAAAATTTTAAAAATTAATCAAAATAAAATCATTACGGGGAAACAATCCCATCCTCAAATCACTACTATATATCTCAAGGGTGTGATGGGGATCGAAAAGAGTAGATTGCTACCAGTTGCGTACAACGTGCGTGTAGTACTTACCCAAAAGGTCTCGATTCGGCTTAGGACGCTATAAACCAGAAGTTTATAGGCTATAAGATCATGGCTTATCCAGCATGATAGTTGAAGTAAACCACAGTTGTTTTCCCTAACACCCTAAAGAATATTGTTAAAAATATAAAAAACAAAACAAGATCAAGACAATAAAATCCAGACAAAATAAAAGCTTAAATGAATTTTAAACCATCTTTCTGCTACAAAACTCCCATCAAATTTTTCATTCAAATCTGTTAATTTGCAATAATCATCTACATCTAATTAGGTGTGATATGAGTGTTGATTACGATTTTTGGTGTCGTTTATTACTGACCTGCGCACTGATTAACTATGCCATTTTAATGCTGTGGTTTGTGGTGGTGATTTTCGCGCATGACTGGCTGCGACAGTTACATGGCAGATGGTTCAAATTGTCAGATGCAAGTTTTGATGCCATTCATTATGGCGGCATGGCAGTCTATAAAATTGGGGTATTGCTATTGAATATTGCGCCACTCATTGCGCTGTATATGATGCGACCTTAATTTAAAACTCTATAAACAAGCATCGAAAAGCATAGAAACAACCACTTTAGACAGTACATTAAAAACACACGGTCATTGAAATAGAGGCGAAAAGCCCGCAATTTGAGGAGTTGGCAAACATGAATCAATTTAAACCTGCATTGATTTTAGGCGGTCTAATTTGTTTGGGAATGGTGCTCGCAGGTTGGATATTGGGCAATAGCGCACTCAAAATTAAACAATATGAGCGTGTGGTTTCAGTCAAAGGTTTGTCTGAACGTGAAGTAAAAGCCAATGTCGCGGTGTGGCCAATTCGTTTTAGTACCGCCAGTCAAGACTTGGCCGCGCTGTACGACACCATGCAAAGCCAAACATCCCAGATTCAAAACTTTTTAAAAAATGAAGGTTTTAGTCCTGAAGAAATCACCATTGCTGCTCCTGTAATTACCGATAAATACGCCCAGCAATATGGTGGCGATGGCAATGTTGCTTTGCGTTATACCGCACATCAAACCATTACGGTCTATACCAAAAATATTGATAAAGTGCGCAGCGCACAAAGCCGTTTGGTCGATTTAGGCAAAAATGGAATTGCCTTTGGTGGTGAAGATTACGGGCAACGTACCGAATATTTATATACACAACTAAATGACATTAAACCTGCCATGATTGAGCAAGCCACACAAAATGCCCGCAGTGTTGCAGAAAAATTTGCCGCAGATTCTGACAGTCGTCTAGGTAAAATTAAATCAGCCAATCAGGGTGTATTTAGTATTGAAGATCGTGACAGCAACACGCCATATTTGAAAAAAGTACGTGTGGTGTCTACGGTGGAATACTATTTAGCAGACTAAGTTTCGCAGACTAAGTTTGACAGATTAAGCTTGGCAGACTCAGCCAATTTAAAATCTAAATCTTTACACTAAAAAGTACATCGCCCGACTGAATTGACAGTTCGGGCTGTGCTTGATATTTTGCCCGCACCGCTTTGTATGCTGTATGTTCATGGCTTTAAACGACAACTTTATTTATGCACCTCCACAAGATCCCTTAGTAATTGTCTATGAAGATGACGATTTATTGGTGATTGATAAGCCCGCAGGTTTATTGTCGGTGCCTGGGCGTTTGCCCGAACATCAGGACAGCGCATATTTAAGAGTACTCGCAGATTATCCTCAGGCAAAAATTGCCCATCGTTTAGATATGGCGACCTCAGGCATTCTCATGTTCGCCAAGCATCGTGATGCAGAAGTCGCATTGAGTAAAATGTTTCAGGCGCGAACAGTAGAAAAAAACTACATTGCTTTAATTCAAGGCAAACTTGAAGGTGAGGGCAGTGTCGATGTGCCTTTAATTACTGACTGGGAAAACCGTCCACGCCAAATTGTGCATTTCGATTTAGGCAAGCCTGCGCAAACGCTGTATCAAGCTTTGGAATATTGTGCGGTTGAAGATATTACCCGTGTTTTGCTCACCCCAATCACAGGGCGTTCGCATCAGTTACGGGTACACATGCAATATATTGGACATCCCATTACAGGCGATAAGTTATATCATCCTGAACCGAAAAAAAGTACTTTAGGTCGGATGGCGCTGCATGCCAGTTATTTGGCTTTCACGCAACCTTTAAGCCAAGTTCCTGTTGCAATTCGAGCACAGCTTCCTTTTTAGAGATTTTGGGATTCAATTTTTCTAACAGGCGCATATTTTTCAATTTTTTTGTGAAAATACTCAAAAATTGGGATAGTCTTCGTGCCGCTAACTCGCTAACGTATCCTTAGAGCTGTCGTTATTCATTTGCCTTGGCATAAATGAAGGAAATGAATAACTCGCTGTTTTAAAATTTTGTGTTTTTGAGTGTGGTGGGCTATCAAAGCGGGTTAGAAAGCGTTTTTAAAACTGAAGATGACTTTTTAAAATATGGCAGACCAATGCGGTGGGAGAAGTTATATGCTGTATATATTGGGTGCAATCATTATTGTTTTGGTGGTGATTATTTTTTGGCAATCTCAGCGCCGCCGTGAGTTGTCTGCCAGCATTCAATCTTTACAAAGCAATTTAGACCGCACTCGCTCCAATTTGGCGTCCGATGAGTTAGAAAGTAATGAATTAGAGCATCAGCTCACCATGCTACGCATCGAAATAAGCAGTTTAAAAGGTCGTTTAGAAACCTTGCAGCACTATCAACATATTTTAGACGTTGAGCAATATGTATTAGAACGTCGTCAACAAGTAGAAATGTTTGTAGAAATGATTAAATCCGAAGCGGAAAATACGCGGGAGCAGTGCAAGCAACAAGTTGAAAAAGTCCGAGATTTTTTAGCCGAGCATGAGCAAAAAACCAAAGCCAAAACGCTTAAAACAGCACAAGATCAATTGGGTGCTTTTTATAACTTGGTTGAAGAACGTCAGCAACTCGAACAGATTATGACCGCGCTGTATCATAAAATTGAACATCATACGCCTGCTTTTCAGTTGCCTGCACAGCAGCTATTGGATGATCTGATTGAAGGTTATGGCTATAGTGATGCAGCACAACACCTGCAGCAAGTACGACACAAGATTCAAGATGCGGTCAAAAATCAAGAAGTTGCGCATTGTGCTTTTGTCGATGAGCAACGCCGTCTAGCGGCAGTGACTTTGCTGGCTCAAGCATTTAATAGTAAAGCAGATTTATATTTGGCGCAGCTGACTGAACATAATCTGGCTGAATCGCTTCAAGCTTTGCAGGATGATTTTACTTTGCTGAATCATTATGCGGCTGCATTTGGACACGCAAAAATTCTAGACTCTTACTTAACACTTCGACAAGAAGAATTAAAGTTTGCTGCTTTACTGTTGGCATTTAAACAGGAAAGCATCTTGTCAGATGCCACAAATTAAACTGGCTGCAAATGCTTAAAGCAATTGTAGTGTCATGTAAAAGCAAGCTTCTGGGTAATTCAGACTAAAGTCAGTGTAAAACGAGATGAAAATTGAGTCCTTCGGGCAAATTTGTGCTATGTTGAATTCACTATTTTGTCACTTGCCAGATATATATTGGCTAAAAAGATAACAAGGATATTCGCATGACACGTGACTATGAACAATTCCCTGATGATGATAATGGCAATGTACTTTGGCAAATGCATGAAGATGGGGATGACCTGACAGAGCCACATGAGATTGAGTACTCCATCGCTTTTACCACACAAGAACAAGCTGAAAAATGTGCTTTGTATTTGTTGGCCGAAGAACAAAAAATTTCATTATTCCAAGATGAAGAATCTGACGCAGTTGAATGGATCATTACCATTTATGTTTACATGGAACCAGAGTATTCAGACATTGTCGATTTAGAGCAATGGTTCAGCAAAATTGCTGAAGAACATGGCGGTGAATACGATGGCTGGGGCTGTATGGCTTACGTCTACGATGATGAAGACGAAGACGATTACGAAGATTAAATCGGGTATCTGAAAAGCATGTGTTGATCACATGCTTTTTTATTTGTGATACATAATCTGCTGCCTAAAACTTTGGCGCTGATGACGTCATCATAAAAGATGCAGAGGTGCAAATATGGATATTGCAATCAAACGCGCTTATCTTGAAGCGACTCAGGCAGATGGAACACGGGTGCTGGTTGATCGCTTATGGCCGCGTGGTGTGAGTAAAGAACGCGCTCGTATTGACTTATGGCCCAAAGAAATTACGCCTTCGACTGGGCTGCGTAAATGGTATCATCAAAACCCTGAACAACATTGGGATGAGTTTCAGCAGCGTTATATAGCTGAATTAGCAGAGCAAGAAGAAGCTTTACAGGCGTTGTGTGAACTGGCACAGCAGCAAAAAATCACTCTGGTCACAGCAGCTAAAGATGAGCAGCACAATCATGTAGTGGTATTAAAACGCGTGATGCTGCAACGCTTAGCACAGTCCAATTAAAGAGTTTTATTTGATTATCCTTGTGCTTTATAAGGATTTTAAGTTTATGAAAATTCAGTAAAAAATGCTATAATATAGTTTTTGAGGTTTTTTATGTCTTTGCCAAATTGCCCAAAATGCCAATCAGAATACACTTACCAAGATGGCGACCTACTGATTTGTCCTGAATGCTCACATGAGTGGAAAGAAGGGGAACAGCTAGAAGAAACTGCTGCTGTGATTAAAGATGCAAACGGCAACGTGTTGGCAGATGGCGACACGGTGACTGTGATTAAAGACCTGAAAATTAAAGGTTCTTCGGCTGCTGTAAAAGTGGGAACGAAAGTGAAAAATATTCGCTTAATTCCAGATGCTGCAGATGGTCATGACATTGATTGTAAGATTGATGGCATGGGGGCTATGAAATTAAAATCTGAATATGTGAAAAAAGCTTAAGTTTAAGCAGATTTCAACAGCGCAGGCGACTTGAGTTGCCTGCGCTTTTTTATGGAGTTTATAAAAGTATTTTAGTATTCAAATTGAGCAACAATAACTTTAAGAGTGTACAAAATTAATATTGTTTTCTTGTGCCTAAGCCCTTTATATTTTAAGTGAAAAGAATATTTTTAGGCAGTTTGAAAACCTATCATCATTCAAAACACACTTTACCACTCACAAGAAAACTGGGGGCAATTATGTCAGGATGGTTTGAGATTTCACAAGCAAGCAATGGTCAGTATCGCTTTGTACTTAAAGCAGGGAATGGCGAAATTATCTTAACCAGTGAACAGTATAAGGCGAAAGCATCGGCAAAAAATGGCATCGCTTCGGTACAAAAGAACAGTCAGGATGATGGGCGTTATGATCGACTGACATCTAAGAATGATAAGCCGTATTTTAATTTAAAAGCTGCCAACCATCAGATTATTGGTACGAGTCAGCTCTATACTTCTGAACAATCGCGTGACAAAGGAATTGAGTCAGTGAAAACCAATGGCGCAAGCACCACGGTCAAGGATTTAACACAGGAATCGTAATTTTTTACATTAAATCTTGATGTTCAATTGCATTAGGAAAGCATGCTCTGGCGTGCTTTTTTATTGAGCTGAGTAGGCAAGGTGCTAAATTTAGCTTTGATTGAGCCGTTGAATTATAGATGACCATTTCAGGAGTTGCGAAGATTATGAATTTCAGATGCAATCTAAAAATATTGCTGGCGATCAGTGGTTTATTCGGTAGTGTTGGTATTTTTGCAGCACCGATCACTGCTGAAAAAACGATTGCTTCAAGCCAGTCGACTGCTTTGCAAGGACTGTATTTTCAGCATCAAGATTGGGAGTTGGCCTGTGATAATACAGGAACCTGCCGTGCCGCAGGCTACCAAAGCGATGATGATTTTGAACAACCGATCAGTATGTTATTGACCCGTCAAGCAGGTGCAAAGAGTGCTGTACAAGGGCAATTGCAAATTCAAGAAGATATTGCTCAAGCCACTTTATTTTTAAATGAACGCGCTTTGCAGCAATTAAACTTTCATGAAAGTATCGCCAATTTATCTGCTGCCAGTGTGCAAAAGCTGTTGGCACAGGCGCGTCAGCATGTCGTGATCGAGTTAAAACATGGTCAACAACGCTGGAAATTGTCTGATGCAGGCATGAGTGCAGTGTTGCTAAAAATGGATGAATTTCAAAAACGTGTGGGTACAGACTCCGCAATATTGGCAAAAGGCAATCAAGCATCCACGCAGGTCTTAAAAGCGCAAGCGATGCCTAAAATTAACATTCTCATGCAGCCTCAACACCGAACCGCCAAAGCACAGGTGCTTACCGCGGCCAGTGCAGAAAAGTTATATCCAATTTTACAAAAAACTGTAGATCGTGAAGATTGTTATATGCTGTTTGAACCTGAACAAGCAGAACAGCAGATTCATACTTATCCCTTAAATCAAGATAGCGTGTTGGTTGAGGCAAGCTGTTGGCGAGGGGCTTATAATTGGGGTGTGGCTTATTGGGTTATGGATAAAAAACTGCAAAAGATACAGCAATTTGTAACTGATTCTGCTTCAGAATTTAGCAATGGACAGATTTTTGCCTATCAAAAAGGGCGTGGAATTGGCGATTGTTTCAGTCAAATTGAGTGGGCGTGGAATGGTCAGCAGTTTGTCAAAAGCTATCAATTGGATGCAGGACAATGCAAAGGTTTTGCAGGCAGTGCATGGGAAATGCCAAGCTTTGTCAGCAAGGTTGAATAAATGACATTCACTAGGGTCTGTTGACATTTCATAAATGGCTTGTGCTGTAGGCTAAAACTGAGCAGACCCTAATAAAAGCTGAAATTTTTTAGATAAATCTGGAGCTCGCTGGATGCACTGTTTAAGTCGCGTGTGCGACTAATTTTTCAATGATTTCATCCAACTTTTTCAGACGCTTGATTTCATCCCATAAAGCTTTGGCTTCGGGGTAATGTTTCGACATCATACCGAGCCATTGTTTATAACGTCCTTGCATGCCAATTTCAGTTTTGGCAGGGCCGTGAATAAAGCGAATTTGCAGTTGCAGCAAATCTTGCCAACTCAGCAAAGGCAGGTCTGAATTTTGACGAATACATTGGGTCAAATCTGGAGTGGTGACTGCACCGCGGCCAATCATCAAATCTTCACAGCCCGATTCTAACTGGCATTGTTTGGCATCGGCATTGTTCCAAATTTCACCATTGGCAATGACATTAATCTTCAATGCTTCACGAATAGGGCGTAGCTGATCCCAAAATGCAGGAGGGGTATAGCCATCGGCTTTGGTACGTGCATGCACTGTAACCCATGCTGCGCCTGCATCTTCAATGGCATGCGCATTTTCTAGCATGAAGTTCCGATCCATATAGCCTAGACGCATTTTGGCGGAAACTGGAATATGAGCAGGAACGGCATCGCGCACCGCTTTAACCAGTTCATACACCACTTCGGGTTCATCGAGTAAAACTGAACCGCCACGATGCCGATTGACTGTTTTGGCAGGGCAGCCAAAGTTCATATCAATTGCAGGTGCACCCATAGCCGCAACTTTGGCTGCATTGGCGGCTAACATTTCAGGATTATTCCCCAAAAATTGCACATGTACAGGCGTGCCTGCGGCAGTTTTACCGTTGGTGAGTAGTTCTGGGCAATAAGTATGATAGATATGGTCTGGTAAAATACTATCTGTGACCCGAATAAACTCTGTCACACACCAGTCAAAACTGCCTACAGACGTGAGTACATCACGCATGATGGGGTCGGTTAAGCCTTCCATGGGTGCAAGAATTAGTTTCACAGGATGCTACCAGCTCAAACAAAAGTGGAGTTATACGTTTTTTTATGGAGGATGTCTAGGCAATGGCTTGGAATTGATGTGGTCTTCACAAGGACTTTAATATTTCTGTTCTCTATCTGCTCTCGGCATAAATAGATTAACTCGTTCGCTCTGATCATTGTAAAAGTGTAATCAACTCACTTCCCCAAAATCATTTCCAACACAAACTTAGAACCAATAAAACCGAGCGCCAATAAAAAGAAACCAATAATGGTAAAGCGAATCGCTTTTTGACCACGCCAACCAAACTTGTAGCGTCCAAGTAGTAATGCACCATAGACAAACCACGAAATAATACTAAACGCCGTTTTATGCGCTAAATGCTGTGCAAAGAAATGTTCTACTGTAAAGAAGCCAAAGCCTAATGCGACAGTCAGTAGGGCAAAACCTGCGATTAGCATATCAAACAGCAAAGATTCCATATCTTGCAAAGAGGGCAGCAAATTTACCCAAACTCGACGCTTTTGTTTGTTTTTGAGTTCGCGGTTTTGAAACCATATTAACACGGCATGAATGGTCGCCATCAACAATACGGCATAAGCAGACAGCGACAAAATAATATGAATGTCTAAGCCAATCGAGTTTTGGTTAATAAATAAATTATGTTGGCTGAATGAAAAACCTGCAATTAAACCCACTGCTGCTACAGGAATACCAATCAAATTTAGCGCAATTACAGGTCGGTAACTGCTGAACAGCAAGCTCAATAACAACATTAAACCCGCAGTAAATGACATTAGGTTAAACACGTTGTAGTTGACACCCATCGGCGTCCACATATCGTTATACAACACGGCAGCATGCAGCAATAAGCCCAAACTGAGCAGAGAACGAATAAACCAGTGATTTGGCGCACGTTTAGACATTAAATGTGAAAATAAATACCAAAAAGAACTGGTATAAGCGATTAATGCTAAAATCGTATAAACCAAGGGGAGACTGATCATGTCAAACCTTTTTCAGGATGATGAATATTCATTTATATAAATTCGATGCGAACTACAGTATCCTATAGCATCTTGTGCATAAATTTTCTATTTTAAAGAAACATTTTTTTGCTAATGGCTATTTTAAGCGGAATTTGCAATGTTTGATACCTTAACAGAACGACTCACGCAGAGTTTAAGAAATGTTACTGGCTCAGGGCAGCTAACCGAAGACAATATTAAAGATACGTTACGTGAAGTACGTATGGCACTTCTTGAAGCCGATGTGGCGTTACCTGTAACTCGTGAATTCATCGCGAAAGTTAAGGAAGAGGCATTGGGTCAGGAAGTGATGACTCAGTTATCCCCTGGTCAGGCGTTCGTCAAAATTGTCTATGACGAACTCACAAAAATGATGGGCGAGGCCAATGAAAGCCTTGACCTTGCTGCCAAGCCACCGGTTGTGGTGTTATTGGCAGGTTTGCAGGGTGCGGGTAAAACCACCACTGCAGCAAAATTGGCACGTTTCTTACAAGAACGTCAAAAGAAAAAAGTGGCGATGGTGTCTGCCGACGTTTACCGTCCTGCGGCAATTAAACAGCTACAAACGGTTGCAGGCGAAGTTGGCGCAATTTTCTTTGACTCAAATGCCAATGAAAACCCTGTCGATATTGCCAACCGTGCCATCGAACAGGCAAAAATTCAGTTTGCTGATGTGTTAATTGTCGATACTGCAGGTCGTTTGCACGTCGATGATGACATGATGGATGAAATCAAGGCATTACATTCAGCGATTAAACCGACTGAAACCTTGTTCGTGGTTGATGCCATGACGGGTCAGGATGCGGCAAATACAGCCAAAGCCTTTAATGATGCCTTGCCATTAACAGGTGTAATCCTTACTAAAACTGATGGTGATGCGCGCGGTGGTGCAGCACTTTCAGTTCGTGCGATTACGGGTAAACCAATTAAATTCTTGGGGATGGGTGAAAAACTCGATGCCCTAGAGCCATTCCACCCAGAACGTGTTGCACAACGTATTTTGGGCATGGGTGACGTGCTGTCTTTGGTCGAAGAAGTTGAACGTAAAATCGACAAAGAAAAAGCCGAAAAAATGGCGAAAAAACTGCAAAAAGGCGGCAGCTTCAACTTTGAAGATATGCTGATGCAGTTTGAACAAATGAATAAAATGGGCGGCATGATGGGCTTCTTAGACAAGTTGCCTGGCATGAGCAACTCAGGTATTCAAGATGCAATTGCGCAAGCCAATCCTGAAAAGCAAGTGAAAAAGATGGAAGCGATTATCCAGTCGATGACCATCAAAGAGCGTCGTAACCCAGACCTGATGAATCCAAGCCGTAAAAAACGTATTGCTGCGGGTTGTGGTATGGATGTGTCAGAAGTGAATAAGTTGATCAAGCAACATGCACAAATGGCAAAAATGATGAAAAAATTTGCCAATCCATCGGGCATGGCAAAAATGATGCGTTCACTGGGCGGTTTACAAAAGCAATTCAGTGGCGGCGGTATGGGGCCATTGTTTGGTGGCAACGACCCAACCAAGAAATAATTGTTAAAAACATCTTAGAATCAAAGTGTTAAAAAAGCAGGCGCATAAAAATGCGCCTGCTTTTTTGTTGTTCTTTATTCGTAGATGACAGCTACACCGAAAGATTTATCAGCGTAGATGGAGCAATGTTTGGTTTTTAGTGCACTTCATGGGTTGCATATTGAATATAACGCTGCAAACCTTTGAGCAATAAATCTTGCTCGACTTGCGGTTGATATTGCTGCAAGAATTTGGCAAACAGCGGTGCATCGCCACCCGTTAAAATCAGTTTACGTGGTGACTGTCGAATTACATGCTCAATGGTGCTGAGCAAGCCGAGTAAAATACCATGATGAACAGCATCAATGGTGCTGCGTCCTGGGGTGAGTTCATCAAATGCAGCATCGGGAATTTTAATGCCTTTGGTGTTTTGAATCAGTGCATCACGTTGCAAATATAAGTTCGGTAAAATATAGCCGCCTAAATGCGTCAGTCCATCCGCCAAATCAATAGTCAGCGCCGTACCACAACTAATGACACAATAATTTTCTTGTGGGTCATTTGCCACGGCAAGCACTTGCAGCCAGCGATCTATCCCCAGTTGTTGAATATCATATTCACAATGCAAACCTGCATAATCTGCATGCACTTTGGCATAAATCACAGGCACATTCAGGGTTTTTAAAATCAAGTGAATGCGTTGATTATTCTTCTGATCTTGTACCGATGACACGCCTACTTTATGCACATTCAGACTTTTAAAGTGTTGAATCAAACCCAGCAACAAATCGGCAGGAGATTGCAAATGCAATTCTGCTTCATGTTCGATGATGCGGTCTTGTTCTGTGACCCAATATTTCAGGCGGGTGTTACCAATATCTAGCCATAAATTTTTCATGAAGATGACTCGGCATGATCGATAGGGCGTAAACGTCCCTGATAAAAAACTTCAAGCCCTTGTGCCGTTTCAATTTGCACTGCGCCATCATCCTGAATGCCTAAAAAAGTACCCTGACAAGTACCTTTAAAATGTTCAAATTCAACTTGTTGTTGCATAAATGCGGCATGATGATTGAAGCGAGATGCCAAATTATAGCAATCGTGATTAAACCAGTCGCAGGCTTGTTGAATGGCAAGATAAAGCTCTGCGATCAGGCGCACACGATCAATAGATACCAAACCCAGTTCGGTTAAAGATGTGGTTTTTTGATCAATAACTGCTGAGCTGACAGGTGCAAGATTAAGCCCAACCCCAACAATGACTTGCTGTGCAGAAATTGGCTCAATTAAGATGCCACCCCATTTGCCTTGCGGGCTGTATAAGTCATTTGGCCATTTTACTTGTAGATTCAGCGCCTGTAGACTCGGCATTTGCAAGATATTTAACGCAATTTCTAAAGCCAAACGCCCATTTACAGGTGTTCGTAAATTTAGCAATGTGCTTAAATAGATGTTCCCTTCGGGTGATACCCATTGCCGTTGACGTTGTCCTCGACCATGCGTTTGTCTGGTACTGCATACCAAGACACTCTGCACACCTTTTTGTGCAATTTCCCGTACATCATCATTGGTGGAAGTGGTAATCGGCTTCAGGATGAGTACTTCTGGAAGCTGTCCTGCTTCTGTGAGTTGTTGTTGCAGTTGTCGGGTTTCTACATCCATACGAATTTACAAATAGTGGAATATATTTATGGAGTTAATCATATATTTATTGATTGGTGCAATTGCTGGATTTGCAGCAGGGCTGTTTGGCGTGGGCGGCGGCTTAATTATTGTGCCAATTTTATATATTGTGTTCACTCAACTCAATTATGACCCATCGGTGTTAATGCACATGGCGGTGGGGACATCATTGGCAACCATTATTGTAACTTCGATCAGCTCAGTTACGGCACACCATAAAAAAGGTGCGGTGATGTGGCCTGTATTTCGTAATCTTGCGCCTGGTTTAATTGTGGGTGCATTTGTTGGTGCAGGTATTGCCGATTTCCTTTCGGGGCAAGGCTTACAATTATTAATTGGCGGTTTTGCACTGTGGGTGGCTTTTAAGATGTTTAGAGGCGCAAATATTGCGGTTGATCCTTCACATCATTTGCCTTCAACTGCAAAGCAAGTCATGGCGGGCGGTGGGATTGGCATTGCCTCTGCAATTTTTGGGATTGGCGGTGGCAGTTTAACAGTGCCGTACTTAAACCGTTACGGCGTGGTCATGCAAAAAGCGGTAGCAACCTCAGCCGCTTGTGGTTTGCCAATTGCGGTGGCGGGCGCATTAGGCTTTATGTGGTTTGGTAAGCAAGCCGAAGTTGCAGTACCCAATACCATTGGTTATATCCACATTTATGCATTTATAGGCATTAGTGTGATGAGCTTTATTACTGCCAAAGTTGGTGCGAAAGTGGCACATTTGTTATCGCCAGCGATGTTGAAAAAATGTTTTGCCTGCTTGTTGACCACCGTTGGCTGTTATTTTGTATATCAGGGTATGCGAGTATTTTTCTAAGTTGAGTCGCTATTTTCTTTGTTTTAAGCCATGTAAAATTGGCTCTAGCGCCATGAAATTGTCGGACAATGTCATGGCGTTGTGATCTGTTTCGCAGTAAAAAGAAAGATGCTTGTATCGGAGCTATGCTTGTAGTCGAAGGATGATCCTGAGATGTCTTAAATGAGAGTAGCTCCGAATTTTCATCACTGCATCTTATAAAAACAAGATAGGAACAGTATGCAACAACAAGAATCAGAAAGTTTATCGGAACAAATTGCCCGACACATCGCAGAACAGATTATTAGCGGTGATTTGGTTGAAGGTGAGCGTATTCAGGAATTGCGCATCGCCAAAGAACTGGACGTGAGTCGTGGTTCGGTACGTGAAGCGCTGTTGTTATTGCAACGTACTCATCTGATTGAAATTTTTCCACGTCGTGGTGCAATTGTGTCGGAAATGTCGGCACAGCAAGTCCGAGCTTTGTTTGACAGCAGCAGTTTGTTATTGGGTTATATTGTGCAGCGTATTGCGGACACGTGGCGAATGCATGAAGCCGAAGCCTTACAACAACTTTTGCTGCAACTGGCAGAGCAATGTCGCTTGGGCAATACTGAAAAGTTTTATGATTTAATTTTTCAATATCTGGCACGGCAGCCTGATATGGTGGGAAATTTATATTTAATGAAGTTCTATCAAGAGTTATTGCCATCGTTAAGACGCAGTTACTTTTTGACCTTAAATACTTCGCGTCGGGAGTTACAAGAATCTTTTGAATTATTTAAACTGGTGAGTGATGCAATTTTAAGCAGAAAATCACAACAAGCCACTTTATTTATGGAAGATTTTTGCCGACACTTGCGCAACTTGGTGTTGGAATCTCTGACCCGTATGAAACAGATCGAGCTTGCATGGGCAAGACGTTCACGCCGTTAATTGGGACATTATGCGTTTAAGCAGTTTAAAACTTTCTGGCTTCAAATCTTTTGCCGACAGTACGACCTTACATTTTAAAGCCAACCGTACCGCTGTGGTGGGGCCGAATGGTTGTGGTAAATCCAATGTGATTGACGCCATTCGTTGGGTGATGGGCGAATCTAGTGCGCGCCAGTTGCGTGGCGGCAGTATGCAGGATGTAATTTTCACAGGAACTGCCAAACGCAAACCTGTAGGTGTAGCCAGTGTGGAACTGCGTTTTGACAATACCTATGGCAAATTGGGCGGTGCTTATAACGCCTATAATGAACTGTCGGTACGTCGGCAGGTCAACCGTGATGGTAAGTCTGAATATTTTTTAAATGGAACCAAGTGTCGTCGTCGTGACATCACCGATATTTTTCTGGGTACAGGTTTAGGCCCGCGTTCTTATGCAATTATTGAACAGGGCATGATTAATCGTTTGGTTGATGCTAAACCTGAAGAAATGCGGGTGTTTATTGAAGAAGCGGCAGGCGTGTCACGTTATCAGGCGCGTCGTCGTGAAACCATGCTGCATTTGGATCACACCACGCAGAACTTGGCGCGTTTGGAAGATATTGCTTCAGAACTAAAATCGCAATTAAAAACCTTAAAACGTCAGTCAGAAACAGCAATTCAATACAAAGCGCTTGAGAGCGAAATTCGCACCATTAAAGTCGAAGTGTTGTCTTTTCAGTGTGAACAAAGTGCACGTTTACAGCAAGAATATACCCTGAGTATGAATGAGTTAGGGGAAAGTTTTAAATTGGTGCGCTCTGAGCTGACCACTTTGGAACATGACTTAACTGCGACCAGTGAGTTGTTTCAGCGTTTGATTCAGCAATCGACACCGCTACAGCAAGAATGGCAACAGGCAGAAAAGAAACTGGCTGAACTGAAAATGACTTTGGAACAAAAACAAAGTTTGTTTCAGCAAAATACCGCGACTTTATCGCAGCTTGAACAACAAAAAGCACAAACCAAAGAGCGTTTGCAGTTGATTGAATTGCAGCTAGA
This sequence comes from Acinetobacter sp. YH12135, assembly GCF_013418565.1. Classification (NCBI taxonomy): domain Bacteria; kingdom Pseudomonadati; phylum Pseudomonadota; class Gammaproteobacteria; order Moraxellales; family Moraxellaceae; genus Acinetobacter; species Acinetobacter sp. YH12135. The sequence goes on from NZ_VPBU01000002.1 coordinate 47,781, forward strand.
GAGTTTGGTCGATCAGCAAGAAAACCAACAGGCAAATCTACAGCAGCAAGATCATTTGGCGCAGCAGCAGAGCCAGCAATTTCAGGATTTAAAAGCACAGCAACAAACCCAAGCTGCACAATATGCCCAAGTCAAAGCGCAAGTAGAACAGCAACAACAAAAGCATGTGCACATGCAGGCGCAAAGTGAGCAGTTAGCCAAAAATATCAGCCGTATTGAACAGCAAAAACAAACCCTGACACAGCAGTTTGCACAAATTCAGCCGCAAGATCAGCAAGAGGGAATGCAACAACTGCAAGACGAAAAGACCCGCTTGCAGGCTGAAATGCTAACACTAGAACAGAATATTCAAGACAGCACTCAGCAACTCGCCACGTTGCAGACCAACTATAATGAGCACAAAGCACAGTGTGCGACCTTAAAATCTGAGATTCAGATTTTGCAGTCAGAACAGAAAAACCTCAATCAATTGCTCATTAAGCAAAGTCCAAAAGCCCAAACCGATGTGGTGCAGTTGATGCAAGTATTACAACTTGCAGATGTGGCGAAACCACATGCCAATTTAATTGAAAAGTTCTTGGCTAAATGGTTATCTGCGCAGGTGGTAGAAGCAGATATTGAATTTCAGGACAGCCGCGCACGTCAGCTAAAAATTCATTTGGCTGTAGATTCAAAAACATCAAAAATACAGCTTTCGGGGTGTGAGTCGCTCAGTGACTGGATTGCTTCACCGCAAAGTAGCTTGTGGCAAAGTGTCGCAATTACAGAAAGTTTATCGCAGGCTTTGGCATTGCAAGTGCAATTACAAGCAGGGCAGTCTATCCTTAGTTTAGATGGTTATCATGTGGGAGCAGACTGGGTAATCGGGCTGTTTTATGATGAAGCGGCACAGGCAGGGCAAGGGGCATTAAGCCATCGGATTCGCTTGGATGAAATTGAACAGGCGTTGGCGTTGCAACTGCCACAATATGAGCAAGCAGAACAGCAACTGCCTGAATTGCAGCAACAGGTAAAACAGTTGCAGCAGCAATTGCAGCAACAACAGCAACAGCTCAAACAGCAACAGCAAGCCTTGCAAACGCTAGATGTGCAAATGGCGAAAGCCGAAAGTGCGGCACAGGCTTTTGCAGTACAGCAACAGCAATTACAGCATCAATTGGCACAATTAGATGAGCAGCTTGAAGAAGATGCCATGCAAAAAGATGATCTGGAAATTGATTTGCATGCTTTGGCTTTTAAACTTGAGCAAGCCTTACCGCAGTATAAAATCTTGCAATTTCAGGTCGAGCAGCTGAATGAGCAGCTGGATAGTTCACAGCAACAGTTTCAGCAGCAGCAACAAGAAGTGGATCTGTTACGTCGTCAAGCGGTACAAACTCAGCAGCAAATTGAACTGTTAGAAAAAGATGCCACTTTCTTAAAAGCACAATATCAACAAATTGTGGCGCAAATGGAACAAGCCAAAAAGTTTGTCGATCCTGTTCAGTTGGAATTGCCTGACTTGGAAACTCAGTTTTCAGAGCAGCAGCAGCAGACTGAAAAGCTGCAAAAAACTTGGCAGGAATGGCAAGTGGAATTGAACAGTGTGCAGTCCAAACAGCAGCAACTGACCGAGCAACGGCAGCAGCAACAGCAGCAAGATGAACAATTACGTGCCAAACTCGAAGAAAAGCGCTTGGCATGGCAATCGGCAAAGTCGGACTATCAGCATTATTCTGAACAGTTAAAAGATTTAAACAGCGAGATCATCACAGGTTTGCAGATTGATGTCGCTGCGCATCAACAAAAACTGGCGAAAGCGCAGCAACAGTTTGATAAATTGGGTGCGGTCAATTTGGCGGCTTCGGAAGAATATGAAGAAGTATCTGCCCGTTTTGCAGAATTAAGCCATCAAATTGAAGACTTGGAAAATACCGTTTCGCAGTTACAGGCGGCAATGAAAAGTATTGATCAGGAAACTCGTAAACTGTTTATGAATACTTTTGATCAGGTGAATACCGAATTGCAGGAGTTGTTTCCTAAAGTCTTTAATGGCGGTGAAGCGAGTCTGAGCTTGGAAGATGACTGGCAATCTGGGGTGAAATTGATGGCGCGTCCACCGGGTAAGCGCAACAGTTCTTTGGCCTTACTTTCAGGGGGTGAAAAAGCACTGACAGCTTTGGCTTTGGTTTTTGCAATCTTCCGTTTAAACCCAGCGCCATTTTGCGTACTCGATGAAGTTGATGCACCGTTAGATGATGCTAACGTGGGGCGCTTTTGTAATTTAGTAAAAGAACTTTCTGAACAAGTGCAATTCATTTACATTACACATAATAAACTTGCTATGACGATGGCAACCGACCTCTTAGGTGTTACCATGCCTGAACCGGGAACCTCAAAATTAGTAACCGTAAATTTAGAAGAAGCCGCAGAATACGGCCTAGTCGCGGAGGCATAATATGGAAATCACCACAATCGTTGGAATTGTCATCGCTATTGTGATCATGGCGTTTGGTTTGAAAATGATTCTAAAAAAACCTGTAGATTCAGCGCCATCCTTAGATTCGGAACTGCAATTTAATGCAGAAAGCCAAAAACCGATTATTCCACGCCATGTACGTGACCAATTGCAAAGCGACGCTACGCCACTGCGTGTGGAGCCGACTTTAACGGTAGATGAAGTTACGCAAGATGCGCCTGCCAAGTCTGAACCACAGGCTTTAACGGATGATGTCGTGGCTTCTTCAAGCACAGAAACTGACAAAGTTGAACCGAGTTTGCAGGCAAATACAGAAAATTCTGAGCTTGATCCATCCACAACGATATCGAAGTCTGAAGTTGCACAAGACACGCCAAGCCCGACAGCGACAACTTCAGAATATTCATTATCGGATGAAATTCAGCAAGTGATTGTAGAAACTGAACCGAATGCGCAGACTGTCGAGCAAAACAAAGCTTCGACTGAATACAGTCTGAATCAACACATTGAAACTGCCGAAATTTCAGAATTTAATGAAGAAAGCAGCATTTTAGATTCGCATTTGCATGAACAAAAAATCATGGATGAAGAAAGTGCCTTGGCAACCGCTGAATCTTTTATCGCGCTGAATGTCTTCCCTGAACGTCGCATACTTTCGGGCGATAAAGCCTTAAAAGTCTTGATGAAATATGGTTTACGTTTCGGTGAAATGTCATGTTTCCATCGCTATAACGAAGATGGCACTAAATTATTATTTTCAGTTTTACAAATTAATGATGAAGGCGCAGATGGTTTTGATTTAGAAACTTTATCGAGCGAACAAGTTAAAGGTTTAGCGTTCTTCCTCGCTTTGCCGCACAGCGATGTGCAAAATGCCTTTGATACCATGGTCAGCATTTCAGGACTGATTGCACGTGAAATTGATGGAACGGTCTATGACCAAAACCATTTAGAGTTTACTCCACAATTACGTGAACACTGGCGTCATCAGGCGATAGATTATCGTGCTGGTCAGGCAAGTCATGTCTAGAATTGCGATCTCGTACTGGGTATAAGCTACGTCAAGTGTTTGGCAAATGAACTGAGTGCAGTAGGATAAATTGCAACTTTGCAGCCGCATTTTTATAATGTGCGCAGCAATACAAGCTGTAGCATGCGCTACATAGAAAAAATTGAAGGGCGGAACAAGACCGCCCTTTTTTATGGTGGAAAATATGTCTGTAGATTTAACCGTCGTGGCGCAAATGCGTCAATTGATTCAACTGCTTGCCAAGCACAATCATGCCTATTATGTGATGGATCAACCGACAATTGCAGACAGTGAATATGATCAGCTTTTCCATCAACTAAAAGCGTTGGAACAACAGTATCCAGATTTAGTTCAACCCGATACACCGACCAATAAAGTCGGTGGCACACCTTTGGCAAAGTTCACCACGGTTACACATGCTGTGCCAATGTTGTCTTTAGGCAATGTGTTTAATCAGGAAGAATTATTTGCCTTTGCAAGACGTGTCGAAGAGCGTTTGCCCAACCAAAATATTGAATACGATGTCGAACTCAAATTTGATGGTTTGGCGATTTCACTTTGGTATGAACATGGTGTTTTAGTGCGTGGTGTGACCCGTGGTGATGGGGAAACAGGGGAAGACATTACCCACAACGTCAAAACTATCCGCAATTTACCGAAAGTTTTGAGTGCGACAGAAACGGCTATTCCTGAATTTTTGGAAGTGCGTGGTGAAGTGTTGATGCCAAAACTTGGTTTTGAAAAACTCAATGCAGCCAATACAGCCAAAGGTGAAAAAACCTTTGCCAATCCACGCAATGCAGCAGCAGGCAGTTTGCGTCAGTTAGACCCGAATATTGCGGCTTCACGTCCTTTAGCATTCTATGCTTATGGCATTGCGCAATGTGTGCCGCCTCATGGACAAAGCACCATGTCCGACAGTTTGGCATGGTTGGGGCAGTTTGGTTTTGAAATTGGCGAACGTCATTTTGTCTGCAAGAGCATTCAAGATGTTCAGGCGGCCTATGAGCAAATTAACCTTGAGCGTCCGAATTTAAGCGTTGAAATTGATGGCATGGTGGTCAAGGTCAATGACTTGAAACAGCAACAGCAATTGGGCTTTTTAAGTCGTGAGCCGCGCTGGGCGACTGCCTATAAATTCCCTGCAGTTGCCGCTTTAACCACCATTGAAAATATTGATTGGCAAGTGGGGCGCACAGGTACGTTGACGCCTGTGGCACGTTTAAACCCCGTTGCGGTAGGTGGTGTGACGGTATCCAATGTTACTTTGCATAATATTGGTGAAATTCACCGTTTGGATGTGCGTTTAGGCGATACGGTCAGTGTTTACCGTAGTGGTGATGTGATTCCCAAAGTTGAAAAAGTCTGGCCTGAATTTCGCCTTGCCGATGCGCAAGAAGTGCATTTACCTGAACAATGCCCTGTGTGTGATTCGCCTGTGGTGATGCCTGAAGGTGAGGCTTTGGCGCGTTGTTCAGGCGGTTTGTATTGTGCGGCACAGCGTATTGAAGCGATTCGTCATTTTGTGTCACGTAAAGCCATGGATATTGAAGGTTTGGGTGATCGTTGGGTGGAGTCATTACTGCATCTGAACTTGCTACAAAATGTGGCTGATATTTATCATTTACACGAACACCGCGACACTTTGCTCGGCATTGAAAAAATGGGTGAGAAGTCGGTTCAAAACTTGATTGACTCGATTGAAAACAGCAAAAAAACTACTTTGGCTGCGTTTATTTATGCCTTGGGAATTCGTGGTGTGGGCGAAACCACCGCGCGGATGCTTGCCAATACTTTTCAGACTTTAGAGGCTTTGCGTGAAGCTGATTTAGAAGCGTTAAAGAAAACTCCAGATGTGGGAGATATTACGGCAGAATGGATTTTGGACTTTTTCCAAGCGCCGCATAATTTAGAAGTATTGGATCGATTATTGGCAGCAGGCATTCATTGGGATGCTCCGATAGCACCAACACGCCAGCCGTTAAATGGTGAGAGCTGGGTGATTACGGGTACTTTAAGCCAAATGGGACGCGATGAAGCAACCCAATTATTGCAAGCGTTGGGTGCACGGGTCAGCGGCAGTGTGTCGGGCAAAACCAAATGTGTTGTGGCTGGTGAGAAAGCTGGCTCAAAGCTAGAAAAAGCCGAGAAGTTGGGTGTGCAAGTGATGAATGAAGCTGAGTTTATTCAGCTCATGCAAGAATATGGTGTGCTTGAATAAGCATGATTCATGCGCATTTTATCTGCTTAAAAACAAAGGCACTTCCATGATGAAGTGCCTTTGTTTTATTAGAAAAGTTGATGATTTAGCGTTTTTTGACAATCCCGTCATCAATCAATTGCTGAAAGTGCTCTATCAAACTGGTTTCAATATTGCGGTAGTGCATGCCCAATTCACGCTGACTTTTTTCCGCATTAAAATAAATTGGGTAGCCCATATTCAGTTCCACAAATTTACGGGAAAAACCAAGTAAAGGACCAAAGGCTTTAAAGGCAAATTTAGGTAACTGATTACGTGGGAACGGATATTTACGTCCAAAATGCTGTGCCAAAATTTTGCCCATTTCCAGTAAGCTGAATGTACCACCACTAATAATATAGCGACCTTGCGCTGCAGGGTTGAAAGCGGCTTGAATGTGGGCATCGGCAACATCACGTACATCTACAATACCATTCCACATGGCTGGCACACCTGCTAGCGTTAAGCCATTGGCAAATTGCAAGAGAACCTCCACGCTGCCCGATTGCGTGTTTTTGGTTAAGGATGGCCCGAGCACCAAAGCAGGGTTAATACAGACCAAATCCCAGCGTTGCTGTGCTTGTACCATTTCCCAAGCTTTACGTTCTGCTGCTACTTTTGAATAAGGATAAGGCTGATGTTCAGGACTACTGGTCGTATTCCAATGGCTTTCATCAAAACGGTTGTGTGCAGTCTTTAAAATATCAATCGCATCACCATAGGTTGCGGCAATACTAGAGGTGACCACCACACGCTTTACCGATGCAGTACGGTTAACACTGTTTAAAACATTTTCGGTGCCAATTACGGCAGGTTCAATAATGTCTTTGATTGCATCTTTATAATTAGTGACCACAAAAGGTGAAGCCATGTGTAGCACGATTTCACAACCTTGCATGGCAACATCAAAAGCGCCTTCTTCAAGTAAGTTGGCTTGGAATAATTGTAAATTTCCTGTGCCTTTTTCGGCGATATCCGTCAGATGTTGAAAACTGAGAGTTTTATTCAGATCACGAACTGTGGCATGTACAGTATGTCCTTGTTCAAGCAGGTTTTTAATGACCCAACTGGCAATATAGCCTGTTGCGCCTGTGACTAAAATGGGTGCTGATGTATTTAGATTTGTCATTATTTTAGGAAACTGATGGAACTCGTGACTATCATATAGCAGCTGGGGTTTAAAATCTGCTTTTGAGGCATTTTTTACGATACCTGTGCGTCAAAGTACAGTTTCTTTCAATATTTACAAATTGAAGCAAAATCATTGTATTGTCATTTTTAAAGCTAAGTTTTGCCAAGCAGTTGTTTTATATATGGGAATTTTTAAGTTATATTGCAAATGCGTATGTTTCTCATTTTTATTCTATAAAAATCATGGGTTTACAGTAATTAACTTTTGCAATTTTGCCTGAATGTGTCCATAATGACTGGATTAAGAAAGGGAGTATAGCAAATGCGTGGCAATCCAGAAGTCGTAGACTATTTAAATATGTTGATTGGTGGCGAACTGGCTGCTCGCGATCAATACCTGATCCATTCACGTATGTATGAAGATTGGGGTTTAAGCAAAATTTTTGAACGCATTGACCATGAAATGCAGGAAGAAGCGCAACATGCCGATGCTTTAATTCGTCGTGTATTGTTCCTTGAAGGCACTCCAAATATGCAGCGCGATGACATCGACGTGGGTGAAGATGTAGTGTCTTGCTTAAAAGCCGATTTAAAACTCGAATATGAAGTCCGTGAAAAATTGGCACAAGGCGTAAAATTGTGTGAAGAAAAGGGTGACTATGTCAGCCGTGATATGTTGCGTCAACAAATGACCGACACCGAAGAAGACCATACTTACTGGTTGGAAAAACAATTACGTTTAATTGAATTGATTGGTTTACAAAACTACATTCAATCGCAAATGTAATCTGATCAAAGCAAAATAGACCAAAACCCGATTTATGATAAGTCGGGTTTTTTTATAGATCGGTTTTTATAGATTGGCTTTTTTATATCAATTGGTTTTTTTAAGGATGTATCTTGGTGCTTTGCAGATGTCGATTGAGCCGATTCAGTATTATACTGAGGTGATTTTCTAACTTGAGAGCAAGCCACGTGCAACAACAGATTTTATTGATTACAGGCTGGGGCGGTGGTACTGCACTCTTAAATCCGTTACAGCAAGCCTTAACTGCACAAGGTTTTCGGGTTGAGCTCATCAATATTTTTAACGCTACTGATGCTCAAGTCATGCAGCAACAGGTTGAATTTGCACGTCAGTTTGATGTAATTATGGGCTGGTCACTGGGTGGGCAATTGGCAACGCTACTGGTCGATGCGATTGCCAGCCAATATGCAGGATATAAAACCTTAATTACCATTGCATCCAATCCGTGTTTTGTTGCACAAGCCGATTGGGATACCGCTATGCCACAAGCCACGTTTGCCCAGTTTAAACAATCTTTTGCACAAGACCCAATTCTGACCCTAAAGCGTTTTGGTTTTATGGTGTGTCAGGGTGTCACTAGTAGTAAAACCGACCTATTACAATTACAAAGTTTGGTTCAGCCACAGCCGCAATCTTTGCTTCAACACGGTTTGGATTTATTGGAAAACTTAAACTTGGTGACTAAGATTAAAAATTATACAGGTCTGCAGTATCATCTTTTTGCCGAGCAGGATGTTTTAGTTGATTGCAAAGTTGCAGCTAAACTGCAAAATTTAGCTGCAAAGTTTTTAAGCGTAGATGTTTTGCAAGGCTCGCATGGGCTGCCATTGTTCCATGCCGATGAGTTGACTAGCAAAATCTGCCAATATTTACAGAAAAACCCGCCAACAGGTCCATAAGTGACAAATCTCGCAATTTATTTTATCTGTAGACAGGTTTAAGATTTAGCACATCAAGTTTTTTACAAGATCAAGGATGATGGTGGGATGACAGAACAGATGGATTTGGCTTTTGATCGTGAACATCTTTGGCATCCTTACACCTCTATGACTCAGCCCTTAACAACCTTTAAGGTTAAGCGGGCATTTGGCAGCACCATTGAACTTGAAGATGGTCGCCAGTTGATTGACGGCATGTCATCGTGGTGGTGCGCGATTCATGGCTATAACCATCCTGAGCTGAACCGTGCTGTGACTGAGCAACTCGACAGTATGGCGCATATCATGTTTGGTGGATTGACCCATCGTCCTGCCATTGAGTTAGGGCGTTTGTTGCTCGAAATTACCCCACCGAGTTTAGATAAAATTTTTTATGCAGATTCAGGCTCCGTCGCCGTTGAAGTGGCGCTGAAAATGGCTGTGCAATACTGGACTGCACAAGGCAAAACTGAAAAAACCAATTTTATTACCACCCGTTCTGGCTATCATGGCGATACATGGAATGCCATGTCGGTTTGTGATCCTGTTACAGGGATGCATCAGGTTTTTGGCTCAAGTTTGGCGCGTCGTTATTTTGTATCTGCACCACAAACAGGTTTTGACCAAGAGTGGAATCCTGCTGATATTGCAGAATTGGCGCAAAGTTTGGTAGAGCATCATCAGCAGATTGCCGCCATGATTATTGAACCAATTGTGCAAGGTGCAGGCGGCATGCGTTTTTATCATCCTGAATATTTGCGTCAAGCCAAATTGCTTTGTGAGCAATATGATGTGTTGTTAATTTTTGATGAAATTGCCACAGGTTTTGGGCGTACAGGCAAGTTGTTTGCATGGGAACATGCTCAGGTCGAACCCGATATTATGTGTATCGGCAAAGGGCTGACAGGCGGTTATATGACTTTGTCTGCCACATTGACCACGAAGCATGTTGCAGAAATGATTTCGCAGGGTGAGGCAGGTGTGTTTATGCATGGCCCGACCTTTATGGCAAATCCACTGGCCTGCGCGGTTGCAGTAAAAAGTACCCAATTATTATTAGAACAAGACTGGCAAGCCAATATTCAACGCATTCAGCAGCAACTTGAACAGCATTTAACGCCATTGGCTAATTTGGCATGGGTGCAGGATGTGCGGGTTTTAGGTGCAATTGGTGTGGTAGAACTTAAACATGCTGTCGATATGCAAAGCTTGCAACAAGAATTTGTGCAACGCGGTATTTGGGTGCGTCCATTTGGTAAATTGGTTTATGTGATGCCGCCGTATGTGATTACAGCAGCAGAACTAAATACTTTATTGCAGCAATTGGCTGAGGTGGTGGCAGGCATGCAAGGAGCGAGCGCATGAGTTTACTCGATCACTATGCAGAACAGCTTGATCAGCTTCGCCAACAGGGCAATTTTCGTCAGTTTCGCAGCAATCAACAGCAAGGTAAAACGATTGAAATTCAGCAACAGCAGATGCTGAATTTATCTTCCAATGATTATTTGGGTTTAGCCTCTGATTTGCGCTTACGTGAACAGTTTTTTGATGAAACACCGAATGCACAGCGTTTAATGAGTGCATCTTCATCACGTTTACTGACTGGAAATTTCCCTGCCTATGAACAGCTTGAAGCCACATTAACGCAATTATTTCATGGGCGAGCTGCCTTGCTGTTTAATAGCGGCTATCACATGAATATTGGTATTTTACCTGCATTGGCAGATGCGAAAACCCTAATTTTGGCCGATAAACTGGTACATGCCAGCATGATTGACGGCATTCGTTTGTCATCTGCCAAATATTTGCGTTATCGGCATAATGATTTGGCACATTTGCAGCAATTGCTGATGCAATATCATGCTGATGACAATTATGAACGCATTATTGTGGTGACTGAATCCATTTTTAGTATGGATGGTGATGAAACTGATTTAGCCGCATTGGTCGCGCTGAAACAGCATTTTGCCAAAGTCATGTTATATGTCGATGAAGCACATGCGATTGGCGTACGTGGGCAGCAAGGTTTAGGTTGTGCCGAACAATATGGCGTGATTGATGCCATTGATTTTCTGGTTGGGACGTTTGGCAAAGCCGTTGCTTCAGTTGGGGGATATTTGATCTGTGATCCGATTATCCGTGATTACCTAATTAATCGGATGCGCCCGCTAATTTTTAGTACCGCACAGCCACCTATTTGTATGGCGTGGACGCAGTTTATGCTGAATCAGATTGTGCACATGCAGGCACAGCGTCAGCATTTGGCGGCCTTGAGCCAATCTATACAGCAGGGGATTCAGGCCAAAGGTTTTGCTTGCCCATCAACTTCGCAAATTGTACCTGTGATTATTGGCGACTCTACTGCAACTGTAAGCAAAGCCCGACAGTTACAGACTGCAGGTTTTTATGTGATGCCTGTACGTCCACCGACTGTGCCGCAAGGCAGTTCAAGACTGCGGATTTGTTTAAATACGCAATTTGAAACGGCAGATTTAACACAGTTACTGGATTTGCTTTGAGTGTGCGTATGCGTATAGATAAGGCACAAGTGGCACAGCGTTTTGCCCGCGCTCATCAGAGTTATAAAACGCATGCCGTGGTACAGCAGCAAATTTGTCAGCAGTTAATGGCAAAAATGCAGCAATATATTGTGCAGCAAAAGTTGTCAGATCAACCTCAGCCTTGCTTTGAAAACGTCTTGGAAATCGGCTGTGGTTCAGGGAATTTAACCGACTTGCTACTGCGTGAATTTCAAATTCAACAGCTGACTTTAAATGATTTATATGCCGAAGTGTTGCATGCGTATCTGCATCATCCTCAAACAACTAGTACGCAAATTCATGGCTTAATTGGCGATATAGAACAGCTCGATTTTCCGCAGTCTTTGGATTTAATTTGTTCGAGTTCGGCTTTGCAATGGGTGGAAGATTTTGGAGCATTATTGCGCAAGGCGAATCAAGCGTTAAAGCCGCAAGGGTATTTGTGCTTTTCGACGTTTGGCCCTCAAAACTTGACTGAAATTAAGCAATTAACAGGTCAAGGCTTACATTATTTGAGTATGGATGCGTTACAACAACAGCTTAAACAGCAGGGCTTTGAAGTATTACACTGTTCAGAGCAGCTTGAATCATTAAGTTTTGAACATCCTAAACAGATTTTGCAGCATTTAAAAGCCACAGGTGTCACGGGTACAGCACAAGGGCAGCGTTGGAACAAAACGACTTTAACCGAATTTTATCGGGGCTATGAACAGTTTAGTCAGCAGCATAGCTCACAGCAAAAAAGTTATACGCTCACGTATCATCCTATTTATTGTCTTGCACGGAGAATGCCATGACAGCTCAAGTCTATTTTGTGAGTGGTATTGATACAGGGATTGGCAAAACCTATGCCACGGGTTATTTAGCCAAGACCATGAATGAACAGGGTATTCAGACCATTACCCAAAAACTGATTCAAACGGGCAATCAAGACGTTTCAGAAGATATTGAGCAGCATCGTAAAATTATGGGCAGTGAATGGTTGCCTGAAGATGATGACAAACTCACCATGCCTGAAATTTTTAGCTATCCTGCTTCACCGCATTTGGCTACACAAATTGATGGTCGTGAGATTGACTTTGCTAAAATTGAGGCTGCGACTGCGCAACTGGCAGCAAAGTATGATGCAGTATTATTAGAAGGTGCGGGTGGACTCATGGTGCCGCTGACCACAGACCTACTCACCATCGACTATATTGAGCAAAAACAATATCCTGTTATTTTGGTGAGTTCTGGGCGTTTGGGCAGTATTAACCACACTTTGCTCAGTTTGGAAGCTTTAAAAACACGTGGTTTGAATTTACATGCATTGGCATATAATTTGAACGATGAATCACAAGACCCTTTAATTTCGCAGGATACTGCCAAATATTTAAAAAATTATTTGTCAAAAAGCTTTCCAAAAGCACAGTGGATTGAAATTCCTGTATTGCCAAATATTTAATTTTTATTATTTTTTGTCCAACCAATTTGCCCAATAAAAAAGCCACACATGAACGTGTGGCTTTTTATCAATTTGGCGTATTTCAGCTTTTAGAATTTTTTAAAGCTTTTATTGCCAAACGGTTTGCGTGGTGCATTTTCGTCACGACGTTCACGGTTGCCGTAGCTGTTGCCATCCTGACGTGGTTCACGGTTGCTGTAGCTGTTACCATCCTGACGTGGTTCGCGGTTGCCATAGCTGTTACCGTCTTGGCGACGCTCACGGTTGCCATAGCTATTGCCGTCTTGGCGACGTTCGCGGTTGCCATAGCTGTTACCATCTTGACGACGCTCACGGTTGCCGTAACTGTTACCGTCTTGGCGTGGTTCGCGGTTGCCGTAACTGTTACCGTCTTGGCGTGGTTCGCGGTTGCCGTAACTGTTACCGTCCTGACGACGTTCACGCGGTGCAAAACCTGTGTTTTGTGCAGCTTCTTCGGTGTCACGACGTTGCTGACGCAAGAAACCACCACGACGTGCTGCCAATGGTTTTTCTTGCATACGCTCATTGCGACGTTTTGCCATGCCGTACAAACCTGTGCCTTGACGTGGTTTTAATTCAACTGCTTTGGCAAGGTTGTCGATGTCATTTTTATCCAATTCCATCCAGCGACCTGTACGCAATTCACGCGGTAAAATTACCGTGCCGTAACGGGTACGCAATAGACGGCTGACTTTCAGACCTTGTGATTCAAAAATACGACGAACTTCGCGGTTACGACCTTCTTTTACCACCACTTGATACCAGCGGTTAATACCATCACCGCCAATTTCAGAGAAAGATTCAAACTTGGCAGGGCCATCATCTAGCACTACGCCGCGCAGCATGTTGTTTTTCAGTTGTGGTGTCACTTCACCCATCACACGAACTGCATATTCACGTTCAATTTCGTTCGATGGGTGCATTAAACGGTTGGCTAATTCACCATCGTTGGTGAATAGCAATAAACCTGTCGAGTTAATGTCCAGACGACCAACCATTACCCAACGATCATTGGCAATTGCAGGCAGGTTATCAAATACAGTTGGGCGCTGCTCTGGGTCGTTGCGTGAGCAAATTTCGCCTTCTGGTTTGTAGTAAATCAGAACGCGACGACGAATTTCATCTTCAATTTGGAACTGAACTTTACGACCATCGATGCGAAGCTCATCACCTGGTTCGATACGTTCACCCACTTGGGCAACTTGGCCGTTGACACTCACACGACCAGCGGCAATGACTTCTTCCATATAACGGCGAGAACCCAAGCCTACTCGTGCGAGTACCTTTTGCAACTTTTCACTCATGACAGCATAACCTTAGAAATGATCATCAACAGTTTACCTATTCAAGACACAGACGCAGATGCATCGAGTGCCATGAAAGCTTCCTTGGCATCCTGTAGGGGAGGCAATTGACTTAAGGAATTCAAGCCAAACGCATTTAAAAATTGAGGCGTTGTAACCAACAACGCAGGTCTTCCTGGGAGTTCTCGGAAACCTGATTCTTTAATCCAGTTCCAATCAAACAATGTGCGTAAAATTTGACTATTGTTTGATACTCCGCGAATTTGTTCAATATCTGCTCGGGTCACAGGTTGGTGGTAGGCAATCACCGCCAGTATTTCTAGCAGTGAGGGCGAAAGTCGGGTCGGACGTTCAGGCCACACCTGTGTAATAATTGTACGATACTTTGCCCGCACCTGAAAACGGAAACCTTGTGCGGTTTCGATCAGTTCAATCGAGCGACCATGTTGTAACATGGCCAATTGTTGTAAAAACTGGCGTAATTGCGCTTTGCTATATTTATCTTGAAAAGCTTCTTTCAGACGCGCTAAAGACACAGCACTGTCACTGGCAAAAATAATTGCTTCGAGTTGCATCAGCACTTCATGCTGTTGTTCGCCTTCAGACAAGCTAGAAATCATGGGTTCTGGATTCATGCCTGCGCCCCTTGAATGCTCAATGGTGTTTCAATCCCACTGCTGATAATGCACACTTTTTGCTGGCGAGTCAGTTCTAAAATCGCCATAAAGGTCACAACCATGCCCATGCGTCCCTGACTTGGTTTTAGCAACGCATCAAAACTCAGTACTTCACCCGATGCGAGTTTGGCTTCAATAAATGCAATCCGTTCTTCAAGTAAAACAGGTTCTTGCAAAATTTGATGGGTGACAGGTTCAGGACGATTAAAAATGCAGAACAAGGCATCACGTAATTGATCGGCTGCATAGCCGACATTATTGACTGCGGTATGCCCTAAGCTAACATTGGTAGCAAAAGTATCGCGTTCTAAAACAGGCATTTGCCCCAAGCGTTCAGCTGCTTGTTTGACTCTTAAATAGGTTTCTAAACGGTCAATCAGCTCTTGTTTTGGGTCTTTTTCAATGCTGCTGATACTGGCAGGTTTAGGCAACAATAGGCGGGATTTTAAATCGGCCAGTAATGCCGCCATCACCATATAATCGGCAGTCAGTTCAATATTTAGCGATTTCATGGCATCCATATACGACAAATATTGCGATGCAATCGGGGCAATATCTAACTGAAGTAAATCGAAGCCATTTTTTTGAATCAGGTAAATTAAAAAGTCGAGTGGTCCTTCGAAATGCTCTAACAGAATTTCAAATGCTGCAGGAGGAATATACAAATCCTCAGGAATCGACTCTTGCCACTCATCTAACACACGAATGTGTTGGGCAGGTTCCATCGCATTGTGGAGGGATTGATTCATTACAGTGTTGGGCCACGCGAATTTTCAAAAGCATGCAAATGCTATTTCCGCTTCAGATAAGAAGGAGATGGAGAAATAGCTCAGAATTAATAGCGGTTAGTCTAAAGGATATCGTGATTGAAATAAATCTGTTCTACGACCAAATATCAAAAAAAGCCTAAAATAAATCGGGATTGAGGGAGATTTAAGGCAAGTTGTAAAAATTAACTCATTCAATCTTTAAGTATTTATTTCTGTTTATTCTGTAATGCGTATTCAATCATTGCCATGCAGCTGTCTTGTAAACACAGATTACGAGTTTGCGATTGCGCTAAAAGTGCTTTACATAGTGCTGCATCTAAAAAGTAAGTATAAGAATCGGGAGGTTCAGGTATTGTTGCTGTGAATGCAGTTTGGGAACACACGATTGCATCGGACTCTAGCGTCCACGGATGTTGCACATAAATGTGCATCTCATCCGAAAACTGCTGCAAATTTAACAATACCTGAAATAAAGTCATGGGTTTAATTCGTGCAAGTAAGGCTTTTAAACCGTAGTGCTGTCAATCGCTTTGCAGGTGGTGAATGCTTATTCAAAAGCACTCACATCTCCCACACCACGACGCACAATTTGCGGGTTGTCGCCCGATAAATCAATAATACTGGTGGTGCTAAGTGTGCCTAAGCCACCATCAATCAGTACATCAATACGTTTGTTGAGTTGTAGATCAATCTCGTATGGATCATCTAAAGGGTCTTCTTGCCCCGGTAAAATCAGGGTGCTAGTCAGTAAAGGTTCGCCTAATTCTTTAAGCAGCATGCGACAAATGGGGTTGCTTGGAATACGCAAACCAATGGTTTTTTTATTGGGATGCATCAAGCGACGCGGAACTTCACTGGTCGCAGGTAAAATAAATGTGGTGACCGCAGGCGTATTGTTTTTCAGTAGACGATACATGGCATTGTCCACTTTGGCGTAGGTGGCAATATCCGATAAATCGGCACAAATAATAGCGTATTGGTGTTTTGCGCCTAAACCACGAATTTGTGAAATGCGTTCCATCGCGTTTTTATTACCAATTTGGCAACCAATCGCATAAGCAGCATCGGTTGGATAGACCACCACATCGCCTGCGCGTATGCGTTCAACCGCTTGGCTGATTAGACGCGGCTGTGGATTTTCAGGATGTACTCTTAAATGCAACATATGAATTCCTCAGTAGCGTAAGTGTGACGTTAGGCTCATTATGAAAGGGGATTGATGTCAGTTGCAATCATTGCCTTGTGCTTTATTGCATTTAATCCAAATTTTTTCGTTCAAACTCTGCAATTTGTAATGTTTTGCCACCTCGGGTGCAGTAACAAATACATTCAATAAAGCGTTTTGCATCGCGTGGTAATTTGGCTTCTCCGTTAAAATAACGCTGTACTTGGGCAAAGACATTGTCTTTAAATGTGCGGCCATCTCCACCTTCACCGGTCAGGTTATCTAAAGATACACGGAATTTTCGTCCAAACGCTTGAGCAAACAGCCATTCAATGGCTTGAGGTTTAATTTCAACCTGTTCAAATAAGGCTTGTTGTTCCTGAGTACGACCATCGGGAGCATACCAATAGCCTAAGTCTGGCAGTAAACGTCGTTGTTCGCCTGCGATGCTCCAATGGCTAATTTCATGTAAGGCACTATTAAAGAAACCATGTGCAAATTGAATTCTTGCAGGCTGTGTTGCTGTGGCAGGAAAGTACTCAGGTTCAAAATCACCTTTGACCAAGTTCACATTTAGGTGGGAAAACCAGTGATTAAAGTGTAAGATGAGCCAGTCCACCTGTTCCGTTTCTGTATTGAGTTTTGCCCAGTCCGAGAGTTGCACTTGGGGGTGCGAAGTGTCAGAATTGGTGGTTGGAAGTGTGCTCACAAGTGATGAAAAATTCACTTCTGTTTGCGGCTGCAACAGATGCATGACTGTGTTACCCAAAATTGGTCTGTCTAAATAAGTACAAAATTGTATCTTAATCTTTGACAGAGTACTGATGAATTTGTAGAATTGCCGCCTTAATTATGTCAGCAAATACCTTTCCGGCACAGATTGAGCCGTTTAAATGGGCTGAACAGGGCTTTACATGGTCAGGTAACCTGCCATTGTCTCGCTTTGCTCGTATCGCCCGTGAAGCTGTTGGATCAATTGATGATCAATTGGTTAACATAGACTGTAAGCTATCAATGGATGCGTATCATCGCATTGTATGGCTAGATGGTCATATTGAAACGAGAGTTCCAATGGAATGCCAACGCTGCTTGGGTTCTGTAGAAATAGACCTCGTTTCAGATTTTCATCTAGCTCTTGTGGATGATGAGTCACTGATAGAGCGCTTGGATGAGGATGCTGATTTCATTGTATTAGGTGAAAGTGAAGCCACCACCAAAGGCGATTATGATTCGCCTGCGACGGCTAATTTACTGTCACTTATAGAAGATGAATTGTTATTGTTGTTGCCTTTATCTCCTAAGCATGACGCTTGCGAGCATAAGCATCAACCTGCCATTCAGAACATTGCCGAAGAAAAACGTGATAATCCGTTTGATGCTTTGGCAAGTTTGAAAGGTAAACTTAACTGAAAATTATGTTATAATTTTTAGTTAAGACAACTCAATTTGTTCTGATCCATTTTTTCGATCTTTGTAAGGAGCCATCATGGCCGTTCAGCAAAACCGTAAAAGTCGCTCTCGCCGTGACATGCGCCGTTCACATGACGCTTTAACCGAGAATGCATTAACTGTAGACCAAGCTACTGGTGAAACTCATCGTCGTCACCACGTAACTAAAGATGGTTTCTACCGTGGTCGTCAATTATTCGCTAAAGCAGATGCTGAATAATTGGTGATGTATTAAGCGTCAAGCTTAGTAGAAAAAATGGGAGCGTAAGCTCCCTTTTTTTGTGCCCGATTTTTGTTGTATTTGGCAATTACTAAAAACAAAATTAAGTGTTAAATTTCCGCTCCATAACTGAGCTTACATGAGAAGGTGTGGGTTGTAGCTGCAAAAAACTACAATTTGCGCATCTTAATTAAAGGATTTTTTATGTCTGCTAAACGACTCGAGCAAGCAGCTCAAGCCACTAAAACTGCATTTGTCTTTCCTGGTCAAGGCTCACAAAAAGCCGGCATGTTGGCTGAGCTTGCAGAACAGTTTAGCGGTGTGCGCGAAACATTTGCAGAAGCCTCTGAAGCGATTGGCTTTGACTTATGGCACATTGCACAAAGTGGTGAAGGTTTAGACCAAACAGAATTTACTCAGCCTGTATTACTCACTGCAAGTATCGCTTTATGGCGTGTGTGGTTAGAGTTGGGTGGTGTTGCACCAAAATATTTGGCAGGACACTCATTGGGCGAATACAGCGCATTAGTAGCTGCAGGCAGCTTGAGCTTGGGCGATGCCGTTAAACTGGTAAACTTGCGCGGCAAATTAATGCAAAACGCTGTGCCACAAGGTCAGGGCGCAATGGCTGCCATTTTAGGCCTTGAAGATGCCAAAGTGCTTGAGCTATGTGAACAAGTGAATGTGCAAGGTCGTGGCTCGGTAGAAGCAGCCAACTACAATGCACAAGGGCAAGTGGTTATTGCAGGCGATAAAACTTTAGTCGAAGCAGTAATGGCATTGGCCAAAGAAAATGGCGGTAAAGCCATTGCCCTGCCTGTATCTGTACCTTCACACTGTTCATTGATGAAACCTGCTGCCGAACAGTTTGCACAAGCTTTGGAACAAACTGCCATTGAGCTACCGCGTATTCCTGTAATACAAAATGTCAACGCTGGAATCGCGGCAGATGTTGCGCAATTAGGTCAGGCACTCACTGCGCAATTGTACCAATCGGTGCAGTGGACACAAACCATGCAATACCTACAAGATCAGGGTATTGAATATATCGTGGAATGTGGCCCAGGCAACGTATTGGCGAATCTTGCGAAGCGTTTACCGAATATCGAAAAAGCATTCCCACTCGACACACAAAGTCGTATGGAAGATGCACTAAATGCCATTTTAGTGGCAGAAGGGAAAATTGCATGACACAAGAACGTAAAGTTGCATTAGTCACAGGTGCAAGCCGAGGGATTGGTGCAGCCATCGCTCAGCAACTCATTCAAGACGGTTTTTTTGTGGTAGGTACTGCCACTTCTGAAGCGGGCGCAGAAAAATTATCGGCAAGTTTTGCAGAAAACGGTGCAGGTAAAGTATTGGATGTCCGTGATGGTGCAGCCATTGATGCATTGGTTTCTGAAATTGAACAAAGCTATGGTTCAGTTTTGGTTTTAGTTAACAATGCGGGCATTACCAAAGATAATTTGTTACTGCGTATGTCAGAAGATGATTGGGATGACATTCTCAACATTCACTTAAAGGCAGTTTACCGTTTATCTAAACGTGTCTTGAAGGGCATGACCAAAGCACGTTTTGGACGCATTATTAATATTAGTTCTGTGGTAGCACATTTTGCGAACCCAGGACAAGCGAACTATTCTGCGGCAAAAGCCGGTATTGAAGCATTCAGCCGTAGCCTTGCCAAAGAAATGGGCAGTCGTCAAATTACAGTAAACTCGGTTGCTCCGGGCTTTATTGCAACTGAAATGACAGATCAGCTAAGTGAAGAAATTCGCAAAAAAATGAGTGAGCAAGTGGCATTAAACCGTTTAGGTGATCCACAAGATATCGCAAATGCAGTGAGTTTCTTGGCTTCTGACAAAGCTGGTTACATCACTGGTACAGTGTTACACGTAAATGGTGGTTTATACATGAGCTAAGCTCAAGTATAAACTTTCAAAATTTTATAGATTCAATTAAACTAACGGCATTAAAAACGCCACAAGCAATGAGGAGAATTCCTGTGAGCGATATCGAACAACGCGTTAAACAAGCGGTTGCAGAACAACTTGGTCTTAAAGCTGAAGAAATCAAAAACGAAGCATCTTTTATGGATGACTTAGGTGCTGACTCTTTAGACTTAGTAGAGCTTGTAATGTCTTTCGAAAACGATTTTGACATCACAATCCCAGACGAAGATTCTAACGAAATCACAACAGTTCAATCAGCAATCGACTACGTAACTAAAAAACTTGGTTAATTGTTGATTTCAGCTCTGCTGAAATGAAAGCCACCGCAAGGTGGCTTTTTTATGCGCTGTCGTTTTTACAATCGAATATGAAAAAGGCGCATTTTGTTAAATGTGTGATGTAGCTTACATTTTGTTACCAGGCTAGTGTCTAATCACAACCGAAGTCGCTTATTTTTTTAGTTATAAATGAATGAGAACAGAAACGTGCTTATGTAAGTGAGCGACGCTTTATAACAGCAGAAAAAAATAGGAGTACCTCATGGGTCTTTTTGATTTTGTAAAAGGGATTGGTAAGAAAAATACAGCACCTGCAGAGCCACAAGCTGCACCAAGCACACCTGCAGAACCATCAGCACAAGAAATTGCCAATAAACTTTTGGGGCATGTGAAAAGTTTAGGCTTACCTGTGACAGGTTTATCGGTGAGTTATAACGCAACTACTGACTTAGCGACAGTGCGTGGACAGGTCAACAGTCAGGCAGACCGTGAAAAAATTATTCTTGCAGTGGGTAATATTGACCATGTTGCACAAGTAGATGATCAACTCACAGTTGCAACCCCAGAACCAGAAAGCAAGTTCTATACAGTAAAATCAGGCGATACCTTATCTAAAATTTCTAAAGAATTTTATGGGGATGCCAACCAATACAACAAAATCTTTGAAGCTAACCGTCCATTACTAAAAAATGCCGATGACATTTTCCCAGGACAGGTGTTGCGTATTCCTGCATAAATGTGAGCAGCCTGAATAAAGGCGCGTGATGCGCCTTTATTTATTTTGTTTTTTGTCGTTTTTGGGCTGTTGGATTATTGTCCTATTCTCATAATGAACAAAAGAAGTAAAAAAACGGCATTGTTGTATAAATATTTTGTAAGATAACGATTTTTAAAGGTTTATGGAAATTTTAAAAATAAATAAATTAAAAAAATCAAATTGTTAGGTATTTGCACAACCTAGCCATTAAATACTCGATCGTATCTTTAAAAAAACCGCCATGAATGGCGGTTTTCTCAATGACAACTCATGTGTCTCACAACGATATTTTATGTGTCGCGATATTACCAGCTCAATGCACCGCCAGTCTGGTAATCGGTCACACGCGTTTCAAAGAAGTTCTTCTCTTTACGCAAGTCCATCATCTCAGACATCCATTGGAACGGGTTGTTTACGCCAACAAACTGTTCAGGTAAACCGAGCTGACTTAAACGACGGTTACAGATGAATTTCAAATATTCTTCCATCATACCTGCGTTCATACCCAATACGCCACGTGGCATAGTGTCACGCGCATATTCAATTTCAAGCATCGTGCCTTCAAGAATCATTTGAATCACTTCTTGCTGGAATTCTGAAGTCCACAAGTGCGGGTTCTCAATCTTGATTTGGTTAATCATGTCGATACCAAAGTTCAAGTGCATAGATTCATCACGTAAAATGTACTGGAATTGCTCTGCAACACCGTTCATTTTGTTACGACGACCCATCGACAAGATTTGGCTGAAACCGCAGTAGAAGAAAATACCTTCAAGTACACAATAGAATGCGATTAAGTTGCGTAGCAAAATTTGGTCGTTTTCTGGTGTACCTGTTTTGAAAGTAGGATCACTTAAAGATTGCGTGTACTTCAAGCCCCATGCTGCTTTACGTGCAACCGATGGTACTTCGCGGTACATATTGAAGACTTCACCTTCATCCATACCTAACGATTCGATACAGTACTGGTAAGCGTGAGTGTGAATCGCTTCTTCAAAGGCTTGACGCAAAATGTACTGGCGGCATTCAGGGTTGGTAATGTGGCGATAAATTGCCAATACCAAGTTGTTAGCAACCAATGAGTCTGCAGTAGAGAAGAAACCAAGTGAACGCATAACAATGGTGCGCTCATCTTCAGTTAAGCCATTTTCAGACTTCCACAACGCGATGTCGTGGTTCATGTTGACTTCTTGCGGCATCCAGTGGTTTGCACAACCATCTAGATATTTTTGCCATGCCCATTCGTATTTGAACGGTACAAGCTGGTTTAAGTCTGCACGACAGTTGATCATGGCTTTATCATCAACCTGTACGCGCGATGCACCCATTTCCAGTTCTTCAAGACCAGGAGCAACGTCCAATTGATCTAGAGCGTTAGATGCTCTTGCCAACGGATCGGTTGAATCTGTTGTTCTACTTCTAGGGGCTGCAGCGGGTTGTGCAGCTGCCACAGTCGTCTGTGGTTGCTCTGCATGAGATACCATCTGCGTATCATGCGCTTTTTGCGGCTCGACGGGCGCAGACTTGTGTTCAGGAGCAGCCGGTTTTTGCGAATCATCTTCGAAATCGTCCCAACTTAGGATAGACATATCAATTCTCTCTTCGTTGCTTTATATCTTTTATGGACATCCAGCTACGCTGAGATGTCTTAATATACGCTTAATTTGTGAAAGCAAAATTAAGTTTTGCTCATCTAGGTCTGAAAAATGTACATTCCGACCAATTTGCTCACGACTTATTTTGCTTTCGCTGTTGTTTTGCCGCTTGTACCCAAAAGTAAGCAATTGGTGCGTAAAACAACACTACAAAGGAAACCAGCAAGACCGCGAGTCCTAACATATAGTTGTGGGTCATGTGTGGCATGATGATTTCCTTTTAAGTTTTATAAAGTGAATCTTAGTCAAAACTAAGATTCACGGCTAAAATCATTTTTTAGATGATTTTACAGGCTTCACTGTTTCAACAATCGTAGTCTTTGGGTGCTTTTTAGCATATTCCAAAGTAACGTATTGACCAGTGATAGCACTTCTAGCTGCTTTTTGATTGTTAGCCATGCTCAGTACTCCTTGATACAAAATCAAGATGACTCTTACTGGCTCGATAGATAATTCAGTGTTAGAATCTCTATCGCATTCTCATATGCCAGCCTCGTTGTGACCATCTTGGTATCACTTCGAGATTGAAAGCCTTCTAGTTAGTTTTGACGGACGCTAGAGGGCTTTTTTATTGCTTAAATTTCGTAATCCCGCATACGGAGCAATGCTTTTCATCTTTGCAGGGGGGACTTGCATCCCACCATTTGCTTCGTGTGATCCCCCTCCTTTTAGGAGGTGAATAGCAATGCTATGCAAGGGAGGTCAAGTGAAGCTTATTGACACGCCTCACAATCAGGATTATCAATACTACATGCCATTGGCACTGGTGCTGCTTGAGCAAAATCTTCATCAACAGCTGCAGCCGCTTCTGGTGCAGGAGTTGCTACAGGCGCTGCCGTAACAGTTGCAGGTTTTACTGCGTTCAATGCACCTGTGTTAATGGTTGATTTCTCTGCAGATGTTGCACCTAATGCACGTAGGTAATAAGTCGTTTTCAGACCACGCAACCATGCCATTTTATAAGTCAGGTCAAGTTTCTTACCGTTTGCACCTGCAATATACAAGTTCAACGATTGCGCCTGATCAATCCATTTTTGACGACGTGATGCTGCATCTACAATCCAGCGTGGTTCAACTTCAAACGCAGTCGCAAAAATCGCTTTCAATTCTTCAGGAATACGTGAAATTTTTTGTACTGAACCTTCAAAGTGTTTCAGGTCATTCACCATCACAGAATCCCACAAATCACGCTCTTTCAATGCACGAACGAGGTAAGGGTTGATTACTGTAAATTCACCAGACAAGTTCGATTTCACATACAAGTTTTGGAATGTCGGCTCGATAGACTGAGAAACGCCACAAATATTTGAAATGGTTGCAGTCGGTGCAATCGCCATCACATTTGAGTTACGCATACCGTCTTTTTGAACTTTGGCACGTAAGCTGTCCCAATCCAAACGCTGTGTACGGTCTACTTCAAACATACGTTCTGGACGCGATTTCGCCACAATGTCTAAAGAGTCAATTGGTAAGATGCCTTGATCCCACAATGAACCTTTAAATGTTTCGTAAGTACCACGCTCAACCGCTAAGTCGCTAGACGTTTGAATCGCGTAGTAGCTGATCACTTCCATAGATTCATCGGCAAATTCAACTGCAGCATCTGAACCATAAGCCAAGTTCATCTCATAAAGCGCATCTTGGAAGCCCATGATGCCCATACCTACAGGACGATGTTTCAAATTTGAATTGCGTGCTTGTGGTACAGCGTAGTAGTTGATGTCGATGACGTTGTCGAGCATACGTACTGCAGTTTTAATAGTACGTGCTAATTTTTCACGGTCTAACACACCACCTTGAACGTGTTGCACAAGGTTGATTGAACCCAAGTTACATACCGCAATTTCATCTTGGTTAGTATTGAGGGTAATTTCAGTACATAAGTTAGATGAGTGCACTACGCCAACGTGTTGTTGCGGTGAACGTAAGTTACATACGTCTTTGAATGTGATCCACGGGTGACCTGTTTCAAACAACATTGACAACATTTTGCGCCATAAGTCCTTCGCACGAAGTTTCTTATGTAGCATGTTGGTTTCTTTGGCAATGCTTTCGTAGTACGCATAACGCTCAGCAAAAGCTTCGCCCGTCAAGTCGTGCAAGTCTGGTGTTTCAGATGGCGTAAACAATGTCCATTCTGCATCTTCAAAGACACGTTGCATGAACAAGTCAGGTACCCAGTTGGCTGTGTTCATATCATGGGTACGACGACGGTCATCCCCTGTGTTTTTACGCAGCTCTAGGAATTCTTCGATGTCTAAGTGCCAGGTTTCTAAGTACGCACATACCGCACCTTTACGCTTACCACCTTGGTTGACCGCAACAGCTGTATCGTTAGCAACTTTAAGGAACGGAACAACACCTTGAGATTTACCGTTTGTTCCTTTGATGTATGAGTTCAAGGCACGTACTGGCGTCCAGTCATTGCCTAAACCACCTGCCCATTTAGACAGCATTGCGTTGTCACGCATTGCACCATAAATGTTGTAAAGGTCATCAGAAATTGTAGTTAAGTAACAGCTTGATAACTGTGGACGTAGCGTACCTGAGTTAAACAGGGTAGGCGTAGAAGCCATGTAGTCGAAGCTAGACAATAAGTTATAGAACTCGATTGCACGTGCTTCACGGTCATCTTCATTAAGCGCCAGACCCATTGACACACGCATAAAGAACAATTGTGGAAGTTCAAAGCGTACGCCATCTGAGTGAATGAAATAACGGTCAAATAAAGTTTGCAGACCTAAATAGGTAAACTGGTTTGAGCGTTCAGGCTGAATCGCTGCAGCAAGTTTGGCAAGGTCAAACTCAAGTAAGTCTGCAGAAAGCAAATCAAGTTCTACACCTTTTTTCAGGAAAGTTTCTAATGCTTCGCCTTCAGGTGTATCTGTTGCCAAACCTAAAAATTCTAAGCCTGTTGCTACCAAGTCATTACGTAATAAACGCGCAGTCACATAGGTATAGTTCGGCTCTTGCTCAATACGGGTACGAGTCGCCATCATCATGGTGGTTGAGATGTCAGACTCTTTTACACCGTTGTAGAGGTTTTTCACGGTTTCATCAATGATGGCATCTACATCAATGCCTTCTAAACCTTCTGCCGCTTTATTCACGGTTGCTTTTAACGCACCTAAATCTAGTGGTTTAAGCTGACCGTTTGCATCAGTCACTTGTAACGTCGGGTGATGGTTTTCACCTGCTTGCTTACGCGCTTCTGAGCGTTGTTCACGGTAGATGACATAAGCACGAGCAACTTTTTGCTCGCCTGTACGCATGAGCGCAAGTTCAACTTGGTCTTGAATTTCTTCAATGTGAATAGTTCCGCCAGACGGTAAACGGCGGTTGAATGTGTTCAACACCATTTCAGTCAGTTGTTCGATCCGATCATGAATGCGGCTTGAATCGGCGCTTTGTTGACCTTCTACAGCCAAAAACGCTTTGCCAATTGCAACTGCAATTTTTTCAGCATCAAAAGCGGCAACATCACCAGTGCGTTTAATCACTTGTAATTGACCAGGGGTTGAGGTGATTACGCTCATGTCAGCATAGCTCCATTGTCATCTATTGTTATGTTTATGGACCATTAAACTGGGCAAAACTTAGGCCGCAGTGATTGAGGGATAAACACAAGACTTAGTGGTTTAAAATTGAATTGAACACAAGATACGGGAAAATTGAGGGTAGATCAATATTGACTTTTTCTTTTAAATTTTGACTATTTTAGGATTCAAATTTATCTCAAAAATACCGAATTTTGTCCTTTCGGCTATAAGCCTTATCAGACAAGGGCATAGCATAGCAAAGCTCGGAAAAACTGCTTATAGATAACCTTGTGGATAACTTGAAAAGTTAGGAGATAATTTTTCCAAAGGCGGCAAAGGCTTGATCTAGTGCAAAAAATACCCATTTTGTAACTTTATATTTCTTAAATATGTTTAAAAATCACCAAAACTAGAAAAGTGCTATAAATTCAATGCTTAATAAAAATATAACAAAATAATACGCAGATGTATCAGTTTGGTGAACAGTATCTTGTTTACAATGTAAACGTGTGTATATTGCAAATTATATCAAGACCTATCTCTCAGATTTTAAAAGGATAGGTCGAATCCAATAAAGGGACAGGTTATGAGTCAAGAAGAAAAGTTACCAAAAATTTTAATTGTTGAAGATGATGAACGCCTTGCACGACTTACGCAGGAATACTTAATTCGCAATGGTTTGGAAGTTGGGGTAGAA
The DNA here is from genome assembly GCF_013418565.1 of Acinetobacter sp. YH12135. Lineage (NCBI taxonomy): Bacteria > Pseudomonadati > Pseudomonadota > Gammaproteobacteria > Moraxellales > Moraxellaceae > Acinetobacter > Acinetobacter sp. YH12135. The sequence continues at coordinate 74,832 of NZ_VPBU01000002.1, forward strand.
CCAGATGGCAACCGTGCGATTCGCCGTATTATTGCCGAGCAACCTGATCTTGTGGTGCTCGATGTGATGTTACCAGGTGCCGATGGTTTAACCATTTGTCGTGAAGTTCGTCCACATTATCATCAACCAATTTTAATGCTGACTGCGCGTACTGAAGATATGGATCAGGTGCTAGGTCTGGAAATGGGTGCAGATGACTATGTTGCAAAACCTGTGCAGCCGCGTGTGTTGTTGGCGCGTATTCGTGCTTTATTGCGCCGTACCGACAAAGTGACTGAAGATGAAGTGGCACAGCGCATTGAATTTGATGATTTAGTGATTGATAACGGTGGTCGTTCTGTAACTTTAAATGGTGAATTGGTTGATTTCACCAGCGCAGAATATGACTTGTTATGGTTATTGGCTTCAAATGCAGGGCGTATTTTATCTCGTGAAGATATTTTTGAGCGTCTACGCGGCATTGAATATGATGGTCAAGACCGTTCAATTGACGTGCGTATTTCACGTATTCGTCCAAAAATTGGCGATGATCCTGAAAATCCAAAACGTATTAAAACTGTGCGCAGTAAAGGTTATTTGTTCGTTAAAGAAACCAACGGCATGTAATACGCTTTTTTCTGAGTCAAATACTGGCTCAAATATAAAATAAGTCACATAGGACGGATTTTGTGCTTAAACACAGTATATTCTTGCGCATATATGCAGGATTGGTGATCTTAGTTGCAGTAGTTGCCATTTTGGCGTACTTATTGGTGCAAATCATCAACTATCAGCGTGCGCAAGAATATCGTGAGTCTTTAACTGATGGTATGGCTTATATTATTAGTGAAGGGATTGCACGACAGCAAAACGAACAGCAAAAGAAAGACTGGATTTCTGATGCATCCGATTTGCTGGAATTGCCCATCTACTATGTGCAGGCAGACAAAGTAGATTTGTCGCGCGCAGAGCTTAGACGGATTAAAGAACGTAAAGCGGCTGTGCGCTATAATGCCGAAAATATGATTGCCTATATTATTTTGGGTATGAAAGATGATCCAAATCATTATTTATATATCAAGGCAGATAAAATTACAGAACGGCAAATGAAAGCTTTGCCGATTTTTGTTTTAGATTATTTGGTGTATTACCCGGGTCAGGAAAAAGAATATCTAGCCAAAATTCAGCAGCACTTTTCTTATCCGGTCAATATTAAAAATATTCAGGAACTGCCACTCGATTCTGAACAGATTGGGCGTTTAAGACTCGATCACAGCATTATTTTATATCGTGACAATGCCACCGTGCGTGGTACAACCATCTCGATTGTGTCACCGATGCCAAATTCACCCTCAGAAGTCTTGGTTTTAGGGCCTGTGCCGTTATTTAACTGGATGCCATTCCAGTTGGCAGCAGGCATTACCTTGCTCAGTATGTTTATGTTGAGCTTGGGGGTTTATGGTTTGATCTTGCCTATGCAACGTAAGATCCGCCAAGTGAACTATGCCTTAAACCGCACCAAATCGGGTGATTTAAACATGCGTTTGCTTGTAGATGGCACAGATGAAATGGCAAGTTTGGCATCTAGTTATAACAGCATGTCCGACCATATTCAGCGTTTGATTGAGGCGCAGCGTGAACTGATGCGCGCTGTATCGCATGAGCTGCGCACGCCTGTGGCACGTATTCGTTTTGGTATGGAAATGCTGGCAGAAGAAGATGATTACGAATATCGCTTACAGCAAGTCGAAATGATTGATAAAGATATTGAGGCTTTAAACACCTTGATTGATGAGATCATGACCTATGCCAAACTTGAACAGGGCATGCCATCTTTAGAAATTGAAAAGATCGTTTTGGTTGAAGTGCTAGAGCAGGTGGCTACGGAAACAGAAGCATTGAAAACCCAAAAAGATATTCAATTGCTTGCCCCACCTGTGACTTTGGAAGTGGAAGCTGAACGCCGTTACTTGCACCGTGTGGTACAGAACTTGGTGGGCAATGCAGTCCGTTACTGTGACCATAAAGTCTTGATCAGTGGCGGTATTAACGAACAAGGCATGGCCTATGTTTGTGTGGAAGATGATGGGCCGGGGATTCCCGAACAAGACCGAGAACGTGTATTTGAAGCCTTTGCTCGTTTAGATGACAGCCGCACCCGTGCTTCAGGTGGTTATGGTTTAGGTTTGTCTATTGTAAGCCGCATTGCTTATTGGTTTGGTGGCAAAATTGAAGTCGATCAGAGTCCGAACTTGGGTGGTGCACGTTTTATGATGGTTTGGCCTGCCAAACGGTTTAGTAAGGCAAGAAAAAAAGTCGCAGCAGAGAAAGAGAAAACTACAGATTCATTGACTTGATTTGAGTGTACTAAAACTTTTCTCAGACATAAAAACCAGTGCAGTTCAAGGCACTGGTTTTTTATCGCTTTTTTATCTCTATGCAGATCAATCTACAGCTTAGTGCGATTCTTTATATTGCTGATCGGCCTGTTCAAAACGGTCTGTCACTTCATGACTTGGCGCTTTACCCAATAAACTCACCACGACAATCGCAATCCAAGAACAGACAAAGCCCGGAATAATTTCATAAATACCCGTATCTGCCCAAAGGTTTTTCCAAAGAATGACCATAAGTGCGCCGACAACCATCCCCGCCAATGCACCATTTAAAGTCATGCGTTTCCAGAACAAAGACAAAATGATTAGTGGACCAAATGCTGCACCGAAGCCTGCCCAAGCATAAGAAACCAATCCCAAGACTTTTGATTCAGGATTACCCGCCATCCAAATAGCAAGCAGCGCAATCATGAGTACCATGCCGCGTCCGACCCACACCAATTCATTTTGTGAGGCATTTTTACGCAGGAACGATTTGTAAAAATCTTCGGTTAAAGTACTTGAACAGACCAAAAGTTGACAGCTTAGGGTACTCATCACAGCAGCTAAAATTGCAGCCAGTACCACACCTGCCACCCACGGATTAAACAGGATTTTGGTCAATTCCATAAATACTGTTTCAGGATTGGCATTGACCACACTTGCCAGTTCAGGATGTTGCTGGAAGTAGGCGATACCAAAAAAGCCCGCAGCCACCGCACCGCCTAAACATAAGGTCATCCATGTCATGCCAATACGACGTGCATTCGGAATAGACTTGACTGAATCAACTGCCATAAAACGCACTAAAATATGTGGCTGTCCAAAATAGCCTAAGCCCCATGCCATGAGGGAAATGATCGCGACCCAGCTTAAATCTCCGACTAAATTCAGCGCCTGCGGACGAGCCGCTTCTAAAGCAAGTGTGACTTGGCTTAGGTCAGAAAAGCTGAGTAGGGTAATGATAGGGGTCAGCAAGAGCGCAAAAATCATCAAGCCAGCCTGAATGGTGTCCGTCCAGCTGACTGCCAAGAAACCACCAATAAACACATAGCTGATGGTGGCAATAGCACTAATCCACAATGCAGTGCTATAAGGCAGATCAAACATACTTTCAAATAAGCGCGCACCTGCAACCATGCCCGAAGCACAATAAATCGCAAAGAAAATTAGAATTACGCAGGCAGATACAATCCTTAAAATTTTTCTTTGATCATTAAAACGGTTAGAAAAATAATCAGGCAAAGTCAGTGCATTGTGCTGTACTTCGGTGTGTACTCGTAAACGACCTGCCACCAAAAGCCAGTTTAGCCATGCGCCAATAATCAGACCAACGGCAATCCACATTTCAGACAAACCTGAAAGATAAATGGCACCGGGTAAGCCCATCAGCAACCAGCCACTCATATCGGATGCGCCTGCAGAAAGTGCAGTGACAAAACTGCCAAGACGACGACCACCTAAAATGTAGTCCGAGAAATTTCGAGTCGCGCGATAAGCCAATAAACCAATGACAATCATGGCGACAATATAAAACAGGAAAGTAATAATGGTGGGGTTGAGTGCGCTCATACAGTATCCATTTGGGTTTTGGACAGTCGACTAAAATACAGACCGCTGCTAGATGTGAGTCACTCAATTTGGTGAGTGCAGACATCTCATCTGCGGTGCTGATTTCATCAAGAAACGCGAAATTTAACCATACATTAAAAAATATTTCAGATTTTTTTCTGAATGGGCATAAAATAGGCAGCTTGAAAGCTGCCTATCATCTTGATGTTTATCTGATTTGCTTATGGATTATTGCGACCCATAACACCACGAATGGTATTCAGGACATCTGCAGGTAAGACCACAGTTTTGGCATTGTTGGATTTCGCCATATCTTGCATGGCTTTTACATATTGCTCACCCAATAAGTACGCCACAGGAATTTCTTTATCACCTACCGCAGAGCTGACCATTTCAATGGCACGTTGAGAAGATTCTGCCAATACAACTTGCGCTTCTGCATCACGACGTGAAGCTTCCAAACGACCATCGGCTTCTAAAATAGCCGCTTGTTTTTCACCATCGGCTTTGGTTACGGTAGCACGACGCTGACGTTCTGCTGCAGCTTGTTCTTCCATAGCTGCCTGCATGGTATGCGATGGTTTAATATCCTGAATTTCTACAGTTTTAAGGGTAATTCCCCAGTCTGAAATATCATCAGAAATGGCTGCTTTGAGTTTGGCTTTGATGTGATCGCGCGAAGACAAGGCATCATCCAAATCCATTTCACCCACAATAGAACGCAATGAGGTTTGAACAAGGTTTTGAATCGCCCAAGTATAGTTTTCAATGCCATACACTGCTTTTTCAGGAGTCGTGAGATTAATGTACGCTACCGCATTCATGAGCAGAACTGCGTTGTCACGGGTAATGACTTCCTGAGATGGAATATCTAATACAATATCTTTGGTGGTGACTTTATAGGCCACTTCATCGACATAAGGAATGACGAAGTTAAGTCCCGGTGCAAGTGTGGTGTGGTATTTACCCAGACGTTGCACAATCCACTTATAACCTTGCGGAACAATTCGCACGCCTTTAAAAATGGTAATTCCAACAAAGGCTAAAATCGCTAAAACAATAATAGATCCACCAGACATTTTAATTTCTCACTTTTTCGTTGTCATGTGTGCTGTGATGCGGCTGCACCACCAAATCATTACCCAAAATATCAATCACGCGAATACGATCTCCCACTTGCACAGGGCTTGCGGTGCGGCAGTTCCATTCGTCTGAACCAAGTACGGGCATCGGGAAACGGACTTTAATTTGATCATGTTCTAAGTTGGTTTGAATGACCATGCCAATTTGTCCAATAGTGGCTTCGCGTGACAAGCCTGCTTTGGTTTTATCGGTAGATAAGGGTTTGATAAATTTAAACCACGCCAAGGTACACAGTACCGACAAGATAATCCACATCACCAATTGGGTAGTGGTACCCATCATGGGGAACATCCAGTATAAAATACCGACCATGACTGCCCCAATGCCAAACCATAAAGCGGCAAACGCAGGCAAGACCAGTTCTGAAAGCATTAACAGAACGCCTAGTACAAACCAGTGCCAAGGTTCAAGAACGAATTCCATACATCTACTCGCGTATTTTTTACGATTGGTTAATTCTAATTGCTTAGAGAAACGCATCGACTTAAAAAGATGCGCTCTCATCACTTTAACAGATCAATAAGTTTATGAATATTAAAAAAATCACTGAATCCTAAAATTTCGGACGCGGTGCAGGTTTCAGCGCGGCAGGTGATTTTTTAAAGTTATTGATGGCTTGCAGAATTGCTTTGACCTGTAATTGTGCGGCTTTTTCACCTTCTAAAATGGTTTGGTTACTGGCTTTTAAATCTAGAGTACCAATATGTCCAACTTTAGGTTGAATCACGATATTGGCCTGCGCCAATTCCTGATTGATGCTTTGCTGCCCCATAATATTGAGGGTTTGATCGAGTAAGCCCCACATGCTGACAGGTTGATTGCCTGTCGGACGTGCAGAAATATCCACTGCAATGACTAAGTCGGCACCCATCGCTTTAGCCGTCTGTACGGGAATTGGGCTGACCAAGCCGCCATCCACATATTGTGTTCCGCCAATGGTGGCAGGTACAAAAACATTCGGAATACTGCAAGAGGCACGTACGGCTTGACCAGCATTGCCTTTAATAAAGTCGGCTTTACGTCCATTATCTAAACGTGTGGCAACGGCAGCAAAACGAATTGGAAATTTTTCAATCGGTTTATTGGCTACGTGTTGATTGACAAAGTCTTGTAACTTTTGACCTGCAATAAAACCCTGACGGTTTAAGGTTAAATCACGAATGTCGGATTCTTTAAAGGTTAGGGCAATATGTTGGAGCTGATAAGGACTTTTACCACTGGCGTATAAACTGCCGACAAAGCTGCCTGCACTGGTGCCTGTGACAATTTTTGGTTTAATCCCGTGAGACTCTAAAACTTTAATGACGCCAATATGTGCAAAACCTTTAGCACCACCGCCACCCAGCGCCAGTGCAATTACAGGTTCACGTGCTTGGATAGGTGTGGTGCTTGGCGGTGTTTTTGTTGTTTTGTCGCAGCCAGCCAAAGTTAGAGCTAGTACGCCCACTAAAGAATAACGAATCAGTTGCATATCAAATCTAAATTTAGATCAAAGAATATTGCGCCCATCTGAACAAAAAATAGAAACTTTGACTAGCCCTTTTTCAAAAGCTTTTGTAACGGTTTTGCCAACCAATGTGGATTTTTAGCCGAAAACTTGCCGTGATATTGCGTATAAATTGCATCTAAATCTTGAGCATAATCGCCCGTAGGATGAAACACGCCCAAAATATGAATGGTTTTGTGTGCATAATCAAAAGAGAACATCACAATTGGGATATTGGCGCCGTAGGCAATATGGTAAAAGCCACTGCGGATATTTTCGGCTTGTTTACGTGTGCCTTCGGGCGCCATACCAATCCAGATTTTTTCTTTTTTTCGTACAATCTCAATAATATCTTGGGTATGTCCTTGAGGAGAATGGCGCACCACAGGAATTACCCCAATCCAGTTTAAAAGTGGCTTGAGTGGGGTTTCAAATAAAGTGTGCTTACCAAAAATAGTAATTTGAATACCTAAACCGAGTAGGGCGGTAAAACCATGCCACGCATCAATATTTGACGTATGCGGTGAGATAATAGCAACTGCTTTGGGCAAGTTGGGAAATTCGCCCACCATTTGCCAGCCTTGCGCCAAAAAAATATTTTTAAATAAAGCACGACTGCTGGCTGTTCCACGTTGTGGAACTTGGTCGGGTAACTGTGGAAATTGCCGTGCACTGCGTGCAAAAGGATTGGTGATTTTCATGAATGCGATGTCATCCTGACGTGCGTGATTAACAACAATAAATACCCAATATCATGACGCATGAATCTAAATCTATTCAAGATATTAGACTTTCGCTTTGTCTGATTCATTGGCAAAATAGTCGAAATCTGAATGTGAAAGTGATGAAAAATAACAATCCATTATTCAAAATTTTAGTGTAGTACTGCGTTTTTTTGATCTTTTGCCCATATCTAAATTGAGATGCTATGCCCAATTTGCGCCAAACTTATTTGTTGTTATTTTCTCTGTATTGGGCGCAGGGCTTGCCTGTTGGTTTTATGACCCATGCCTTGCCTGTGATTTTACGTGCGCAAGGTGTGTCTTTGGCACATATTGGCGGTTTCGGTTTGTTAATGCTGCCATGGTCAATCAAAGTGTTTTGGGCACCTTTGGTGGATCGCTTTGGACATTCATATTTTGGGCATTATCGTAGCTGGATTTTGCCGTGCCAGTGGCTGAGTGTTTTGGTGCTGATTGGGCTGTCCTTTTTACCGATTGAGTCCTTAAATCATCCTATATATTTGTGGGTGTTTTTTGTGGCTTTGCTCGGTATGAACTTGGTCGGTGCAACCCAAGATATTGCCACCGATGGTTTGGCGGTCAATATTTTACAAGCCAAACAGCAACATTGGGGTAATACCTTTCAGGTGGTTGGTTCACGACTGGGCTTTATTGTGGGTGGTGGTGCAATTCTGTGGGCATTGGATTGGCTAGATTGGCAAAAAACTTTCTTAATTTTAGCGGGATTGGTGTTTTTAAATACCTTGCCAATTTTAATGTTTAAAGAGCCACAACATGCTGCTAAACAAGTGCTTGTTCAAGCTCAAAGTAAAATGTCATTTCACGCACGTCTTGCTGCGATTCGTGAATATCTGCGCTATTTTGTGGAAACGCCTGTACTGTACGCATGGCTATGGGTGTTACTCAGCTTTAAAATTGCCGATGGTTTGGCTGGCCCTTTATTAAAACCTTTAATGGTAGATTTAGGCTTAAGCTTTTCTCAAATTGGCATTTATGTGACCATGTTGGGAGCAATGGCCGCTTTGTTGGGTGCAGGCATCGCAGGGTTGATGCTGAAATGGTGGTCTAGAGCGCATGCCCTCATCATTTTTTCTGTGCTTAAAATTTTGAGTTTAGTGGCCTATGCTTATTTGGCTGAATTGTATGAACAGCAAGTTGATGTGGCACACTGGCTGATTTATAGCATTAATGCTGCGGAAGATTTTTGCTCTGCCATGTTACTTGTAGTGATGCTAACCTTGATTATGCAGTACAGTCGTAAACAATATGCAGGGACTGATTTTACATTTCAGGTTGCGATTATGGCGACTGTGAGCGGGGTACTTTATACCCTGAGTGGAATCTTAGGCGATGCTTTAGGCTACGCGAATTATTTACTGTTGATTTGTATTGTTGCGATTCTATGCTTTGTACTGATCTGGAAATGGGCAAAGCTTGCGAAAAGCGTTCAATCATCAGCACTTGAATAACAAGGTAGATCATCAAGACAGGATGACAGACCTAAACCACGTTAAAAAGTCATTGCGTGGAAAAAATAAAAGCGACCTTTAAAGAGTCGCTGGAGTATAAAAGGTATCCACATTAAAGCCAATACCGACCTCGTTTTTGTATTTTCAAAAATTATTATTTGCGCTTTCAGTGCTTCTCTTCGGCAGCGCAGGCAGTATAACGTTAAATTATGACAATCCTGCGACAATTTAAGTCGCATAGAGGTGTGTTGCAGCTAAAATCAACATATTCTAGCTGCGATATGCAGTATTGATTGCCAGTGTCCATTGTTGGTGATTACAACGCGGACAGACTTCATTGGCGTGTTCAAGTAAACGGACATGCCCACAATACATGCAGGCATAATACGTGTTTGGAGTTGTGCGGTTCACGGGTTGGTAAGCTTTAGGGAATAAGGGTAAACCATAGCGTGTGGCACCGCCATGAAAAAACAACATGCTGAATTTTCCATCACTTTCTAGTAAGCCAACACGTACTTGCCCTAAATGCTCCACGCCTTGTTGGCGCATTTCGGCAAAGAATTCATCATGCGACATTTTACCGTACTTAATTTTTTCTAAGACCAATTCACCATCTTCTACAATATATAGCGATTTACCTTCAATCAAATCTTCAAAGGGTTGGTATTTCATCATGAGCCATGTGGTCAGGCGATACATCCCAATCACCACTGTCATCACCACCAAGGCATGTACCAAGGGTAAATCTTCAGTGAACATAGGGTCGCCCGCAATAGAACCGAGCGATAAAATAATGGCCAATTCAAAAATAGAAAGCTGGCGTACTCCGCGTTTTCCTGTGAGGCGTAAAAATAGAATAATCATGCCAAACATGAGTGCAGCACGAATCATTAATTCTGCAACAAATGTCCATGTGGTGTCGTGAATGAAGATGGTGAACCAATCCATAGATTGTCTATTTTGTTATTTTGATGCTTGATACTATGCTTAAATTGAGTGGGTAAAATAGTGGTTTTGAGTAAAGAACTGCAATTATTTTAGTGGTTTAGAAACATAGAAATTTGTTATATTGCCTAAAAACTATAAATACAAAAATAATGAATAAGAAGATGAATCCGCAACTCTTACAATTTGCCAAAGCTATGCGTCATGTTGCTAGGGATGCTGAAAATTTGCTGTAGCAGCGACTTCGTGCCAAACGCTTTATGGAGCTTAAATTTAGACGTCAGCAGGTCATTGAACCGTATATTGTAGATTTTTACTGTCATGAAATTGGCTTGGTCATTGAGTTGGGAATAAGCAAAATTGGGAAGTTATAAAAGACTTGATTTTTATCTTTTGATTGTTATTATGAAGTATAGGTGTCCACCTTACTTACACACGAGTAAAAAAAGACAAATCAATTCTTATATTGAGTAACCAAATCTTCTTAAATGTTTTCTTTATTTTGTTTCGTTATTAGATTCAAAAGTTTAAACGTGTGTCCAATTTTGATTCTAAGAAACAATTTTAAGGATAAACATGTCTACTATTAGCACATTAGCTTTTGAAATCCAACAAGCTATTAAATCTCATAATATAGAGATTAAACGTTCTCATATAAATGAAATAGTTGCAGCACTTTTTGGTTTTAAAAAATTTAATAGTTTAAAACTAAGTTCTTACCCAATTTATATAGATTCAATAGATGATCAATTGAATGCAGAGTTGTTTGTAGAACGTTGTGGGGAATTAAATATATCACTTACTGTAGCCCCAGTGTTTCAAAAATATATTTCAGATTATCATTTTTTATATTTAACAGCTGAAGAAATTAGTAAGCTTGTTCGAGAAGCCCTAGATGATGAATCAATACGAAAGAATGTACTAACCCGCCTAAAAAAAACTTTTATAGAGTTTCCTGAATATTCGATTTATCCATATTTGATTGCACAATTTTATAGTGATTGTGAAAATGATTTTGATGAACAAAATAAAGATATGAACTATCTGTATCATAGATATTTGCAAGGTCAAGAAATTAGTCCAACTTGGAAGCCAGACTTAGATTATTTTATTCAAGAAAAAGAACAGAATGATGAATATAAAGAGAACTATGTAAAGTATTTGAAAATAGCTGCTGATTTAGGAAGTTTTCCTGCTCAGCTAGAACTTTACCAATTTAGAGATAATGATGATTATGAAGACGTTGATGAAGATATAGAGAACTATAGTTATTCAACTTATCCATCAGATATAGAATTGGCATTAGCAAAACGTGGTGATGAAGGATGCCTGAGAGAAATATTCGATCGAATCGTCTGTGATAGCTTTGATGAAATCAAAGAATTAAAAGAGAATAATTTGATTGAAGCATGGAAATGGCAAAAATTTGCTCAGTATCTTGGTTATGATTTAGCAAAAGGTAATTACAAGACAGAAGCAATATATGATCAAGGTAATATTTTCGCAGCTGAAAGTGGTCGCCATGATATACATTTACCTAAATTAAAATTAGAGCAAGAAAATATAGTTAATCAAGAAGTGAACAAGCTAATTCAATTTTATGCAAACTTGGATGAATTTAATTTTACTCGTTATTTATATGATTCTTCTCATATCAATTGGGATGATGAGTTTGATTGGGAAGATGACTAAATAAAAATCCCCTCAATTGAGGGGATTTTAGATCAAACTAACAACACATTAAAGCGCCGCAATCTGCTCCATATTCGCTTTAATTTTCGCTAACTGATCTGCAAATTCAGCAAGTTTCACTTTCTCGCCTTCAACCACAGCCGCAGGGGCTTTAGCTACAAAACCTTCATTGCTAAGTTTAGTGGCAATTTGGTCATGCTGCTTTTGAACCTTGTCTAAGTCTTTTTGTAGGCGCCCCAATTCCGCTTTCGGGTCAATTAAACCCTTCATTGGAACAAATACAGACACATGGCCGACTACAGAAGAAGAAGACAATGGTGGTTGTTCACCATCCGCCAAGAAGGTAATGTTCTCAACTTTTGCCAATGCTTTAAACAACGGCTCAATACGAGAAATTTGTGCTTTTTCTGCTTCAGTCGTGTTCTGTAAAAGTACAGGCAATAAACGTGCATTACCTAGACCCATTTCACCACGAATGTTACGCACCGCACCAATCAAACCTTGTAGCCATTGCATATCTGCTTCGGCTTGTTCGTTGATTTTGGCTTCATCTGCAACAGGGTAGTTTGCCAACATAATGGTTTCGCCACCCAAGCCAATCATTGGTGCAAGGGTTTGCCAAATTTCTTCCGTCAAGTACGGCATGATTGGGTGAGCAAGACGTAACGAAGCTTCCATCACTGCAAGCAATACACGACGAACTTCTGCTTTGCGTTCTTCAGAAACAGATTCATCATTCAGAACAGGTTTGGTTAGCTCTACATACCAGTCGCAGTATTCATTCCAAATAAAGTCATAAATCGCTTGCGCAGCCAAGTCTAAACGGTAAGTTGCAAACGCTTGATGAACAGCTTGCTCTGCCTTTTGTAAACGGCTCACAATCCACTGTTCAGGCAATTCCCAAAGGTCTTGACGTGCCTCTTGACCAACCGTTTGACCTTCAACATTCATCAATACAAAACGGGTAGCATTCCAAATTTTGTTGGCAAAGTTACGATAACCTTCCACACGTTTCATATCAAACTTGATGTCACGACCTGTATTTGCCAATGCGCAGAAGGTAAAACGAACCGCGTCTGTGCCATAAGCCTGAATCCCTTCTGGGAATTCTTTGCGGGTCGATTTTTCAATTTTCGCTGCTTGTTTCGGGTTCATCAAACCCGTCGTACGTTTCTGTACTAAAGTTTCAAGATCTACACCGTCAATCAAGTCTAATGGGTCAAGCACGTTGCCCTTAGACTTCGACATTTTTTGACCTTCGCTGTCACGTACCAAACCGTGAACGTAAACTGTTTTGAACGGTACTTGTGGCGTGCCATCTTCATTCTTCATGAAGTGCATGGTCATCATGATCATACGCGCCACCCAGAAGAAGATGATGTCAAAACCTGTCACCAATACATCAGTGGAGTGGAAGGTATTTAAGAAGTAGTTTTCTGCATCTTTCTTGGCATCACCCGTCCAACCTAAGGTCGAGAATGTCCAAAGTGCAGAGGAGAACCATGTATCCAGTACGTCTTCGTCTTGGTTTAATTGAACATCGGCAGGGATATTATTTTTCGTACGAACTTCTTCTTCGTTACGACCTACATAAACATTGCCTTCAGCATCGTACCAAGCAGGAATACGGTGACCCCACCACAATTGACGCGAGATACACCAGTCTTGAATGTTGTTCATCCACGCCATATACATATTGCTGTATTGCTCAGGCACGAACTTGATGCGACCATCTTGCACCGCTTCAATTGCAGGTTGCGCTAACGGTGCAATTTTCACATACCATTGGTCAGTCAATAATGGCTCAACAATTACGCCCGAACGGTCACCGCGAGGTGGTTTCAAGGTGTACGGTTGGATTTGATCTAACCAACCTTCGCTTTCCGCTTGTTCAACTAATTTTTTACGTGCTTCAAAACGCTCTAAACCAATGTAGTCTGCAGGTGCAGGAATGGTTTTAGAAATTTGTTCGCCTGCTTTCGCAATATATTCAAACTCAGCCAATACTTCAGCATTTTTGTTGAAGATATTGATGATTGGCAATTCGCAGCGTTTACCCACTTCATAGTCATTGAAGTCGTGTGCAGGGGTAATTTTTACACAACCTGTACCGAATTCTTTATCGACATACTCATCTTTTACGATTGGAACGGCACGACCTGTAATTGGGAGGATGATGTTTTGACCAACAAGGTGCGAGTAACGCTCATCATCAAGGGCAACCGCAACCGCAGTATCACCCAGCAATGTTTCAGGACGAGTGGTTGCCACTACAATGTGATCTTTACCATCGTGAGTGCGTAGTGATTTATCTTCAAAGAAATATTTGAAGTGCCACAATGAACCTTGTTCTTCTTTATCCGACTCAACTTCTAAGTCAGAAAGGGCAGTTTGTAATTTTGGATCCCAGTTTACAAGGCGTTTGCCGCGGTAAATTAAACCTTCTTCGTGTAATTTCACGAAAACTTCTTTCACCGCATTCGATAAGCCTTCGTCCATAGTGAAGCGTTCACGTGACCAATCTACCGAAGAACCTAAACGGCGGATTTGACGGGTAATGTTACCGCCAGATTGTTCTTTCCATTCCCAGACTTTTTCGATGAATTTTTCACGACCTAAGTCATGGCGGCTGATATTTTGCGCGCCCAATTGACGCTCTACTACCATTTGTGTGGCAATACCCGCGTGGTCTGTACCCGGTTGCCATAAGGTATTTTTACCCGACATACGGTTAAAGCGCGTGAGGGCATCCATAATGGCGTTGTTAAAACCATGACCCATGTGCAAGCTACCTGTGACGTTTGGCGGCGGAATCATGATACAGAATGATTCGCCTTTTTCAGACGGCTTAAAGTAGCCGTTTTCTTCCCAAGTCTTGTACCATTTTTTCTCGATCTCGGTAGGATCGTAGGTTGTAGCAATATTTTGCGCTGAATCAGTCATAGTAAGAACAGGTTAAAAGTGAATAAAAAATTGCAACTATTGTAGCAAAAAAATTGCCCGCTAAGCGAGATTCAACTCAGCCAAACTTATCGCAATTGGCAGTTGGGCAAACTCATCGTATGATGGGCGACAAGTATGATAAAAACTTCAAGTTCTCCGTTGCCTGTAACACTGTTTTAAACTGGGTTTAAGCAATGGATTTTAAAATAGATGAAAACACATCAATGCGGTCAAAATAGGCAAGTTCAGTTATGACTTATGCTGTATCTTTAAAATTAAAACCAGAAACATATCAAAGATTTCAACACATTCATCAACAACTCAATGCAGGTGAATCGGAAAGTTTATCTAAAGCTTTGGGGGCGGTACTGACCGATATTTCTTGTGAAATTATTGAGCAACTTTTTGGTGAATTGTCACGTTCTAGTCATTCACTGGATGGTGAATCTGAAAAAATTATTCAGCAAGTCATACAAACCATGCAAAAATATATGCCATGGTCGGTGTCGTTTTTTGGCAATGAACGCTTAACGCCTATGGTGAATTATCTGGCAAGCATGATGTATCAGCAGGAAGGGCAAGGTTTTGTGACTTATCCTGTCGATAGTATTGTTATGAAAGAAACGTTGGGTTGTATTGAGCAAATTCGGCAGGGCAACAGTGCATGTATTGCGCCTGCATTTAAAGGGTTTACTCAAATTATTGATCAGGGCGTGGGTTATTTAATTCGTGATCCGAAAAAAATGCTGAAATTTAATTTGGTGGTCGATAAAACTTTAAACGGCGTGATTCATTTGACTACGCAACTGGGGTATAAACGCCTAGAAAAAATGGGTGCGCAATTCGATTTGGAAAGTGCAGAGATATATTTAAACCATTTTCTTGGGTTTTTGCAGCATCCTGCAAAACCTAAGACTTAAATTTTGATGACTTAAATTTTTAAATAACGCGGACAAACGGTTATGGCAAAACGAGAAAACTTGGAACATAAAGTGGTGTGGATTACAGGTGCATCTTCTGGCATTGGTAAGGCATTGGCAAAAGAGTGTGCTTTACAAGGTGCACAAGTGATTTTAACCGCACGTCGTTATGAAGAACTTGAAAAAGTACGCGTGAGTTTGCTGAATCCTGAACGTCATCTTTCTGTATGTGCAGATATTACCAATGAAAGTCAGGTGTTACATGCGTATGAACAAGTTTTGGCACGTAAAGGACGCATTGACTGGCTAATTAATAATGCAGGTTTAAGTCAGCGCGCTTTAATTGCTGATACGACCATGCAGACTGAACGCACCATTATGGAAGTGGATTATTTTTCTCAGGTCTTTCTGACCAAAACTGTCTTGCCGACCTTTTTACAGCAAAAACATGGTCGCATTATTTTTGTATCTAGTGTTGCAGCATTATTGGGTACGCAATATCGCGCGTCATATTCTGCAGCGAAAAGTGCCATTCACATGTGGGCGAATAGTTTGCGTGCCGAAGTAGCGGAGCAGGGCGTACAGGTTTCAGTTGTTTTCCCAGGATTTGTGAATACCAATGTGTCTTTTAATGCGTTGAATGGTGAAGGCAAACCACAAGGACATCAAGATGAAGCCATTGAAAATGGTTTAGATGCCGATGTTTTTGCTAAAAATACAGTTAAAGCACTCATGGCAGGCGATGAATATATCGTGGTCGGGGGCGCTAAAGAAAAACTGGGCGTGTTGGTGTCGCGTTTATCGCCAAGTACTTTATATAAAATGATTCGTAAAACCAAAGTGAAGTAATTTTTAATCAAAGTGACTTCAAAATAAAATAATAAAAACAAAAAGAAGGATGAGCCATGCGTTTAATAATGAAAGGTTTTTTTTTATCAGCGCGTGGCTTTTCGCTTTCTTAGGGATGACTCAAACGACATTTGCCAAATTACAAACAAACGATGATTCGTTGTGTAAACAACCTGAATATATTGAAAAGATTTTACGACAGCACACAAATACAACCACAGTGAATGAGGACTTTTTGGCTTGTGCAGATTTCCCCAATGTTACTGAACAAACTTTAATTGCTTATGCTGAAACTCAGACAAAAGATGATCAACCTGTAGATGATTATCAGCTGACTTTTTTAACCGTAAATAGTAAAACGCAAAAGCTTCATTCAATCTATCACGTGAAAGAGCTTTTGCCTTCAGATGCAATTGAACTGCGTTCTATCCATTTAGATTTGGCGCCGTATCAAGTTTCTGAAAGCTTAAGGGCAATTGGTTTAAGAAGGAATTATGCAGGACGTTCAAGTGCCAATCCTTTTTCGGCGCAAGTACTCGATTTATATGATTTACAACATAACAAGAAAATTTTAAACGGCTTAATCGTAGCGCGCTATCAGGCAGAAACCGATACACGTTGTAATGCCAAAGTAATAGAAAGCAAAGCTATTTTAATGATCTTGCGAAATACAACTCGACAATATTTTGATATGCAATTACGTGATCGTATTCAACATTATGAAATGTCGGGCGATTTAGAAAATTGCAAAGAAACTAAACGAGTGTCTACTCAACAGCGTTTCACTTTAAAATTTGATGGTCGGCAATATCAAATTCCTCAGCCTTATCGAGATCAGTATTTATACTAAATTCTTTACAAACGCTGAAAGATGTACTCAGCGTTTTGCAGAGAATTGACTAACGCTATTTTGAACCGCCGTTCCATAAGCAAAGACTTCGACCATGCCGCCTTGCATCCCCAATTCTGTGGTGCTTAAACGCAGCCCCATAATATGATTTGCGCCCATTTTTTCAGCTTCTAATTTTAAACGGACGATGGCTTCACGACGCGCCCGCTCGACAATACTTTCATAACTGGTCAAGCGCCCGCCAAAGAAGTTCTGAATATTGGCAATCACAAACTTAAAATAATCATGAGAAATGACCACATTGCTGTGTATCAATTGCCCAAAATTGGGACTGGTCTGGAAGCGGTTATTATCAAGCTGAATATAACTTAAACGCAGTTCTTGCTCGGCTAAATATTTGAAATGTTTGCGTTCGTTGTGTCGCCCAAAACCAAAGCCTACGGCAAATAAAATCGCAAAGACAACAATTTGCAGAATTAAATTATCCATGTGATGTTATTCCTGTTCAATAATCTTTGCTTTAGTGTGATGCTGGAAATGGGTCTGGAAGTTTAGGAATATCTGCCTCGACCACCACTGCTGTACCATAAACAAACAATTCCGAAGCACCTTGAGCGATATTTGAAGTAGAAAAGCGAATCCCAACAATAGCATTGGCACCTAAACCACGTGCTTTAGCAATCATACGATCCATCGCTTCTTGGCGTGATTCTTCTAGTAATTCGGTATAAGCCGTTAATTCACCACCGACAATATTTTTGAGTCCTGCCAAGAAGTCACGCCCCACATGCTTACTGCGTACGGTGCTGCCATAGACCACATCAATTTGCCGTGAAATACGATGACCTGGTACAGATTCAAGATTACTAAGCAACATAAGATTCTAATATTTAAAAACAAGACGTATTGAAGATATGAAATGTGCTTGCAAAAAGCAATAAAAAAGCCCACCGAAGTGAGCTGATTTAGTCTTTATATCTGAGCTGTTAAGCAGTAAATTTAAGGTAGACGCAAAGACTTATTGCACTTTACGTTCTGCCGATGATGCAGGTTGTGATGTGGCATCTGAAGTGTTGGCTTTCACACCGCCACCCAAAGATTTATACAACTCCACCTGATTGTTCAAATTGGCTTGTTCCAACAACAATAAACCTTGTTCTGCTGCATAAGACGTACGCTGTGCATCCAACACGGTTAAATAGTTGTCAATGCCTGCGCGGAAGCGTGCATTAGATAATTTATAAGTGGTATTGGTCGCATCAACCAAGCGTTTTTGTGCCGCTAAACGATCACCAATATTTTGACGAACTGCCAAAGCATCATTCACTTCACGGAATGCAGACTGAATTGATTTTTCATAGTCAGCCAAAGCAATTTGTTGATCCGTTTCTGAAATTTTGATGTTGGCTTGGCGTGTGTCCCAATCAAAAATTGGCAAGTCGATGCTCGGGCCCACTGCCCAAACAAAACTGCCTGATTTAAACAAATCACTCAAGTCAGTTGATGCATAGCCTGCATTGCCCGTGAGGCTAATGCTTGGGAATAAACGTGCTTTTGCTGCACCAATATTGGCACCCGCAGCCGATAGTCGATACTCTGCAGTACGAATATCAGGACGGTTATTCAGCAAGTCACTTGGTAAGCCAGCGCCAATTGCGGTAGTTTTGGTAATGTGCGTCACACGCTGCGTTGGCAATAACGCACTTGGAACTTGTTCGCCCACCAACAAGTTCAGCAAGTTTTGTGCTTGCGCGACTTGGGTTTTGTAGTTGGCGACATCATTACGTGCAGTTTCAACTGAAATTTGTGCCTGACGGACAGGTAATTCACTATCAATGCCGACATCAAAACGCTTTTTGTTGAGGTTATAAGACTCAAGCTGTGTTTTTAAGGTTTGGTCTGCCAGTTTTAAATTGGCATTGGCAAAAGAATAGTTGAGCCATGCTTGCGCCACCTGACCAATCAAGGCAATTTGTGTGGCATCACGCGAGCTTTGAGTTGCCAAGAAGTTATCTAATGCATTGTCTTTTAAGCTGCGTACACGACCCCAAAAATCTAGTTCGTAGGCAGTTACACCTAAACCAACGTTATAGCGTGTGTGTGTGCCTAAAGCAGTACCTTGGTCTTGACGCAGTACGCCACCGCTAGCACCAATGGTAGGTAACTGGTTGTTTTCGGTAATTTGATAGGCTTGTTGGGCACGTTGGATATTCAGCGTCGCTGTGCGTAAATCACGGTTATTGTTCAATGCCATATCCAAAACTTGTAATAAGCGTTGATCGGCAAAGAAATCTTTATAACCTTGTTCAGCCACTGAAGTACCCGATGCAGCAGCAGTATAGCTGCTTGGAATACTTGCCTGAGCGACGGGCTCTGGCCCACGCATACTTTGACAAGCTGTCAAAGCAAGCGCGAGGGCAGAAACCGCAATACCACGGCCTGTATGCGACCATAAGTTTTGCATCACGATACATGCTCCTGATTATTTTGTTGTTTTGGTTTGTATTTAAAGATACTTCTAATCCAGACATAGAATACAGGAATAAAGAAGATCCCTAACAAGGTTGAGCTAATCACACCACCTAACACACCATAACCTACTGAGTGTTGGCTACCTGCACCCGCACCTGATGAAAGTGCAAGCGGCAATACACCAAAACCAAAGGCCAAAGTGGTCATAATGATTGGGCGTAAACGCATTTTTGCAGCATGCAAGGTCGCTTCAAACAGGTCTTCACCTTTTTCTTGTAGCTCTTTGGCAAATTCCACAATCAAAATCGCGTTTTTGGCTGATAAACCAATCACGGCAATAATTGCCACTTGGAAGTAAATGTTGTTGGATAGGTTCGGGTTTTTGAACAAGATCATGCCCCCGAAGGTGAGCAATAATGCTCCGACAATACCCAACGGTACCACCAACAGCACCGAGAATGGAATAGACCAGCTTTCATACAAGGCTGCCAAACACAGGAATACAATCAGTAAAGACAACGCATACAAGAACGGTGCTTGGTCGCCCGATTCACGTTCTTCTAGCGATAGGCCTGTCCATTCATAGTCAAAGCCGTTTAAGCCCATAGATGGAAGTTTTGCGACAATTTCTTCCATCGCTTGCATGGCTTCACCAGAGCTGACACCTGGCGCAGGTGCACCCTGAATGTTCTTGGCAGATACGCCGTTATAGCGTTCCAAACGAGGTGAACCATAAGTCCATTCACCTGTTGCAAAGGCAGAGAATGGCACCATTTCACCACGGTTGTTGCGGACATACCACTTGTTCAGGTCTTCAGGCATCATGCGTGAATCAGATTCGGCTTGCACATAGACTTTTTTCACGCGACCACGGTCAATAAAGTCATTGATGTACGAACCACCCCAAGCCATGCCCATGGTGCTGTTGATTTCAGCAATGCTGACACCTGCCGCACCTGCTTGCGCTTGGTCAATAATAATACGGTACTGTGGTGTATCTTCTTGACCATTTGGACGTACGCCCATTAAGCGAGGGTCTTTAGATGCTTCACCCAACACAATATTACGTGCCATGGTGAGTTTTTCATGACCATTGCCCGCAGCATCTTTCAGTTGCAAGTTAAAGCCTGAGCTGACACCTAATTCTGGCATCGCAGGAAGCTGTAATGGCATGATGTAAGTGGCATCTTTCACAATCATGTTCAGTGCCATACCACGCTGGATAATTGCACCAACTTGAGATTCAGGGCTTGTACGCTCACTCCAGTCTTTTAACTTAATGAACGCCATACCTGCGTTTTGACCAACGCCTGAGAAAGAGAAGCCTGAAACACTAAATACCGACTGCACATGCTCTTTTTCATTTTCTCTGAAAAAGTTGGTCATGCTGGTCATGGTGGCGTCAGTACGTTCCAAAGTTGCATTTGGTGGGAGTTGTACCAATGTCATCACCACGCCCTGATCTTCATCAGGCAAGAATGATGATGGTAGTTTTTGGAACACTAGCACAATAATGCCCAGTACCACTGCATATAAAACCCCCGAGAAGATTTTATGATGCGTCATGCGGTTAACACCACCTTGATATTTAACCGAGAGCTTATCGAAACTGCGGTTAAACCAGCGGAAGAAACGCGCAAAAATACCGTTGCTTTCAGGCTTGTTTGGATCGTGTTGTTTAAGAATCGTGGCACATAGGGCAGGGGTAAAGGTCAACGCTACGACCAGTGACAACACCATTGCAGTCACAAGCGTAATTGAGAATTGACGATAAATAACGCCTGTAGTCCCACCAAAGAATGCCATAGGTACGAATACCGCAGACAATACCGAGGTAATCCCGATCAGTGCGCCTGAAATCTGTTTCATCGACTTTTCAGTCGCCGCCACAGGGTCAAGATGTTCTTCGACCATGACACGTTCTACGTTTTCCACCACGACAATTGCGTCATCGACCAATAGACCAATCGCCAGTACCATGGCAAACATGGTCAGGGTGTTAATCGAGAAGCCAAACATGTTGATCACGGCAAAGGTACCCAGTACCACCACAGGTACGGCCATAGTTGGAATAATTGTGGCGCGCCAGTTCTGCAAGAACAGGAACATCACAATAAAGACCAAAATGATCGCTTCAATTAAGGTTTTAACAACACTCTTAATCGAAAGTTCAATAAATGGCGTGGTATCAAAAGCCAACTCATCCTTTAAACCCGCAGGGTAGTTAGGACGTAATTGCTTGAGGCGTTCTTCCACAGCAGCAGCAGTATCTAGGGCGTTAGCACCTGTAGATAATTTAATTGCGACACCGCCCGCAGGCTTGCCGTTGTATTTAGAAATAAACTGATAGTTGTCTGCACCAAGTTCAATTCGTGCCACATCACCCAAGCGCACTTGAGCGCCTGAAGCGGTATTTTTTAGAAAAATATTGCTGAATTGTTCAGGTGTTTGCAGCAAGCTTTGCGCAGTTACTGTAGCATTCAAAGCCTGACCTTGAATTGCAGGTGCGCCGCCCAATTGACCTACCGCAACCTGTGCGTTTTGGGTACGAATCGCTTGAGCAATATCACTTGGTGTGACTTGCAAGCTCGCCATTTTGGCAGGGTCCATCCAAATACGCATCGCGTATGAGCCACCAAAGACTTGTACTTCACCCACACCTGCAACACGGCTCAGCGGTTCAGAAATGTTAGAGTTAACATAGTCTTTAATATCATCGGCAGACAGGCTTTCATCAGGTGAATAAAAAGCGAGAACCTGTAAGAAGCTCGCTCCTGATTTGGTCACTTTCACGCCTTGACGTTGCACATCATCAGGCAAGAGCGCCGTAGCAGATTGCAATTTGTTCTGTACTTGAACCTGTGCAATATCTGGGTCGATACCTTGTTCAAAGTTTAACGTAATGGATGCAGAACCGTTCCCCGCACTGTTGGATGAAATATAGCGCAGACCATCCAAGCCGTTCATTTGTTGTTCAATAATTTGCGTTACTGTGTTTTCCACAGTTTCAGCAGATGCACCCGGATAGGTTGCAGCAATGGTGACCGTTGGCGGTGCAATGGTCGGATATTGGGCAATTGGCATATTGGTGAGGGTAATAATCCCCGCCAACATGATTACCAATGAAATCACCCATGCAAAAATGGGGCGATGAATAAAAAAGTGAGCCATTAACGTCTACTCCTTATGTATTTGAAGTAGCTTTTGATTCAGTTGCTTGGGCTTCTGAGGCTGGTTTGGCATCCCCCGATTTTGCTGGTGCAGCAGGTGCAGCTTGAGGAGCAGCGCCTTGCGGTTGATACGGCTTAGCGACCACTTGCTGTTCAGGTTTTACTTTGGCAATGCCTTCGACAATCACTTTATCGCCAGTTTGCAAACCTTCAGTCACAATCCAGTTGCTGCCTTGCGTACCAACTGTGGTTACAGGACGCGGCTCAACGATACCTTTGGCATTGACAATCATTGCCATTGCCTGACCTGTTGGGGTACGGCTAATCGCAGCTTGTGGAATTAAGATCGCGTTAGGAATCACACCTTGCACAATTTGCGCAGTGGCAAACATCCCTGGCAATAATAAATGATTTGAATTTGGGAACACGGCGCGTAAAGTTACGGTGCCTGTTTCTGGGTTCACGCTGGCATCAGAAAAAGCCAAACGACCTTCAACAGGGTAGTAGCTGCCATCTTCAAGTTTTAACTTCACTTTGGTGTTGTTGCTGCTGTTTAAACTGCCCTGACTCAATTGCTGACGTAAACGTAGTAATTCTGCGCTGGACTGATTGATGTCTACATAAATTGGGTCTAAGCGTTGAATCGTCACCAATGGTTCCGCCTGACTAGCCGTAACCAATGCACCTGCAGTCACAGTAGAGCGGTTAGTTTGCCCTGAAATTGGGGCACGTACAGTCGAATAGCCTAGGTTAATTTCGGCATTGCGTACTTCTGCTTGAGTCGCAGCAACATCGGCTTCGGCAAGTTTTACCTGTGCCACAATGTCATCATATTCTTGTTTAGAGATTGCATTGCTGCCTACCAACTGACGGTAACGACCTTCTTTAATGCGTAACACATTCAATTGCGCTTGCTGGCGGGTGAGTGCTGCACGGCTACTGTCTAGACTGGCACGGTTGGTACGTGAGTCAATTTCATAAAGCGCCTGACCCTCACGCACGTAGCTGCCTTCGGTAAATAAACGTTTCAGAACCACACCACTGGTTTGTGGGCGAACTTCTGAAATTTCAAAGGCTGTGGTACGTCCAGACAGTTCTACAGACTGTTCCACGCTTTGTGGCTGTGCCACCAGTACGCCAACCTCAGTCGGTGGCATTTCCTGAGCTGCACCTGCTTGCTGTGCATCTTTTGGATCTTTGCTACAACCCACAAGTGCTAAACTTGTGGCTAATGCGCAAGCAGTCAGGGCAGGAGCCCAAAGCTTTGCAGACATCATTCTTTCACCTCTATTAGATTTTTATCTAAACTTATGTATTGGTTTGTCTTGCAGATATTGAGCGCAAAACAGATACCACAATGTGATCCAAATAAAACTTATGCTCCAACCAGAGAGGACATCTGAAGGATAGTGCACTCCCAGATACACACGGGAAATGCCCATCAGCAACATCCATAACCACGCGCACACAGACAAAATTTTATGCGCTGGATGTTGCAAACTCAGGTAAATCACCAAACAACCTAAAGTTGCAGCATAAAAACTATGAGCGCTTGGAAATGATGCGCCAAAAGTTTCCACCAAATGCAATGCTTCAGGCGGGCGAGGTCGCGCGAATAGGTATTTGAGCAGCCATGAAAGCGCAATACTTACGACCAGTCCTACACTGATAAAAACAATTTTTGTGTATTTTTTATACCATGCCAAATAGAAACACCATAGGCAGGTTAAAAATAATACAAATGGCATGCCACCTAATACAGAAAGTGTGATTGCCAATTGATTCAAATGTGCGGTGCGCTGGGTACTTAAAAACTCCACACTGGCAACATCAAATTGTTGCCAACTTGGAATGTTTAGTACTAACACACTGATTATAAATAGTAAACTACCGAGATAAAGCAGTATTTTAGGCATGCTAAAAATCCCTGTAAGTTTAACCGATTTGAGCACGGTTGATGAATGGAATAAAGTGTACTAGTCAGTACACTTTATTTCAAGCCAATGTAAATGAGAAGAATTTCTTTTTTTGTTACTTTGTGCGCAATGTAAATGTGCACTAAATTTTAGCATTTCGTTCAGTATTTGAGGATGCATCGTCATCCACTGTAATTGGTTGTTTCGGTGGCCAAAAGAAATCACTTGGACGGGTTAAGAAGTGAGTCAGCACCAATTTTGCCAAAGGTTTCCACTGTTCAAAACGTACCCGACGCGCACGCAATGCCACAATAATGGTTAAAGTAAAGCTGACAAATAAGTTGGTTAAACCAATTAGCAGTACGCCTAAAAAGGACACAATAATCAGGCCAATTTCAGGTGAGCCATTAATATTCATTAAACCCTGAATAAAGTTGGCAGAAGCGAAGGCAATGTGGCGAATATCAATCGGTAAACCCAAAATATAACCCAGTGTGGCGGTACTGCCGAGCATAATCCCGAACAGGAAATTACCTGCCAAAGCCCCTAAGTTTCGTTCTATATAATTGGCAAATATATTGAGACGTTCTTGCCCGAGTAGCTTTTTTAAATGCAGATGGGCTTTTAGGCGTGGCCCGACTTTACGATACACGGCCATGTTATCGAAATAACCTGCAATCAAACCAGACAGAAATAAAAATACCCCTGCAATGGCGGCATGTGGAATGGCAAGTGAAGTAAACGGATTCAAGTCGTGCAGCATATTGGATGCTTTGGCATGTGACATCAACGGTTCATGCAACATGGCATCCCAACTAAAAGCAATTAAGGCTGCGACTGGAATGGCAATCGAGATATTGCCCAAAATGGCGACGAACTGCGTGCGGATAATATTAATAATTAAGGCAGCAAGTTCGGCAATTTGTGCCATTTTAGAGCCTTTACGATGCTGTACCGTAGAAGCCAATGCTGCAGCAGTCATTGCGGGTTGTTTGGTGGCAACAGTAAAGTGCAAGACATGAATCAGCATAAAACCAAATGAATAAATCATGCTGTTGATGATGGCCTGCATCATCGGAGCGAGCACTAAACGCGAGGCGAGGGTTTTTAAAGTCGCCATCGTGGCAATTAAAACACCTGCACCTGCCGCAGCTTTATACATGCCCCAAAAGCCGTCTTTGTCGGTACTTACATAATGCTCACCCGTTTTACTAGCATTTTCAGTGACTTGTAAGGCAATTAACTCACTGTTTTCTGCAAGCAAGGAGCGTACACTGCGTTCGCTATACAATGCCGCAGTTACATCTACCAGTAATTGTCCTGCCGAAACATAACGGACTTTGTCTTGCGCCACGATTAAATTCAGCAACAGTTCAATCCGCTCTAAACATTGTTCAAGTAAAGACAATAAGTAGGTCAGACTGATGCTGACGCCAGTTCGTTTGGTGGCACGACGAATTTTACTGCTGACATCATGACATTGGTCAATCATCACCAAAGCTTGAGAGGCATCGGGTGGTTGAATGGCACTGATTTGATCGTGTTGTTGATCGGCAACTTTATAAAGCTGAATAAACTCGTTGATTTCGCGGTTTTGTGCCAAAAAAGGTGAATCATATTCACTTAGTTCGGGATAGGCACTAATAAATTCAGGATATAAACCAATGCCGCTGACCCGATATGACAGCACTGTTAGAGCTTTAATAATTTCACTGCGAATCAGGCGTTTTTGTGTTTGTCCGCCATGTCCGCGATTCAGTAAAGTAAATAATTGCTGCCATTCGGTATCTTCAATATTGTCGAGCCAGTATTTATCACTACGTAGTGGAAAAACTCGACGGACTAAATCTTGCAGTTGGCTTTCATCATTAATCAGCGGTAAAAAGTGCGCGCCCAAACGCTGAAACAACTGATTCCAAAAACCATCGAGCGATAAAATTCCCGTGTCGGCATATAAACTGGTTTGTTTGTATTGATTGATTAGACGTAAAACAAAATGTTGCAAGGTTGAGCTGGCATCGGGTGTCAGCAGCAAGGCTTGTAAGAAAGCTTGAAACTTTTGATGAGTTTCTTCTAAATCTTGAGTGTCACTTGGACGGATACGATTGACCAGTTCAATCAGCAGATTTTCATCCAGAACAGCTTTTGGTGTATCCAGCTGTTCTTGCATTTTTCTAAATAAATCGTTGAGTTTTATATGCATAAGCTGCTTAAATTATTGAATGCGATGTAAAGCCAATAAGGCTAAATTCTTTAAGGCCTGACGATACTCCGAGTCTGGCAGTGCTTCTAAAGCGGCAATAGCGGCTTCTGTTTCTTCTGTGGCACGTTGGCGGCAATAATCGAGAGCGCCAGAGGACTGCACAATGGCAATAACCTGATCGAGGTCAGAAGTACCACCTGTCGCAATACTGCGACGAATAATTTGATGTTGTTCGCCAGTGGTATTTCTTAATGCAGAGATTAAAGGCAAAGTTGGTTTGCCTTCCATTAAATCATCGCCAATATTTTTACCTAATGTTTCAGCGTCTGATGTGTAATCTAAAATATCATCAATAATTTGGAAGGCATTGCCAAAGTGTCCTGCAAATAAACGCAACGGCTCACGGTACTGTGGCGTGCCTGTTAAAATTGCTGCACCTTCAGTGGCAAGTTCAAATAAACGTGAAGTTTTGCCGTGAATAATGTCTAAATAAATTTGTTCTGTAGTGTCAGGTTGATGCTGTGCCTGTAATTGTAAAACTTCACCTTCGGCAATTTCACAAGTCCCTGTAGAAAAGTCTTTTAGCAATACCAAATCGTTTAAATCGACCAATAAGTCAAAGGCGCGGGAGATTAAAAAGTCACCGACTAAAACCGCTGTTTGGTTATTCCAAGTGGCGTTAGCAGTAGGTCGACCACGACGTAAACCAGACTCATCCACCACATCATCATGCACCAAAGTTGCGGTATGCAGCATTTCAATAATTGCAGCCAGTTTACGTTGACGCTCTAAATCTTCTGCACCACAAGCTTTGGCAGCAAGTAAGCACATAATTGGACGCATGCGCTTACCGCCAGCTTCGACCACATGCTTACTAACCGCCATCACTAACGCGACTTTAGAGGTAATCCCTTCATTAATAAATGTATCCATCGCGGCAAAATCAGAAGCAACAGGGGCGAGAATGTCTTGCTTAAAGTCGATGGTCATGTGAAGAGAAACCTCAATAATATTGAATGACAACTTAGTTGAATCAGTTGTAACTTATGTTACAGCCAAGAAAACTGCTTAAGTCTGCGAAAATAACGCAATGAATGCAATAGTTAGGCACCTGCCAAATGCTGTAATTGTTAATTCTACTAGAAAACGAAGTCAATAACTTTGTGGGTAAATTCAGTTATTTGCTCAAGTTGGGCATGATTTTAACAAGCACAGCAGTTTACGCCAACACAATCTGTCTGTATTGATTGATCCATTGAATATGGATGAGGCTGCAGAAAGTCATTTACGCGGCTGGGTATTAAATAATCAACCTTGTTGTGCAATAATTGCCGTAAATGGCTTGTTGTTTGTGCGAATATCGCTTAAAATCTTTGCCCTTGAATAACCCCCAGTGGCGTTCGTTTTAAGATCGATATATCCCTTTATCGGCACGACGACACGGGCATGTTTGGAGTACATTATGTACGCAGTAATCCAAAGCGGTGGTAAACAGCACCGTGTTGTTGAGGGTGAAACCCTTAAAGTTGAATTATTGAAAGCTGAAACTGGCGCAACTATTACGTTTGATGACGTATTAATGGTTGTAAACGGTGACAACGTTCAAATCGGTGCTCCAGTTGTTGCTGGCGCTAAAGTAACTGCAGAAGTGGTTGGTCATGGTCGTCACGACAAAATCCGTATTGTTAAAATGCGTCGTCGTAAACACTACCGTAAGCAACAAGGTCACCGTCAATGGTTTACCGAGTTGAAAATTACTGGTATTGCAGGCTAATCACTAGGAGTAAATAGACATGGCAACTAAAAAAGCCGGTGGATCGACTAAGAACGGTCGTGATTCGAATCCTAAGATGTTAGGTGTTAAAGTTTACGGTGGTCAAACTGTAACTGCTGGTAACATCATCGTTCGTCAACGTGGTACAGAATTCCACGCTGGTGCAAACGTAGGTATGGGCCGTGACCATACTTTATTTGCTACTGCTGACGGCGTAGTAAAATTCGAAGTGAAAGGTCAATTTGGCCGTCGCTACGTATCTGTTGAAGCGTAAGCTGAAATAGTGAAAAAACCCACAAGTGATTGTGGGTTTTTTTATGCTTGTATGATGGAAAATTAGGGTCAAAGGATAACTTTTAGTTCTTCATCATGATGGATAAATTTCTACATTTTATATTAATAAGCATACAAAACTTCTTATTTTCTATCATATTAGCGCCAGAAATTGGTTTAAGATGGGACATCCAAAACATTGCGATTGAGCAAATATAAAAAGGTGAATCTATGAATATGCTTCGTAAAACGATGTGTGCTGTGGCATTGGGTGCAACCACTTTGGCGCCAATCATGAGTACTACAGTGTTTGCTGCGCCAGTGGCAGCATCGGAGCAACAAGCGACAGCAAACCTTGTTAAACAATTGAATGGTATTAAAAGTTTTACCGCCAATTTTGAGCAAACCACAAAAGTTAGCAACAATGGCAAGGCTTTGCCAAACCGTGGTTTATCGGCACAGCACATGAACCAGAATTTTAAAGGGGTTATGAAAGTTGAGCGTCCGGGTAAATTCTTTTGGGAAACCACCAGTCCAGCCAAACAAACAATTGTGACTACGGGTAAAACCGTATGGATTTATGACCCAGACTTACAACAAGCTGTACGCCAAAGCCTAGATGATCAAGTGGCAAATACGCCTGCGTTGTTGCTTTCGGGCAATACCAATCAAATCATGCAGTCGTATCGTGTGACCCAGCCGAATAAGTCAAAGACTTATTACACCTTATACCCAAAAAGTGATGATGGCGTATTTCAAAGTTTAACCATTAGTTTTGGTGCACGTAACGCGCCAACCTTAATGATTTTGCAGGATTCATTGGGACAAACCACGCATGTGCGTTTTAACAATGTGAAAGTCAATGCCAAAATTCCTGCATCGACTTTTAATTTCACGCCGCCAAAAGGCACGGACATTATTGATCAATAATTGAATGTTTTATACGTTCTTTTAAAAGCATAATTTGCTATCCCTTTCTAGCCTTCTCCCACAGGGAGAAGGTTTTCAGCTTCAGCATAGCGGAAATTTATTTGAATATTCTTCCTGAGAAATCCACAATTTCTGTGGATAAATCTCGGGATAATTCATATTTTGCAGTATGCGGGATATAGATTGAGTCATCACAGATCATTATTTTATATTAAGGATTTGTTATCAAAATTTTGATTTATAATGAAAAAATAAAAATAATCACGCAAAAATTTGAGTAGTAATTTTAAACAGTTTTATCCACCGATTATTCCGTTACACAACTGCTCTAGGATTGAACAGCAAGAGTTATCTATAGTCTTGACTAATTCAATTGAACCAATTTTATCGCAAGATTTGTGCAGGCTTGCATTTCAAATCATTAGACTTTGTGAATCGTGGCTGAGGGGAATTTAATGCAATATTTAAAATCACAGGTGTTTTTGGGTGCTGTCGCTTTAAGTTCAGTATTGCTATTGACTGCATGTCAGCCAAAGAGTGAGGCAACTTCTAAAACCGAAGCAGAGCAAGCTGCGCCTGCATCTATCGCAGCTGATATTCCTGTGATTCAAGCTAAAGTGGTGGCGCTTAAATTGCCACAACAGCAAATTTGTGATGAAGGTGGTTGTACTGCTTACGATATTCAGACGGTAAAAACCAATGTGGCGTGGATTGATGAATATTTTATGCAGCGCTTGCAAAAGGCAGACCCAATTGCATTTTCAAAAGCTGCGGCATCAACTGCAACGCCAAAGGTAGAAGAAACTGATCCTATGCGGCTGAGTCAGAGTTCAAGCTATGTGCGATATATCGGGCAACATGCCAATTTAGCGACGTTTAGTTTGCAAAGCTACAGTTACCCTGCGGGTGCGGCGCATGGTATCCATCACCAAGAATTTGTGACTTTTGATTTAAAACAGAAAAAGCGTTTGGCGTTGCAAGATATTATGCTGCCCAATACGGAAGCCAAAATGACCGAAGAATTGTTTAACCATAATTATAATTGGTTAAATGAACATGATATTTCCCGTGAAAAGTTTAAATTGAGCGATAATTTTTATTATGGCGCTAATGGTTTGGTCTTTGTCTATCCGTTGTATGAATTAGCATCTTATGCAGAAGGTATGCCTGAGTTGATTCTGCCTTACTATGCGACGGAAAAATTAATTAAGCCTGAATATTTGCCAAGTTTGCCGCAGTATCCTCGCCAATAAAATTGCACAAAAATACGCAGAGATTGCTGTAATAAGGTGCAGCAGTGAATCGGGTTACTGTATTTTTTAACCCGAAGCGCTTACACTATAGCCAGTTTTTTTCTTATTCCAAGATTGGCTATGATTGACCCGAAATTACTCAGAAATAATATTGAGGCTGTAAATTTAGCCTTGGCAAAACGTGGTGTGCAATTAGATGTGGCAGAGTGGGCAGCACTTGAAGCACGTCGTAAAGAATTGCAATCTAAAACCGAAGCATTACAGGCAGAGCGTAATTCGGGCGCAAAACAAGTCGGTCAGATTAAAAAAGCAGGTGGTGATGCTTCTGAAATTATGGCGCGTATGGCTGCTATTGGCGATGAAATCAAAGCCGCTGAAGTGGCTTTGGCAGAGTTACAAGATGAGTTAGAAGCTAAATCATTGTCTATTCCAAACTTGCCAGATGAGTCTGTGCCTGAAGGTAAAGACGAAGCTGATAATGTAGAAGTATTGAAATGGGGCACACCACGCCAGTTTGATTTTGAAATTAAAGATCATACCGACCTTGGCGAAATAATGGGTGGTTTGGAATTTGAAACTGCAACCAAATTAACAGGTTCTCGTTTTAGTGTTTTAAAAGGGCCATTGGCGCGTTTACAACGTGCGATTACACAGTTCATGTTAGATACGCATACTGTTCAAAATGGTTATACCGAAGCGTATGTACCGTATTTGGTCAATGCAGATTCATTGCGTGGTACTGGTCAGCTGCCTAAATTTGAAGAAGATTTGTTCAAGCTACAAGGTGAAAAAGAATACTATCTAATTCCAACTGCCGAAGTTCCAGTAACCAACTTTGTGCGTGATGAAATCATTGATCCTGAACGCTTGCCATTAAAATATGCCGCTCATACCCCTTGTTTCCGCAGCGAAGCAGGTTCTTATGGTCGCGATACTCGTGGTTTAATCCGCCAACACCAATTTGATAAAGTCGAAATGGTGCAGATTGTAAAACCAGAAACCTCAATGCAGGCTTTAGAAGAATTGACTGGACATGCAGAAGGTATTTTGCAGGCACTTGGTTTACCGTACCGTAAAATTATTCTATGTGGTGGCGATATGGGCTTTGGCGCAACCAAAACCTATGACTTAGAAGTTTGGGTGCCAAGTCAAAACACTTACCGTGAAATTTCATCATGCTCAAACATGGGGGATTTCCAAGCGCGTCGTATGAAAGCACGCTACCGTGCCGACCAAAAGAAAACTGAATTTGTGCATACATTAAACGGTTCAGGTTTGGCGGTAGGACGTACTTTATTGGCTGTTATGGAAAACTATCAACGTGCCGATGGTTCGATTGAAATTCCTGCAGTATTACGTCCGTACATGGGCGGTTTAGAGTTTATTGACTAAGTTGAGTGCAGGTCGACTTAGGATGAAATTGCTTACAATCAGATTTAAATATTGAGGTTTAGTGTGGATATTTTTCCAATCTCGTTAAAGTTGCAGCAGCAACCTTGTCTGATTGTGGGCGGTGGGCATATTGCTTATCGCAAAGCGGTGTTACTGGCTAAAGCGGGCGCAAAAGTTGATGTGCTTGCCCCTGAAATTGATGTCAATTTATTGCAACTGGTGCAACAAAGTCAGGGGCAGTATGTACAGGATGTTTTTAGTCCATCTACTGCGTTACGTCACTATCGTTTGGTGATTGCTGCAACGGATAACAATTTGGTCAATCAGCAAGTTTTTGCAGCTTGCGAAGCCGAAAATGTGCTGGTCAATAGTGTTGATGATCCACCACATTGCCGTTTTATGGTGCCTGCCATCATTGACCGTTCGCCTTTGGTGATTTCAGTCGCGAGTAATGGCACATCGCCTGTATTGTCACGTCAAATTCGTACACAACTGGAAAGTACCATTCCGCATGGTATGGGCAAACTGGCAGAGTTTTCAGGTCAGTGGCGTGCCGCAGTAAAACAGAAAATTGTAAATCCAGATGAGCGCCGTATTTTTTGGGAGGAGCTATATGCCAGTCCTCTTAAAGAACAGGTGTTCAACGACAATCTTGACGCTGCAAACCAAAGTATCCAACAGGCTTTAGCGGAATGGCAAACACCGAAAGGCGAGGTGTATTTGGTTGGTGCAGGGCCAGGTGATCCTGAGTTACTGACCTTAAAAGCCTTGCGTTTAATGCAGCAAGCCGATGTGGTGATTTATGATCGTTTGGTGTCTGCACCTATTTTAGAATTGTGTCGCCGTGATGCCGAAAAAGTCTATGTCGGAAAAGCACGTTCTAACCATGCTGTACCGCAAGAAGGCATCAATGCATTATTGGTGAAATATGCACAAGCAGGTAAGCGAGTTTGCCGTTTAAAAGGTGGCGATCCGTTTATTTTTGGGCGTGGCGGTGAAGAAATTCAAGAATTGTATGAAGCAGGTGTGTCATTTCAGGTCGTACCGGGCATCACCGCAGCCTCGGGCTGTTCGGCTTATGCAGGCATTCCACTGACTCATCGAGATTATGCGCAAAGTGTGCGTTTCCTTACTGGGCATTTAAAAGAAGGTTCGCCTGAATTGCCGTGGTCAGAATTGGTGTATGAACACCAGACTTTGGTGCTGTATATGGGCTTGGTTGGCTTAGAAAGCATTTGTGAAAAACTGATTGCACATGGACAACGGGCGGATATGCCTGTCGCCTTAATTTCTAAAGGCACGACCCCTGAACAAAAAGTGGTGGTGGGGACGTTGGCGGATATTGCCAGTAAAGTCGCACAGCACCACATTCAGGCGCCTACCTTGACCATTATTGGTGAAGTGGTCAATTTACGTGAACAGTTGAAATGGTAATGAATCTCCCCCAACCCCTCTTTTAAAAAGAGGGGAGTTCCTACATTTTCTAAAGGGAGCTGGGGAGGGATTGTGAAAAGTAGAGAAAATTTGTGATCCACGTTGTTTTATATGAGCCTGAAATTCCAGCCAATACAGGAAATATCATTCGTTTGTGTGCCAATACAGGTGCGCAATTACATTTGATTAAGCCATTAGGTTTTGAGTTGGATGATAAAAAGCTGAAACGTGCAGGTTTGGATTATCACGAATGGGCACGTATGCAGATTTGGGACAATCTTGAGCAATGCTTGGCTGATTTAGACAGCAAAGGCGTGGGTTTAGATGCGATTTATCCATTAACCACCAAAGGCACAGAAACACCACATACTTCGGATTTAAACCGACCTGTTGCCTTGTTGATGGGGCCTGAAACACGCGGTTTGCCAGAAGCCGTACGCATGTTGTTTCCGCAGCAGCACTGGATTCGTTTACCCATGGCAGAAAACTCACGTAGTTTAAACTTGTCTAATGCAACGGCTGTGATTGTGTATGAGGCATGGCGTCAGCAAGGTTTTAAAGCATTGCTCTAATTTGAGCATCAATTCATTTCAAATTTGATCCTATCTTCATCGTAATTGTATGCATTGATAGATAAAAAGCTGAGACAAAATTGTACTTAGCTTTTTTATTTTCGCTATTTTGCTGCTTTAAAGCTGAAACCCATTTGAGGCATAAGAAAAGGCGCATAAAGCGCCTGATCTTAAGAGGTTGAGATGCTATTTGTCTTAGCGATCATCAAACTCATTGTGCTGCGGAGCAGGGTGTTTAAAGCCTTTGGTTTTATAACCGAGGTATAAAACCCCAAACATCGCCCACCATAAGCCATACTTCAATGAAGTTTCATCGACTTCGAGCCATAAAGCAAAGACTGCAATAAAGCCGCACAACGGTACGATCACAAAATTGAGAATGTCTTTAAAGCCTTTGGTGCGACCATCACGTAGCGCATAACGTGAAATCACCGATAAATTCACAAAGCTAAATGCGGTGAGGGCACCAAAACTGATTAATGAAATGACAAAATCCAAGTTCATAAAACCAGCAGTTAACGCCACAGCACCTACAATTAAAATATTGTATGAAGGTGTATAGCTACGTGGGCTGATATGACCAAAGATTTTTTTGTTGATCACGCCATCACGACCCATCACGTACATTAAACGCGATACGCCCGCATGAGCCGAAATACCCGATGCCATTACCGTTACAATAGCAAAGGCAAGCACATATGACTGGAACAACGAGCCGCCGACCAAGAGCAGAATTTCTGGCTGTGTTTCAGCAATATTTTTAAAGTAGCTGCCTGGTTCATTCGGGAAGAAAATCTGCATGAAATAGGTGCTGACAATAAAAATCACACCCGCAATCAGCGCAGTTAAGAACATTGCCTTCGGTAAGGTTTTTTCAGTGTCTTTGGTTTCTTCTGCAAGCGAGCTGAGTGAGTCAAAACCTGTAAATGAGAAGCAGAGTAGGGTTGCACCTGTAATCAATGCGCCTACCGAAGTAAGTTCATTCCAGAAAGGTTCTAAGCTCCATAACTGATAACGTTGCTCGGCAGTAATTGGACCATCGGCATTGAAGCCTGCCTGAAGTTTGGTGTACATCATCCATGTAAATACGCCAATGACCACCAACTGTACCAAAACGATCATACTGTTAAAGTTGGCGACAAAACGCGCGCCACGCAAGTTGACACCCGTCATAAATGCCGTGAGTACCACCACCCAAATCCAGTGATTCACATCAGGGAATAAGGCTTCCAGATAAATCACCGCCAAGATGATGTTGACCATTGGGGAGAGTAAATAATCTAGCCAAGATGACCAACCCACCATAAAACCAACGTTGGGATGAATCGATTTTTGTGCATAGGTATACGCCGACCCAGAAGAAGGATAACGACGAATCATGTGACCATAACTTAAAGAAGTTAAAAGAATGGCAACCAGTGCAAAAATATAAGATGTGGGTACGTGAAAATGACTTTCTTCCGATACTAAGCCGAAAGTGTCGAATAACGTCATCGGTTGAATGTAGGCTAAACCAATAATAATAATGTGCCAGAGTCCTAGCGTTTTTTGCAGTTTAGCTGCCGATTGAGTCCCAGAGATATTTGTCAACGGCGTTATCCTCTTAATCGTTGATCAAGGATCAGTCATGTTTGTTCAGGATTGTTTGAGACGAACAATCCCCCCTACATAAAAAGTAAAAACGCGCCAATCTACTCCATAATGACGCGCTTTGTCAGTATCTTTGCTTTCTTTTTTAGCAGAAAAAACGCCATATTGATGAAAAAACATCAGACGCAGCAGTCTACCAATGAAAAGCCCGATGTTTAGAAAAACATCAGGCTAGATTTTCGGCTATGTTCGCCTATTTTGTAGGAATTACCAAGCCTTTTTTAAGATAGCTTTGAGTTCTTCTAAATTGGCTTCTTTCGGGTTGTAAATAATCGAACCATCGTTCAGGGCTTTTTCAGCGACTTCATCTAATTGTGCTTCGCTGACTTTACCAGTTTCTTGTAAAGTGCGTGGCAATTTGGTCAGTGCATATAAGCGGTCACGAATAGCTAAGAGTGTCGCAATGGTTTTATCGGCACGTAAATGTGCAGGGGTTTGCGCATAGACGTCTGCGCCTGCCAACGGTAATAGCAGCTCGGCAATTTTATCGGCATTGACGTCTTTGTTGTATTCCAACACGTATGGCAAGAATAAATTCATGCACAGTCCATGTGGCAAATGTGCCACAGCACCCAACGCATGACCTAGGGAATGCACTAAACCAACCATGGAATTTGAAAATGCAATGCCCGCCATAGTAGATGCTTGTGCCAATTCCAAACGGCCTTGTTCATCGCTTGGGTTGTCTAATACATTGAACAGGTTATTGCTGATTTTTTTAATTGCTGCAGTGGCATAAGCATCAGAAATTGGGTTGGCTGCCATGCAACTATAAGCCTCAATGGCGTGCGTCATGGCATCCATAGCCGTCATTGCTGTTAAATGTGGTGGCAAAGTTTGCGTCATACGCGGGTCTAAAATGGCTGCATGTGGCATTAAGTAATACGATGCAAATGGCATTTTGACGTTCTTTTCTGTGTCGGATACCACCGCAACCATAGTCACTTCTGAACCTGTTCCAGATGTGGTTGGAATCACAAAAAAAGGTTTCAGTGGGCGTGGTAAGTTATGCGCACCTGAATATTGCAATAAGTCATCACCGCCCTCGCTGACTAAAATATTGGTGGCTTTAGAAGTGTCAATGACTGAACCGCCACCCACCGCGATAATGGCATCACAGTTATTTTCACGGTACAACTGTGCCGCACGACGCACTGTTGCCACACTTGAATCTTGCGGGACATCATCAAAAACATAGCCAATCACGGCATCGGTAGATTCAAAAGCCGCTTCAATCGGTGCAAGCAAATTGTTGGAACGCACACCTTTGTCGGTAATGATCATTGGACGCTGCGAACCGAGTGTCGCCAATTCAAACGGAATATGTTCAAGCGCTGCATGACCTGCAATGACTTTGACTGGGCAAAAAAATTCGTAATAAGGCTTCGCCATGTTATGCACTCCGTTTGAAATAAGATTGGGCAACTTTTAGATAGATATTGGCTGCACCTGATAGTTTTTCTTTTAAGCTGAGTTCAGTCGGATATTGTTTTACCGCCAGTTCTGCCAGTAATTTAGGCAAGATCAGTGCTTCCATTTTATTCAGGCAACGTACCAAGCGAATTGCATAAGACACATCACCATCAGCAATCATGCGGTCATGCGCAAAGGCCTGTGCGGTACTTTCCTGAAATGAAAACACTAAAAATGCATGATTTAAGTGTTTGAAGGTAATGGTTAAATCGGGTTTTTGTGCCGTATTCTGTAACAGTTCTAATTGATGATCTGCAGTGACTTTGGCAACAAAGGCTGGACCATTCGGAAAAACTTTCATAGACAACACAAAGTTGCTGGGGAATTTTGCAACTTCCTGTTTAATTTCTTCATCGACCTGACTTGCCATGACTAAACCTCTGCCAATCACATCCATCATGAGTTTGACATAGGCCAGTTGCAAAGCGGGTTTCACAGATTTAGTTGAAATCACGCGCTGAATCCCTGTGTTATAAATCATTATTTAGAGTAAATACTCTATTTTATTTCTTATTGAAAAGAAAGCCATTTATACGTGAATGACTTGAACGTCATTAAAGTAACCGCTGTTTTGTAAAGTTTCAATGATATCTGCGCAGAAGTTTTCAAAATGTGGATAGTCATTGACTAAATCCATCACACGTACCATTTCCAAACCTGCATAGCCGCAAGGGTTGATACTTTGAAAACCAGTCAAGTCACAATCAATATTGAGGGCTAAACCGTGATAACTACGGCCTTTACGAATTTTAAAACCGAGTGAGCCAATTTTTCGTTCATTGACATATACCCCTGGTGCATCTGCTTTGGCATAGGCTTCAATGCCGTATTTTTTAAGCAGCTCAATCATCAAGTTTTCAGCATAAGATACCAAAGTACGGACATTCCAGCCTAAACGGTTCAGGTCAAACATGAAGTAGGCGACCAATTGGCCTGGGCCATGCCATGTGACTTGACCACCACGATCAGTCTGTACCAAAGGAATATCTGTCGCCATTAAAATATGTTCGGCTTTGC
Source organism: Acinetobacter sp. YH12135 (assembly GCF_013418565.1). Lineage (NCBI taxonomy): Bacteria > Pseudomonadati > Pseudomonadota > Gammaproteobacteria > Moraxellales > Moraxellaceae > Acinetobacter > Acinetobacter sp. YH12135. The sequence goes on from NZ_VPBU01000002.1 coordinate 113,327, forward strand.
CTGCTTGCCCTTGGGTCAGTACATTCGGATGTTGCAAAATCCAGAGTTGGTCAGGGCTGTCTGCATCACGTTGTTCAGTCCAGTCTTTCATTTCCTGAAAGCGAGCTTGATAGTCAGTCAGGTCATGATATTGACGAATAATCAGGTTTGGCCGTTGTGCAGTATCCACAGTGATGCAGTCCTATCCATAAAAGCAAGAAATTGATTTTATTATACGAAAATGTGGCGGCTGTAGGGGATTTGTGGATTGAATAAGATTTTGGCAGCGCAGAAACAAAAAACACGCCCGAAAGCGTGTTATTTGAAAATCAATCTACAAAATTACAATGCAGTTTTAATCAGTGGGCAAGCTGCCAAATCTGCATAAATGGCATGCACTTGTTCCAATTCTTCAAAACGCAATTGTGCTGTAATTGAATGATACTTGCCTGTGCGTGATGGGGTAATGCTGATGCTTTGTGCATCAAACTCAGGGAAGTGCTTCACTAAAATTTCAAGCACAGCAATACGCAGTTCATCACCCGCGTCACCAATGAGTTTAATTGGGTAATCCATTGGAAACACCCAAAGATGCTCTTGTAGTTCACGAGATGGGGTACGGTTGAATAACGTCATAAGCGTGTGTCTCTATCTCTATATCAAACGCCTGCATAGGGCAGGCGTTTTTTGTCTTGTTGAATAAATGAGGCTGAATTTAAAAATTTCAATAGCTCATTTATGCAGCAATCTTAGTCATTTTCCAAGAACGAGCGTAAGTGTTCAGAACGAGAAGGGTGACGAAGTTTACGTAAGGCTTTGGCTTCAATCTGACGGATACGTTCACGGGTCACATCAAACTGCTTCCCAACTTCTTCCAAAGTATGATCGGTTGGCATATCAATACCAAAACGCATTTTCAGAACTTTGGCTTCACGTTCAGTCAAGTTTTCAAGCACTTCACGGGTCGCTTCTTTTAAGCCTTCAGAGGTTGCCGCATCAACAGGTGAGGTGATGTTGCTGTCCTCAATGAAGTCACCCAAATGTGAATCTTCATCATCACCAATTGGCGTTTCCATAGAAATCGGCTCTTTGGCAATTTTCAGAACTTTACGAACTTTAACTTCATCCATTTCCAAGCGTTCGCCTAATTCTTCTGGAGTCGGTTCACGACCCATTTCCTGAAGCAATTGACGCGATACACGGTTGATCTTGTTAATGGTTTCGATCATGTGTACTGGAATACGAATGGTACGCGCTTGGTCGGCAATAGAACGGGTAATCGCCTGACGAATCCACCATGTTGCATAAGTCGAGAACTTATAACCACGACGGTATTCGAACTTGTCTACCGCTTTCATCAAGCCGATGTTACCTTCCTGAATCAAGTCTAGGAATTGTAAACCACGGTTGGTGTATTTTTTTGCAATCGAAATAACCAGACGCAAGTTGGCTTCAACCATTTCTTTTTTCGCACGACGGGCTTTGGCTTCGCCTACTGCCATACGCTTAGAAATTTCTTTGATGCCTTTAACATCTAAGCCTAACTCTTTTTCAATGTCGGCAATTTTTTGTTGGAACGCCAAAATATCTGGACGTACTTTTTCCAAATAGCCTTTTTGGTCGGCAGGTGCTTTGGCAATGTGCTCGTCTAACCAAGCAAAGTTAGATTCCTGACCTGGGAATGAGGTACGGAATTGAGTACGATCCATACGACCACGACGCACCGCATAACGCATCACTTCACGTTCAGCAGTACGAATTTGTTCATGTGTACCACGAATCATTTCCGAAATAATATCGAATAAACGTGGCGTAAATTTAAACATCATAAATACAGTCGCTAAAGCTTCTAAAGCCTCTTGAGCTTCGGCACTTTCACGACCATGTTTTTCAATGGCAGCAATTTTTGCAAGATAAGCCTGTTCCAATTCACCAAAACGCATTCTTGCAATTTCTGGGTCTGGACCTGAATCTGCTTCAGATTCTTCTTCGGCTTCAGCTTCTTCTTCCTCATCGTCATCATCAAGTTTGACGTCTTTGGTTGGTTTGTTGCTGGTGTCTTCTTCTTTGTCTAAATCGGCTTCGTCTTCTAAAACTTCTGGAATTTCTTCATCGGTTTCAGGGTCTAAATAACCTGATAAAATATCGGCAAGGCGACGTTCGCCTGCTTCATAATCTTTATATTCTTGCAGTACCACTTGCACTGCGTTTGGCCAGTAGGCAATCGAGTGAAGTACATCGCGAATCCCTTCTTCAATACGTTTCGCAATGCTAATTTCACCTTCACGCGTTAACAGCTCAACCGTACCCATTTCACGCATATACATACGCACAGGGTCTGTGGTGCGACCAGGCTCATTTTCTACAGAGGCAAGTACCGCTGCAGCTTCTTCTTCAGCAACTTCGTCGGCAGCTTCCGCATTATCCTCGAACATTGCATCATCAGATTCAGGCGCACGTTCATGCACAGGAATACCGACGTCTTGAAGCATTTGAATAATGTCTTCAATCTGCTCGCTTTCTGTGATTGAGTCCGGGAGATGATCGTTAACCTCAGCGTAAGTTAGGTAACCTTGCTCTTTGCCTCGGCTAATCAGAGCCGCTACTTGCGAAGTAGGGGAATTCATATCGCTCATCTTTGCTTACTCTTCGTTGAATCTGTGGCAGTGAAAAACCGTGCATGATAGCACAATTCGCTTTAAATAGGGGGTGAATTGATCAATCAAGCATGATTTTAAAATGATGTTTGAATGAAGAATGTGATAGGAATATGGGGCTTCATTACTGTTTTTCAAGTCAATTTCCTTTTTGCCCGCAAAATATTTTTATGATTGGGGCGAATCTCAAATAATGATACTAACTTGTTCATAAATACACAAATTTGCCGCAATGTTGCAAGCTGTCTATGTTGCAGTTTTTTGAAAAAAATAAATAAAACTTGACAATATTTATAAAGGCAGATAAATAGCGGCTAGACCCTTCACATTTTTTCATTCTGAGGTAGTTTTAGTGTCTTCTACAGATTTTGAACTAGATGATAACTACGGTGATGATGATGTTAATTTCGATGAGGCATCAAACAAAATAAGCGCGAAAGAATCTTTAGAAAAGCGCCGTTTGATTGATGATTTACTCGCACAACGTCGTTTGGAACGTGAGCTCAAAGATTTTGATTATGATTTTGACGATGACGACGATTTTGACGATGAAGATGACTAAAATCAGGTACTGTATCTGGCATTGAAAATGCTATGCTACACCCCTAAATTGACACCGATGGATTTGAAATGACTGCTTTAGATTTAGACCTGTTAAGTGAATATCTAGATGGTGACCAAAACGAGTATGGTCTAGACTTCGCTGCAACGCATGGTTTCTTGTGTGCCATTGCAGTTGGACCTCAATTTGACCCATGGTTAAATGAATTGTTTGAAGGCAACCAAAAGAAAGTGCCTGCTGAAATTATTGCGCAAATTCAGGCTTGGTTAGAAAGCATTCGCCAAAGTTTAGCCAATGAAGAAGGCATTGAGTTTCCATTTGAAATTGAAGAAGCAGAAGTTGATTCAAGTTTGGGTGATTGGAGCGTTGGCTTTGTCGATGCGATGTTCTTAAACGAAGAAGCATGGTTTACGCCTGAATTTGAAGAGCAATTGGTTGATTTAACTTTGCCAATGATGGTGTTTAGCGGCATTGATGAAGAAGATCCACAAATGGAATCTTTCCGTCGCAATGGTCAGTTAATGGACGAAATTGCAGAAGAAATTCCTGAAAACCTGAATGAATTATATTTGATGTACCACACGCCTGATTAATGGCTTGGTTTACATATTGTGTAATATGTAATCCTCATAAAAAAAACGCACTGCGCAAATCGCAGTGCGTTTTTTATTATGGCGCTTCAATGATCATGTTACCAATTAGCGTGTCGCACGATCCCAAGCATCTTTGACAGCAAATTTAGCTTGTTCCCACGTTAAGCGTGAACTGCCTTTAATTTGCCCCCATTTGCTTCTTAGATCGGGCTCAACATCTTCGAAACGTGTGTGCGTATCATAATGTGGGCGGTTTTCATAACCAATGCGATAGGCATTTTGATAGTCACGATCATAATCTAAATCATGATAATGGTTGCGTGTTTCTGTAAAGTAGGTTGTATTTAAGCTATTGGTACGCCAGTAAGCTTCTTCTTCGGTAGGGTTCACAACTTCTGCTGCACCTTTACCTGCCAAACCACCCACTACAGCGCCTACAGCACCACCGACCACAGCACCTACTGGACCACCCAGCGCACCTACTGTTGCACCAGTAGCCGCACCGCCAACAGCACCTAAACCAGTACCGACAGGGTGTGCACCAGGTTCTCCTGTAATTGGATCGGCATTTAAGCGATCACGTTCTTCTTTTGGTAAGTTCTTAACCACATCACGGTCAATTTTTTCATTGCGTTCAAAATCTGACATTCGAATCACCTTTTTATCTTTGTATGCGTTATAGCGTTCCTATATTCATAAATCGCTATGATAGGCTTAATCTACGCTGCTACAATGTAGGCTTATAGCCTATTCAGAATGCATTTCAGTTACAGCGCATGTCAGACGTAAATTTATGTGTGATATATCAGCCTGATGTTGATTTTAAGTGTTTGATGTTGCGGTTCAGTGTGAAATACGTACTTTAGGTAAGCTTATAAGTACTTTTTTTGATAATAACGGTTCGCATACCAACCATAGGCAACATGAAAAACTGCACCATGAATCGCAATCAAACACAGCATCACCACCGCAGCCAGTGCTAGTCCTGCTTTATCTGCAGCTTTTAAAATGGCTTCTGCATTCGGATTCATCAGCACCAAGAAAAACACAAAGAAGCTACCAATAATAATTGCCACCGCACTTGAGCCCCAAACCAGTTGAATTTTTTCATCACTGCTCGGTAAGCGTTGTTCTTTTTTGACAAAATGTCCTGCGCTAATGAATGCTGCGGCAATTAATGCAGGGAGCAAGGTCAAGCCACCTAAGTTCAGACCAAAAATCAATACGGTAATGAGTAAGACCAGCGTAATACTGTAAACCGCAGCAAAAAATAATAAATATGGTTTCATGTCTGATTTTCCCCAAAAAATTGATTCAATTGCGCAGCAACACAAGCATTAGTCACGCATTTTACGGCGATGCCTACGGTATAAAAAAATGGCGATGACTAAGAGCACCAAGCCTATAATGACATGGCTGACCTGACTGAAAATTTGCTGCATCAATTGTTGGTTTTCACCAAAATAATAACCCACGCAAGCTAAAAAAGTGGTCCAAATTATTGTGCCTAAACCACTATAAAACATAAATTTCCAAAATGGCATGTGGCTCATGCCTGCAGGAATACTGATGAGAGAACGAATAGCGGGAATCATGCGCCCAAAAAATACAATCCGATGTCCATATTGTTCAAACCAATGCAGGGAGTTTCGGACGTCTTGTTCTTTAATCCATAGATATTTACCGTAGCGATTGACCCAGTGGTAAATACTTTCATGTTTGCAGCGATAACCTACCCAATATAACACTGCCGCTGCGAACAACGAGCCGATACAGCCTGCAATGATGACACCCAATAGCAGTAATTGCCCTTGCGATGCAGAATAGCCTGCAGAGGGCATAATAATTTCAGAAGGAACGGGTGGAAAAACATTATCCAGAAACATTAACAGGGCAATACCAAGGTAGCCCAGTTGTTCCATAATGGAAATAATCCATTCAGTTAAGTTCATGCAAGTTGTGCTTTAGAAAAGTGCTTCTATCCTAAGCAGTATTGGACGAACAGTAAAGTCTTGCGCAATTTAGACTTAATCAAGCTCTGCATGGGTCAGGGTATAGATATATACACGTCTTAAGCTATATGCCACAAGTATAGGAATGGCACAGAGCAGGGCGTAATTCAAGAAATGCGCTTGTAGATGATAGCCAACAAATGCCGCAATAATACCGCCTAAAATTGCACCTAAAGCCACAATAAAAGTATGAGATTCATGTTCCAAACCATCTTGCATTGTTGCGCTATGCGTAGCAGTCACAGATTTTACAGGCGTAAAACGTAGTGTGTGCATTGAATTTGAAATTGTTGTTTTAGGCATAGCGTCACTCCTGATTGCGGCATATAAATTTAGGAATACATAACGATCCTTGAATTTTGGGTTATGGGAGATGTTGAGTTTGTACTGAACATCTGCACCAATATAGCCACAGATTTTGTGGCTTATTTTGATTGAATGCTATCACCCAATCTGGGGATATTGCGCAATGCTTGGTAAACAAGCGTTGTATTTTTATGTTCTATGTAATCTTGCGTGAAGCATATATGTAGACATAAAAAATCCCCATACTGGATGAGGACTTTTTCAATATGATTAGAGTGGTCGATACAACATCAACATGGCTTTTGTTAGACCTTGTTGATGTGTATGAGCCTGTACGGATTACAGACGTTTACGTTTAGCTGCGGCAATTTGTGATTGGCGCATACGGAAACCTTCTTTTTGTTTCTCACTGGTTTTATCAATACAGTACACACAAGATACACCGTGTTCATAGCTTGGTAATTCAACTTCTTCAGGCAGTAATGGCCAACCGCAAGCATGACATTTGGTGTTTTGACCTTCTTGCATACCATGTGTCACCGCAGTACGGCCATCAAATACGAAACATTCACCTTCCCATAAGCTTTCATCGGCTGGTGTTTCTTCTAAGTATTTAAGTACGCCACCTTTTAAGTGATAAACCTCGGTAAAACCTTCTTGCAACAATAAAGAGGTCGACTTCTCACAACGAATCCCGCCTGTGCAGAACATCGCAATTTTTTTATCTTTATGCTGTTCTAGGTTTTGTTTCACATATTCTGGAAATTCACGGAACGTTTCGGTTTTCGGGTCAATTGCGCCCTTAAACGTTCCTGCTTTGTATTCATAGTCATTACGGGTATCAATCAGAATGACATCGTCACGAGCAATCAGTTCATTCCATTCTTTCGGGTCTAGGTAGTGACCGACTAAATCACGTGGTTTTACTTCTACACCCAAAGTCACAATTTCTTTTTTCAGCTTGATTTTCATTTTACGGAATGGCTTTTCAGAGCTGTGCGACTCTTTGTATTCCATTGTAGTAAAGCCTTCATTCAACAGAAATTGGTGAACTTGATCAATCGCGGCACGATCACCCGCTACAGTTCCATTAATGCCTTCACCTGCCACAATAAGAGTACCGCAAAGGTTGATTGAATTTACCAAATCTAATAAGCGTTGTTGAAGATCGGCAGGATCTGCAACTTCTTTGAATTGATAAAGTGCGGCAACAACCCAAGTCGTGGTCGCTGGCTGTTCTACAGGTGCAAGCTGTTCTACAGTAGCGTTCATGGAGTACTCCAATAGATGAAAGACAAAAATTTAAGGCGCATATTCTAACCTGCTTTGTGTGAATATGCGAGAAAACCGAGTGCGGTACATGGTTTTAAAGCACGACACAACATTTTAAAAATGTAGCAGAACGGGGTATGATGCCACTCGTTTCAAAGAAGAATGTTGTGTTCATGTTGATGCGCCAACAGGTGTTGTTAAATATTGGAGTGTTGTGTTGAGTAAGGATCGTCAAATTGCCACTTTAACCCCGTGTGCAGGTCGTTGTTCTACGGTGTTTGGTGATGCTGTCTGTCGAGGTTGCCGTCGCTTTAACCATGAAGTGATTCAATGGAACAGTTATACGTCTGAACAACACACTGCCGTTTGGCGTCGTTTAGATGCACAGCTCGATCAGATTTTAGTGCCTATGTTGCCTTTTGCTGACCTGCGTCATGTCGAAGGGTTTATCCGCTCTAAGCGGGTGCGTTTACGTGATGATGCTTCAAAAGGGCGTAAGCTGTACCATGCACTGAAAATTTGTGAAAAAAATCGACATTTTACCGATGAAAGCGGCTTGGGCATTCACTACAAAGAAGTGCGACCTTTGTGGCAGGAGTTTGAACGTCGCGTGTTGGCGCTTGCAACCGCAAGTTATGATTTTGCATTTTTAAGGGCTGATGGTATTAGCCATAGCTTATTGCATAGCTTGCAAGATGATTAATTTGTAATTCTTGCGATTAAAGGTTAGAAAGACTTTTATTGAACCATAAAAAAACTCGCAAAATTTGCGAGTTTTTTTATTTTGTACAGGAATGGCTTAAGCCACTTGTACAGGAATACAGTTTGCAGTGTGACTCACGGTATTGTCTGGGTTTGCATAGACCAAACGTGGTTCGTGTGCATTGGCTTCTGCTTCAGTGAAGTCACCAAAGGTTGCAATAATAATAATATCGCCTACATCGGCTTGGTGTGCAGCACCACCATTGACTGAAATGATGCCTGAGTTGTCTTCACCACGAATTGCATAAGTTGTGAAGCGCTTACCATTGGTCACGTTCCATACGTGGATTTCTTCATATTCACGAATGCCAGCCAAATCCATGAGTGTTCCGTCAATTGCACATGAACCTTCGTAGTGAAGTTCTGCATGAGTTACAAAAGCACGGTGGATTTTGCATTTTAATAAACGAGATAGCATGGTGAGCGTCTCCTTAGTGGACCTAAGATTTTATCTTATGGTTGAATTCAAACACTGCTTGCTGGATGTCAGTTCCGAGCAGAAAGCGCATTTTGCTCTGAAAATTGCGACATGGCAAGTGTGATTGTTCAACAATTGTGGATTCATCAGTTCGGTTTATAGGCATTGATTTGATTCATGGCTTGTTGTACTTCGCCATTGACCAGTAACTTGATACGACCTAATGCATGTGCAAGTGCATCATCCATTAAAGTTTGCTCGCTACTTGGTGCTTTGCTCAGTACATGACCAGACACGCGTTCTTTTGAACCCGGATGCCCAATACCAATGCGTAAACGATGGAAGTTTGGACCTGTGTGCGGCACGATGTCACGTAAACCATTATGTCCACCATGACCACCACCCGTTTTTAGGCGAATGATCCCTGGGTTCATATCCAGTTCATCATGAGCAATCAGCATTGCTTCAGGTGCAATTTGATAGAATTTGGCGAAGGGAACAACACTTTGACCAGAACGATTCATAAAGGTTGTGGGTAATAACAGACGAATGTCTTGACCTTCGATATTACCACGTCCGCTGATCCCGTGAAATTTAGGATCGGCTTTTAATGTAATGCCATATTGATCTGCAAGGCGTTCTACAAACCAGAAGCCTGCATTATGGCGGGTTTGGGCATACTCTTTACCAGGGTTGCCCAAACCAACAATCAGTGAAATATTAGCCACTAATTATACCATGAACACTTATGCGCGTTTGAAGTCAGCGTGCATAGGTGTGTTTTTAGCAGGGTGACGTTGTAACGCTTGGATTTTCACGTTTTCAACTTTGTCGCCTACTTTGATTTCTACAACTTCTTCAAAGAAAGCATTGCTTTCTAAAGCTTTTACAAGCTCACGAAGTTCTAAAGTGATTGTTACAGGCTCAGCGTCGCCACCATAAATGATAGCTGGAACTAATGCAGCGTGACGAAGGCGGCGGCTCGCACCTTTCCCTTGGTTAGCTGCTTCACGCGCTTGAGCGTTTAATACGAAGTTTGCCATGATAGACATCCTTATTTTGAGTTTAAATAAACTAGATCTGCGACCAATCTAGTGATAGAAAACCCTGCCAAGTGGCAGGGCTTTGAAAATTTAGCGCTCTATTATAGATAAGAATCGAACATTGCGCTAATAGATTCTTCGTTGTTAATACGGCGAATTGTTTCTGCAACCATACTTGCTACAGATACTTGGCGAATTTTACCAAGTGCTTGAGCTTCTTCTGAAAGAGGAATGGTGTCTGTAACAACCAGTTCATCAATCACAGAATTTTTCAGGTTTTCAATCGCTTTGCCTGAAAGTACAGGGTGGGTAGCATAAGCAACAACGCGGCGAGCACCAAAAGTTTTAAGTGCATCGGCAGCTTTGCATAATGTACCTGCAGTATCCACCATGTCATCTACAATGACACAGTCACGATCTTTTACATCACCAATCAAATGCATCACTTGTGATTCATTCGCTTTTTGACGACGTTTATCGATAATTGCAAGATCGATATCACCCATTTGTTTTGCAACAGCGCGTGCACGAACCACACCACCAACGTCTGGTGAAACTACCATGAGATTGTCGTGTGACTGTTGACGCAGGTCAGCCAATAGCGCAGGCGTACCATAAATGTTGTCTACAGGGATGTCGAAGAAACCTTGAATTTGGTCTGCGTGCAAGTCAATCATCACTACACGGTCAATCCCTACAGTGGTGAGCATATCTGCAACCACTTTAGCGGTAATTGGAACACGTGTAGAACGAGGACGACGGTCTTGGCGGGCATAACCGAAGTAAGGAATAACGGCAGTAATACGACCTGCACTTGCACGACGCAACGCGTCAGCCATCACCAAGATTTCCATGAGGTTGTCATTGGTTGGCGCACAAGTAGGTTGTACGATAAATACGTCTTTACCACGGACATTCTCGGTAATCTCTACAGCAATCTCACCATCAGAGAAGGTAGAAACTGATGCAGCACCTAAAGGAATGTGCAAGTGGCTTACGACTTTTTGAGCGAATTGTGGATGCGCGGTTCCACTAAAAACGACAAGATTGGGCATGAAGCACCCTTGGCGGTTGGTGTATGTAAGAATAGATGGCAGGGGTAGCTGGATTCGAACCAACGGATGCCGATATCAAAAACCGGTGCCTTACCACTTGGCGATACCCCTAATGCGGCAGAACTTTAATATTTTTACTGCGTTCTGTCAAGGTAAATTAACAGGATAGCGGTAATATTGGGGGTTCTGTCTAATGCGAGAAAATGGCAGGGGTAGCTGGATTCGAACCAACGGATGCCGATATCAAAAACCGGTGCCTTACCACTTGGCGATACCCCTAGATTTGATCACTGTAAGATGGCAGGGGTAGCTGGATTCGAACCAACGGATGCCGATATCAAAAACCGGTGCCTTACCACTTGGCGATACCCCTAATACAGTAATCTACAGGTGAAAGAGATGGCAGGGGTAGCTGGATTCGAACCAACGGATGCCGATATCAAAAACCGGTGCCTTACCACTTGGCGATACCCCTATTGTACTGTGAAATGTCGTAATGGAGATTCATCTAAGCTGTTCACAACGTACGCAGTACATGGTGAGTGTGCCAAAATGTCGTCTACATTCATTTCTGCAGTCACTTCAGTAAAGACACAAGCACCTGTACCTGTAAGCTTTGCTTGACCAAATTGGTCTAAATAACGCATTGCTTCATCAACTTCGGGGTATAAATTTCGTGCCACAGGCTCAAAATTATTTCCAAAGTCAGATGGCTTTATCTGATAGCCGCAGAATTTAGTGGGCTTCGTGTTTCTTGTCAATGTTTTTTGTGAAAAAAGTAGTTGAGTGCTGATAAAACAGTCAGGTTTTAACACAATATATTGTTTTGGGGCTAAGTCTATGAATGTTAACTGTTCACCAATGCCTTCTGCCCATGCATTACGACCATGCACAAAGATCGGTACATCTGCTCCGAGCTGTAAACCAAGTTCAGCTAGTTTTTGAGTATCCAAGCCACATTGCCAAAGTTGATTGACTACAATTAAGGTGGTTGCGGCATTGGATGAACCTCCGCCAAGCCCTGCACCCATAGGGATGTGCTTCTCAATTTTAATATTTAAACCTGTGGCTTGTTTCGCGTAGGGTTTTAAAATTTGCGTGGCTTTGTAAATCAGGTTTTGCTCTAAATTGACACTGTTTAAACCCTGAATTTGAATGCTTTGAGTATCATTGACTTCAAATTCTAGCCAGTCGTATAAATCAATCAGTTGAAAAATAGTCTGCAATTCATGGTAGCCGTTGTCACGACGCCCAGTAATGTGCAAAAACAGATTTAATTTGGCAGGTGAGGGTACACGAATCATGGCGAAACTTGGCAAGTGATTAACGATTTTGGATGAGCATTGTAATACGGTTTTCTTGCCCTGATTCAAGTGCTTGTTTCAAAATCAGACGGTTTGGCAAACTGGCACTGTCGTTATAGCTTAAATCGACTGTCCAGCCATCTTCAATAAATTGAGTCGGGCGCTGTTGGGGGTCTTTTTGAATTTGGGCATTGACCGTTGCAGGTCGGGCTTGTACCCAATCGACCAAGTGGGTGATGGGCGCTTGCCAACCTGTGGCTTGTTCTAACAGTTCTTCAGGACTTTCGGCATAAATCAACCCTGTTTTGGCACTGTTGAGGGTGACTTGTCCCGGTTGTCCACTAATTTGCGTTTTACCCACACCCAAAATACCGCTCAGTTCAATATCAAACTGCTGTTGCTGCTGTACCCAAGTAAAAAAGGCACTGCCAGATTGCTGCGGAGTGCGCACACCAATTTTGCCTTGTAGGTTAAATTGATTTTCGGCTTCAACTTGCTGTGAAATGTTGGCTGGTTTTTGTACGAAAGGCTGACAACCTGTCAGTACAAGGCTACTGGTGGCAAAAAGGGTTAATCCTAATTTTGAAAATAAACGCATGAATCATTTAACTCTTTTAACTGGCTGCGGTAACAATAGCGAATTTAATTGTTGCAATTGCGGATCATTCGGATGATTTTGTTGTAATTGTTGTAACACTTGGCTGAATTTTTGAATATCGCCTTGCATATACAACGATTTTGCATAACGTGAGCCAATCGCGGCACTATGACTCAGGGCGTAGGCTTTTTCTAAAGCTTGTGCCGAAGCGGTGTAGTCATTTTGCAAATAGCTGACATAACCTAAAGTATCTAAAATAGAGGCTTGTTCAGGTGCAAACTCAAGTGCTTGCTCTACATAGCGACGCGCTTCATCCAAACGACGATTTTGCAGTGCAAGAGTATAGGCGTAGGCATTTAAATAGGTTGGGCTGTTCGGCTCAATTTCCAGTAACTTGGTGAGCAGTTGATCCAGTTTGTCTTTTTCCTGATGTGCATCCAATAGTAAGACTTCTGAATAGATCAGGTCAGGATCATCGGGCAGGTTTTTGATGGCTTCATCTAACAAACGCAGTGCTGCTTTTTTATTATCCATACGTTTTAAAATATCGGCCTGTGCCTGATATAAAAAACTGGCGTGCTGCGGATAGTTGACCCGTTCCTGCGTTAAAAAGCGCAGGGCATCGTTCAGTTTATCTTGCTGGGCAAAAATACTGATCATGTTGCGACGTGAAACCGTATAGAGGCTACCATCCACCAAACGATAATAGGCTTTGGCTGTTTCAAAGTGCTGTTTACGCTCGGCATTGACTGCCAAATAGAAATAGGCTTCGTTTTGATATTGGGCTGAATAGCGCAACTCTACTAAATATTTTTCGGCTTTTTCGTATTGTTTCAAGTCAATACTGGTCAAACCTGCAATAAATAAGGCTTCATCTTCCGTAGGCCATTTTTTTAAAATAGCTTCTAGCTTTGTTAGCGCCAAAGTTGCTTCATTTTTTTTGACCAAATATTTGGCTTCGGCTAAACGGACTTCAAAATTATTTTTGTGTTTACGGCTGGATTTTGCATACCAAGCTGCCGTTTCTTCTTCATTGCCAAGTACGCTCAACAAATTGGCTTTCATTAAAATATAGCCAGTGACTTTCGGGCGTTTGCGCAACGCTCTGTTAATGGTGTCGAGCGCGGCTTGATATTGTCCATTTTGCGCTTTTAAACCTGCAATCAATACCAAAATAGATGGATTGTCTTTGGCTTTGCTGGTGCGCAGGGCTTGAATCAGAAATTCACGGTCTTCTACAGATTCAGGGGAAATTCCCGCCAAAATTTGTTCTAAGTCAGCCGTGGCATCAATATTTAGAATTTTATCTAAGGTTTCTGCAGCCAAGTCATATTCATGCGCTTTGAGTGCAATGTGCGCCAAATAAAACAGTGCAGGGACATCGGATGGTTCTTGTACCACCCAATGTGTTGCAATATCTAATGCGGCACGTAGGTCATTTTGTTCAATGGCAATATTCAGGGCGCGTTGTTTAATGGAAGTCGAATTGTTCTTAATTGCCAAGACCGTGTAGTTGTGTAATGCAGTTGGAATATCGCCATAAGCCAAGGCAAATTCTGCCACCATGGTTTGTTTTACCGCATTATAATTTGAATTTGCATGATAAATTTCTTCAGATGCTCTAAGATGAGCAACTGAAGCCATGCTACCGACCAGTAAGAATGTGGTAGAATATTGCTTAATTGTCGCGCCGTATGGTCGGCTATTTGTTTGACGCAATTTTTCTTGATCCAAGTAATGCTTTTTATGACACCGTTATTGCACAATAGCATAAATTTAGCGAAATGATGATCTGATATGTCTTTCTTTGCATTGGGTGTCAACCATCAAACCGCCTCTGTAGAGTTGCGCGAGCAAATTGCATTTAACCCAGAAAAGTTAAGTGCCTTACTTGCTGAGCAAAGCCAACATCCCGAACTGAATGATTTGGTGGTGGTGTCTACCTGCAACCGTACCGAAGTCTACGCCATGTCTGAACATCCAGAACAGGTGTTGGATTGGCTTGCACACGTCAATGGTATTGATGCGAAGCAATTGAGTCGTCATGTTTATCGTTATGAAAATGCACAGGCGGTGTCGCATTTAATGCGCGTAGCCAGTGGGCTAGATTCACTCATGTTGGGTGAGCCGCAAATTTTAGGTCAGGTCAAAACTGCGCTGTCTTTAGCCAAAGACTCACATACGGTTTCGCAACAACTCAACCGAATTTTTGAATATGCGTTTTATGCTGCCAAACGGGTACGTTCAGAAACTGCCGTAGGCAGCCATGCTGTGTCGATGGGTTATGCGGTAGCGCAACTGGCGTTACAAGTATTTAGCCATCCTGAAAAACTAACAGTGATGGTGGTGGCTGCAGGCGAAATGAATAGCCTTGTGGCGAAGCATTTGGCCGAGATGGGCGTCGCTAAAATTTTAATTTGTAACCGTACCCGCGCTCGTGCCGAAGCTTTGGCACAAGAAATTGCGCATCGGGTTGAAGTTGAAATTATTGAATTTGATCAGTTAGCGGCCAATTTACACCGCGCTGATGTAATTTCAAGCTGTACGGGTAGTTTGCATCAGGTGATTGCTTATCCTGAAGTAAAAGCAGCGTTAAAGAAACGTCGCTATCAGCAAATGTTGTTGGTCGATTTGGCCGTACCACGTGATATTGATCCTAAAATTGAAAACTTGGATGGCGTGTATTTGTACGGGGTCGATGACCTGCAAAGCGTGATTGATGAAAACTTGGCGCAGCGTCGTCAGGCGGCTGTGGAAGCAGAGCTAATGGTCAATCAGCTTGTGACTGAGTTGGTGACCCATCAAAAAGTTCAGCAAGCAGGTGCGACCATTCATGCTTACCGTGAACATGGCGAAAGCTTGCGTCAGGAAGAATTAAATTTGGCGATGGCGCGTATTGCCAAAGGTGAAGATGCTGCACAGGTTCTGCAGGAATTTTCCTATCGTTTAACCCAAAAACTGCTGCATCCAACTTCTATTTTATTGCGTGAAGCAGCCAAAGGTGATGAGCCTGAATGTTTTGAGTTTATGCAGGAAAATTTAGCAGCGACTGCCAAACATCGTCGCAAATAAGCAAGATTAACGTGATTCACAAAAAAGATTTTTGATGATACAAACTTAATCTAATCAGATCGCTTATTCCTCTAACAAGGTCAGCGATCTTTTTTTATCAATTTCATAAATTTGATGTTTCAAGCGCTTCATTTCTTCAATGCTGCTGAATTTTTTGGAGCGAATTTTTTGCTGTAAGCAGTCGTATTGCAATTTGGTTGAAAAATCCTGCGCCAATTTATCGACGTGTTCAGGAGAAGTCGTGTAATCACTGACATTGGCTTGTTGTAAAATGCGCTGTAATTCATAGTGATACGCTGAGCATGCACCCAAAATATAATATTTGGCTTGTTCAGGATCATCGGGTAGATCATCAAAAATAGTATTTAAAATATTTAAGATTTGGTGTAGCAGATGATCATTTGGAATCAGCGCACGTAACGGTTCAAAGTGAATATACAAATACGGGTGATTGATTAGAATCGCAATCACATATTCTTCGGCATCGACTTTGGTGCTAAAACTCAAAGATGCATCGTTATTGGTCTGTGCCTGCCATTTACGGTTAAAGCCTAACTTTTCACGGAAAAACTGTTGCAGCAAATAGCGATAAGAACCCGTTTTGGGCAAAAGTTCGGTCAACTGCCGCAGTTCACCCATGACCTGACTTTTGCCTTCAGGGGTACTGATATTATGGTTTTGGGTGAGATGCGCAAAGACAAAATCTGATAGCAAAGGTGCTTGATCTAATAAACGTCGGAAATTTTCGATGCCTTCACGACGAATAAGTGAGTCAGGGTCGTGCTCATTGGGTAAAACAAAGAACTTCAGTTCACGTCCATCATTGAGCAAAGGCAGTGCAATTTCCAGTGTACGACGTGCGGCTTTTTGACCTGCGGCATCGCCATCAAACGCGATGGTAATGCGGTTGTTTTGGCGGAATAGAATGTTTAAATGATCGGTATTACTGGCTGTACCGAGTGTCGCTACAGCACCATGAATGCCGTATTGCTGCAAGGCAATCACATCCATATAGCCTTCGACCATTAAATAATCTTGGGCTTTTTGTTTGCGTCCTTCATATAAACCATAGAGCAATTGGTTTTTATGAAACACTTCCGAATCGGGCGAGTTGATGTATTTGGGTTTGATTTCATCATTAAGTGCGCGACCACCAAAGCCGACCACACGTCCTTTGCTGTCACGGATTGGAAAAATCACCCGATCACGTAATAAATCGAAGTCACGTCCCTTGTCACTGGTACGAATTAAGCCTAGCAGTTTTAAACCTGCAATGTCTTGCGGAAAGGCTTTTTCTAAATGCTGCCAATCTTCGGGTGCGTAACCCAAGCGCCAAAACTGCAAGGTTTGTGCGGTTAAACCACGTTTTTGAAAATACTGTTGCGCGGCAGGGCTGTGCGGCAATTGCTGCTCATAATATTGCGCTATATTTTCTAGCAAGTCGTATAAGTTGCCTTCTTGTGCAGGTGTGTCCTGCATGGTGTCCCATTGCTCAAAACCTGCAAACGGGTCGGCATTGTTTTGAAATTCCGAGTTTGCGTATTCAGCACTTTGAAACTCGGCAAAAGGATCAAAGTCGATGCCAGAAGCTTCAAAAGTATGTTCGCTTGATGTGGTTTGAGCTGCAGAAGTTTCATTCTGGTCTTTTGCTGTTGGTTTGGGTTGAGCTATCGGTGTTGGCTTTTTGGCTTCACGTTTATAAGAGAGTTTTTTATTGTCGTGCTGATCTTTTGGGAGTTCGATGCCTGTTTGACTGGCCAAGTCTTTCATGACATCTACAAAATTGCGGTTATCAATATCCATTAAAAAACGGATGGCGTTACCATTTGCCTGACAGCCAAAGCAATGATAATACTGCTTGTCACGGTAAACGTGAAAAGACGGGGTTTTTTCCTGATGGAACGGGCAGCAGCCCGAATAGGTACGACCAGTTTTTTTTAATTTCACGCGCTGACTAATCAGATCGACAATATCAGTGCGATCTAAAATTTGATCAATCGTGTGCTGTGGAATGGCCATACGGTTTTGTCTGTTATCTCTTGGTAGTGAAAGGTTCGCCGAACAGGTTGAATACATCAGACTGTGCTGATTGACTCAATGAGTATTCTCTTTTGTATCTTTTTCTAGGACAGGAAACAAGCCCATAAAAGAACAAAGGGCAAGTATCATAACTTGCCCTTTGCATTTTTCAAAACTGAAAAATCAGTCGGAATGGTTTTATTCAGTGCTGTCGTTTTGAGATTTTGGACGATCGAGCAAGCCAAAACTCAAACGGTTGGTGAGGCTGCGTGATGGCTCTGCTTGTGCTTTAGTATCTGACTGTTGTGTTTCAGTGCTGCTTTGCGCTTCACGTCCGAAAATACCCAAAGTTGCACGGTTAATCCAGCTTGCGTCATGACGGGCAGCACGTAAATTCACGCTACCATCTGCTTTAACCAAATTTGGATAGTTCAGTTTCAACACATCAATATATTGTTGAGCTGTGGCTTGATCGCCCAGTTTGCCATAACCATAAGCCACCGTTGCCAACGCTTCTGGAATTTGCGGAGTTTGCGGATAATGCTCAACTACCCACAATGAACGCTCTACTGCAGCCACCCATGCTTTACGTTTAATGTTATAACGTGCCGCATTCATTTCGGCTTCCGCCAGTTCCTGACCAATAAACTGCATGCGCTGTGCAGCATCTACCGCATAAGTGCTTGATGGATAGCGACGGATAAAATCGACAAAGTTTTGATAGGCCAGTTTTAAATAGCTAACATCACGGTGTGATTGCTTGAGCGAGGTATAACGCAACAAACCATCATAGTTTTGTTCCATATTCGCCACACCACGTACATAGTAGGCATAATCGGCTTTAGGATGCTGCGGGTTCATGCGGATAAAACGATCTGCAACAGCAATTGCGCCTTCATAATCTTTTTGCTGGAATTTTGCATACAACAATTCAAGCTGCGCTTGCTGCGCATAATCACCCGTTGGATAATAGGTTTCTAAAGCTTCAAGATGCTTAACGGCATCGGTGTATTGACCACGATCCAGTGCTTTTTCTGCCTTTTCAATATAAACCTGTTCGCTAGATTGCGGACCAGTATCGACCACTTCTTTTTTTGGATTGCTGCTACAGCCCACAATTGCAGACGCAACGCCGAGTGAAAGAGCAAGCATTGTTATTTTATAACGTGGTAGCGACATAAAAATTCCTCTGTTAATACGGGCAATGAGCTACAATTGCGCTATTAAACCACTTTTGTCTGAATGAGCAAATGAGTCAAGCACAATCTACCCATTCCAATTTACCTGAAACTGAGTTCAATTTACTTGAAGATGCTGAGGATGCAGATAACCATACTTCAGACTCAACTGCAACACGTTTATCGTTGCAATTTCAATTGGATGACAGCCACTTAGGACTACGCATCGACCAAGTTGCAGCCATCATTTGGAGTGAATTTTCACGTGAAAAGCTAAAACAGTGGCTCAAAGACGGTCATTTGTTGGTAAATGGTAACACGGTCAAACCTAAATATAAGTGTGAAGGTGATGAGCTTCTTACCCTAGAAGTCGAGCTTGAAGCGCAAACCCGCAGCCTACCTGAAGATATTCCACTGGATATTATTTATGAAGATGATGACATCATGGTGATTAATAAACCTGTGGGTATGGTGGTGCATCCGGGGGCGGGAAATAGCTCTGGAACTCTGGTAAATGCCTTGCTGCATCATTATCCAAAATCGGCAGAGTTAACTCGTGCAGGTTTGGTGCATCGTATTGATAAAGATACTTCGGGTTTGCTGGTGGTTGCCAAAAATCTGGAAGCACAGTTTGCCTTGACCAAGCAACTGGCGAAAAAGTCAGTTTATCGTTTATACGACTTGGTGGTGTACGGCAACATGATTGCGGGAGGCACTGTCGATGAGCCGATTAAACGCCATCCTGTAGATCGAGTGAAAATGGCTGTTTTGCCGGGCGGCAAAGACGCCGTCACACATTACAATGTTAAAGAACGCTTTCAGCATTTCACTCGTGTTCAGGCGCGTTTGGAAACTGGACGTACTCATCAAATTCGTGTGCATCTAAGTTATATTGGTTATGGTTTGGTTGGCGATCCTGTTTATACGCCACGTGTACGTGTGCCAGCAGGCGCATCGGCATTATTAAACGATACCTTGCGTAACTTTAAACGTCAGGCCTTACATGCCGTCAAACTCGGTTTGGTGCATCCACGTACTCAAGAAGAAATGATGTTTGAAGCGCCGTGGCCTGAAGACTTTAAACAATTGGTAGACGTGTTACGCAGTGAAAATGCTGCCTATTAATTGTTGCATAGACAGCATTAACAAGATCAACTCAGATACGGCAATGCCAGAAAACGACTAAGGATAGATTTATGCAATTTGTTCAAGGATTACCTGCAGGTGTGTATGTTGGGCAAACCCGCATACAACATGTGCAAGCTTTAGCGACAGACTGTGCCGATGTATCTGGTTTTAATCTGGCGCTGCATGTGCAGGATGATGCATGGCGTGTGCAGCAGCATCGTATGAGTTTACTGGCAGAGTTTGCTGAATATGGGGTCGATAAAATGACGTGGATGACGCAAACACATAGCGTGTTGTGTCAGACCATTAATGAGCAAATCACTTGTGAAGCTTTAGAAGGCGATGGTTTGGTCACTCAGCGTAAAGCGCATGCTTTAATGATGATGACCGCAGACTGTTTACCTGTGGTTTTGGGCAATGCCGAAGGCACTGAGGTTGCGAATCTGCATGCAGGCTGGCGTGGTCTTGCCAACGGTATTATCGAAAACACCATCGTCGAAATGCAAAGTGCTCCAACATGGGCGTGGTTGGGTGCGGCTATTAGTCAGCCGTGTTTTGAAGTTGGGGCTGAGGTGAAACAGGCATTTTGCGATAAATATCCTGAATTAGACACGGCTTTTATTGCAGGGCAGCAGCAAGGTAAATATCTTGCTGACTTGTATGCGATCGCGCGTTTTATTTTGCAGCAGCATGGTGTTACAACGGTCTTGGGCGGTGATCAGTGCTCGTATCAACAAGCCGATGATTACTATTCTTACCGCCGTCAAGCACGTACAGGACGTATGGCAACATTCGTGTTTATGCAGGCTTAGTGTTAAACTTGACTTAATTATTTGGTTTTAAACATTCTCATGTCAGTGACTCATTCAACATCTTCTTGCGCTGCTATTCGTGTGGCGGTGGTTTATCACAGTCCTTATGGTCATACTGCTAAGGTGGCACAGCATATTGCACAAGGTGCTGCGCAAATGGATGCTCAGGTGACTTTGATGGATGTGGCTGAAATTGAATGGGATAGCCTAGATCAAGCCGATATTATCATTATGGGCTGTCCAACTTATATGGGCAGCATTACTTCGGCTTTAAAACAGTTTATGGAGCAATCGTCTAAGCGTTGGTTGGCCAGAACTTGGCAGGGCAAACTGGCGGCAGGTTTTACCAATGGCGGTGGTTTAAGTGGCGATAAACTGGCGGTGCTGCAACAAATTAATTTATTTGCGATGCAGCATGGCATGTTGTGGTCAGGTTTACCGTTTATGCCGACAGGGCGTAGTCCACACGATATTAACCGCATGTCGAGCTTTTTGGGTTTAATGACGCAGTCTGATAATGCCAGTGTTGAAGTTACGCCACCCGAAGGTGATTTGGAAACTGCAGTCAAATTTGGTAAATATTTGGTGGAATTAAAACTTAAAGACTAAGCATTTTTAGTTTTACAACTTCCATAAAAAATGCTCGATGTTGATCTCGAGCATTTTTTATGGGCGGAATGTGCAAAATTATTTGTGCATCAAACGTGCTTTATCACGCTGCCAATCGCGGTCTTTTTCAGAAGCGCGTTTATCGTGCAATTGTTTACCTTTCACCAAAGCAATTTCAAGCTTCGCTAAAGGGCCTTTCCAATAACATGCTAAAGGTACGCAAGAATAACCTTTTTGATTGACTGCACCCATCAACTTTTCAATTTCACGTCGTGAAAGTAAGAGTTTGCGGGTACGGGTCGCTTCAGGCACTACATGCGTTGAAGCCGACAAGAGTGGTTGAATTTGTGCACCAAATAAAAAGGCTTCATTGTCACGAAACAGGATATAACTTTCGGTAATAGTCATACGTCCTGCACGCAAAGATTTGACTTCCCAACCTTGCAAAGAAAGTCCTGCTTCAAATTTTTCTTCAATAAAATAATCGTGGCGTGCACGTTTATTCTGTGCAATTGTTCCGCCCGTATTTTTTTTAACTACAGTTAGCTTCGCCATATTCAATTACTTCCAAACTTATGACTATTGTGCCTCAAACCAAGGCTTGCTGACAAATCAAAATCATCACAACTGTTGGCTAAACTGCTTTGATATTTCATAATTTGGTAGACTTTAGTTCACTAAAATTTTTTGTATTTGTTAAACTAACTTTGACAAAACCAACTAGAGCATAATGGATGTCTAAAACTCGCGTAATTTATCCGGGCACCTTTGACCCGATTACTAATGGTCATATTGACTTGGTGACACGTGCTGCAAAAATGTTTGATGAAGTCGTGGTCGCAATTGCCATTGGACATCATAAAAATCCAATTTTTACTTTGGAAGAACGTGTGGAATTGGCACAGGCATCTTTAAAGCATTTGCCTAATGTTGAATTTGTCGGATTTGATGGTTTATTGGTTAATTTTTTCCGTGAGCAAAATGCGACTGCAGTTTTGCGTGGTTTGCGTGCTGTTTCAGATTTTGAATACGAATTTCAGTTGGCAAATATGAACCGTCAATTAGATGCGAAATATGAAGCGGTATTTCTGACTCCTTCAGAGCAATATTCATTTATTTCTTCTACATTAGTTCGTGAAATTGCACGCTTAAAAGGTGATGTGACTAAATTTGTTGCACCTGTTGTGGTCGAAGCCTTTGAGCGTAAATTACGACAAGGTTGGTAGCGTGTCTTTATATATTACCGATGAATGTATTAACTGTGATGTCTGTGAACCTGTATGCCCAAATGAGGCAATTTATATGGGTGAGCTGATTTATGAGATTAATCCAGCATTATGTACTGAATGTGTAGGACATCACGAGCAGCCGCAGTGTCAGTTATTTTGCCCAGTCGATTGTATTCCGCTCGATCCAGAGCATGTAGAAACACAGGAACAATTGCTGGAAAAATATAAAAAACTGATTGCTCAAAAAAGCGCAAGCAATTAACTTATAATTTTGCTAAGATGCGCCTTCGAAGTGAACCAGACGATCGCTGCTGTGGAGGTCTCCGTGACTGAAACAGGGGAGGAAAGTCCGGGCTTCATAGGGCAGGGTGCCAGGTAACGCCTGGGCGGCGTGAGCCGACGGAAAGTGCAGCAGAGAGTAGACCGCCTTCGTATGGTTTCTTTTTCGGAAGAAATTGAAGGTAAGGGTGAAAGGGTGCGGTAAGAGCGCACCGCATGGCTGGTAACAGTTCATGGCATGGTAAACCCCACCAGAAGCAAGACCAAATAGGAATCCTGAGGTACGGCCCGTACTGGATTCGGGTAGGTCGCTTGAGCGTATGAGTGATTGTACGCCTAGAGGAATGATCGTTCTCGACAGAACCCGGCTTATCGGTTCACTTCACCAAATTTTAAGCAATTGATGCGTGATAAGGCTTGACGTTACCTAGATTACAGCAGATAATGCGCGCACAGTTTTTGGCTATGTAGCTCAGTTGGTTAGAGCACCGCACTCATAATGCGGGGGTCACAGGTTCAAGTCCCGTCATAGCCACCATTTTTCAGACCACGTTCACTAACGTGGTCTTTTTTTTGTTTAAAATTTGTCTGTGCAATCTATTTGAGCTGTATCCAGTTGAATCTGCATTTGTAGGTTTTGAATCTGTTGCCAATTGGCTTGTTGATCAGAGTGAGCAAAAATTTTGGCATCGACCTGATTTAATTTTTTTAGCGAAATGTGTTGTGATGCACAATAACGCCCTACAGCACGCTCATAAGCCAGTTGTTGCTGCGCTGCAGCATTGAGTTGATGTGCCGTTAAAATCTTTTGCTGCCCTTTGGCATAAGCAACCAAGACACGTCGGTCTGCGATGCTATAACTCATTTTAGAATTAATAAATTGCGCAACATCACGCCGTACACCGTTGTAATCTACAAAAATAGGTGAAACCAAAGCGCAGGAACTTAAGCCAACAACAAGGCTATTCAGTATTATAGACTTCAAGATCATGGTTGAATTTATTCTCTTTTTTCTGTGTGACTTGATATAGATTTTGCTGCAAATATTTAAGAATCTCCGTAAGAAAATAGTAATTTGATTAAAATTAAACAAATTGCACTGTTTTTGCTTAAACTGTGAGCGTTTGTAAATTAAAATACTTGACGATGCAGGGCTAAGTTTAGATAATGCGCACACAGTTTATGGCTATGTAGCTCAGTTGGTTAGAGCACCGCACTCATAATGCGGGGGTCACAGGTTCAAGTCCCGTCATAGCCACCATTTTTATAGACTAAGCTCTCAGCTTGGTCTTTTTTTATGTCAAAATTTTAGGCTACTTTTTGCAGCATTGGTTTAATGGCAGGTACAAAAAAACCAAGCCGTAGCTTGGTTTTTTATATCTTTGTTTAAGCAATGCTTTAGCGTTAAATCCCTGCTTTCCAACCATTAACGAGCGGATAGCGACGTTCACGACCAAAAGCGCGTGAACTAATACGTGGTCCTAATGCACCTTGGCGACGCTTGTACTCGTTGCGATCAACCAATTGAATGACTTTCTCGACCATCGCGCGTTCAAAGCCTTTGCTAATGATGTCTTCTTGGCTCTGATCTTCTTCAATATACGCATACAAAATCGCATCGAGCACTTCGTATGGTGGTAAAGAATCTTGGTCTTTTTGGTCAGGACGTAATTCTGCTGAAGGTGGGCGCGTGATCACACGCTCAGGAATCACAGGAGTATCGGCAATACTGTTACGGTATTTAGCCAGTTCAAACACAATGGTTTTGTACACATCTTTGAGTACCGCATAACCACCGACCATATCGCCATAAAGCGTGCAATAGCCAACTGCTAACTCAGATTTGTTACCTGTAGAAAGCACGAGGTTACCAAACTTATTCGACAGACCCATTAAGATTGTGCCGCGGGCACGGGCTTGTAGATTTTCTTCTGTGGTATCGCTAGGGCTGTTACCAAAGAAAGGATACAGCGTTTGCATAAAGCTATTTACGATCGGGTGAATTTCGGCAATACCAAAAGTCACGCCTAAAGTTTTGGCTTGCTCTGCAGCATCTTCCACACTAATTTGCGCGGTATAAGTGTATGGCATCATTACCGCTTGTACCTTATCTGCACCAATTGCATCAACCGCAATAGCAAGAGTGAGCGCTGAATCAATTCCACCCGACAAGCCTAGAATTACACCTGGAAAGCCAGAGCGTTGCACATAGTCACGGGTTGCTAATACTAAACCTTGATAGATTTCTGCAAGGGTGTCTAAAGCTGGGCTAATTTCGGCAGTTTTAAAGTGCTTCTGTGCAGCGTCATATTCTGCGTAGAATAAACCTTCTTGGTAGGTTGGGGCTTGTAATGCAACATTGCCTGCTTGGTTAATCACAAAGCTCGTACCATCGAAGATTAAATCATCTTGACCGCCAACTTGGTTTACATACACCACATTGAGATGTAATTGTTTTGCCAGTTCGGTCATGGTCTGTACACGATGCTGCGGTTTACCCACTTCATAAGGCGATGCGTTCAAGACCAATGCAGTTTCTACATTCAACTGTGCCAATTGCTGCACGGTTGGCAAAGACCATAAATCTTCGCAAATCAAAACGCCAAATTTATGACCAAGGTATTCAAAAACTAAGTGTTGATGACCTTCATCAAAATAGCGTTTTTCATCAAATACAGCATAATTTGGTAAATTTTGCTTGTTGTAAATACCTAAGATGTTGCCATCTTTCATGACGGCAGCCGAGTTAAAGCGCTGACCATCTTCAGTTTCATTGACAAAGCCGAAAACTAAAACAATATCTTTAATTTCACGTAATTGTTCAAATGCTTGTTGTGTGCGTTGATTCAAGCTTGGGCGCAGTAATAAATCTTCTGCAGGGTAGCCCAAAATTGAAAGTTCAGGAAAAATAATCAAATCTGCATGTTGTTTTTTCGCTTCATTTGCTTGTTCAAGCATTTTTTGCGCGTTTGCTTCGAGATTGCCAATGTGTGGAGAGAACTGTGCAAGGGCAATTTTAAAAGATTTCATTTAAATTAAGTCCTATTCCTATAGGTGTAGAATACACGTAAGTGGCTGATGATTATTGTTATAAAAATTTCAGCGTAGTGTATTGTGGATTAAACGACTGCCGAAAGGCACAAATAAAAACCATTTATTATCTAACAGATAAAGATCTTATTTTGCAGTGCAAAAATGGAGACTTTTGCTATTTTATCTTAATTTAGAATAGATGCTAGCATCGAATACACTTTATTGTCTTGTCTGCAAGAATATCATTGAAATGTGACAGAATTTTTATGCTATTTATTTGAAAAGCATTATATTTTTAGGTTGTATGATGCATGTGTTTTTCGTGAAATAAGCATGTACCAAGATGAGTGAGCTAAGTCGAGCGGTGCGGGCTGTTTAAAATAATATTGTCTATTTTTTTAAGAAAAATATCTTTGGCAATTTCACCTTGTTGCTCAATGTTGTAAGCAAAAAAAGGTTTCGCTTCAATTAAGCGATAATGATATGGATTGTAACGCTTAAAACTCAAAAAATACGCGGTTTGCAATACCGCACCACGCAGTAAGACATTGATGTGATGTTGATGCTGTAAAATGTGCGCCATCTCATGAATAAAGATCGCTTGATAGCCACGGTGTGCTTGGCTGTAGTCGGCTAGATAATGCCGATTACGCACATGAATATAGCCACAGGGGGCCATAAAAATGTGCTGTGGCTGCCAAGGCAAATAAGGATGGTTCATGACTTTGACTTGGCTGTAGTCAATCAGATTGCCAAACACAGATTGGCACAACTGTATTTCCATTGCAGTTAGGCTTCGACATCTAAACTGATCTAGTTTGAGCAGTCGCATCAATAAGCTGAGAATGAATAAATGCAGTTGTAGCATAGAAATGAGTTGTAAGTAGCTGACATCAAAAATATAGCCTAAATCTGCAATGATCTAAATTTTATTTTGTGGCTTGGTGGTTGTTTGGAATAAGTAAAGCAGTAACGAGTTTTATCGGCTAAATAAAAGCAATAAAAAACCACCCGAAGGTGGTTTTTTTGTCGTGTCGTTTTACATGCTACAACGCAGACCGAATTAACGGTTGATGTCGCGTTGAGTGTGGCCAGTGTAAAGCTGACGAGGACGACCGATTTTGTAAGGACCGCTGTGCATTTCTAACCAGTGGCTGATCCAACCAACTGTACGTGCAAGTGCGAAAATTACAGTAAACATTTCTGTTGGGATACCAATCGCTTTAAGGATGATACCTGAGTAGAAGTCTACGTTAGGGTATAAGTTACGCTTGATGAAGTATTCATCAGATAACGCAATACGCTCAAGTTCCATTGCAAGTGCAAGTTGTGGATCGTTGATACCTAAGTCGTTAAGTACTTCGTCACAAGTTTGCTTCATTACAGTCGCACGTGGGTCATGGTTTTTATAAACGCGGTGACCAAAGCCCATAAGTTTAACTTCTTTAGTCTTCACTTTTTCCATGAACTCAGCAACGTGTTCTACAGAGCCGATTTCATCAAGCATCTTAAGAACAGCTTCGTTCGCACCACCGTGAGCAGGACCCCAAAGTGCAGAAATACCTGCAGAGATACATGCGTATGGGTTAGCGCCGGTAGAACCTGCTAAACGTACAGTTGAAGTAGACGCGTTTTGTTCGTGGTCAGCGTGAAGCGTGAAAATACGATCCATTGCGCGAGCGTGAACAGGGTTTACTTTGTAATCACGGTCTGCTGGTGTAGCAAACATCATGTACAAGAAGTTTTCTGCGTAGCTTAAGTCGTTACGTGGGTAAACAAATGGTTGACCAACAGTGTACTTGTAGCTCCAAGCCGCTAAAGTAGGAATCTTCGCGATTAAACGAATCGCTGTGATTTCACGGTGGTTAACATCTTCGATGTCTAAGTTGTTGTGATAGAACGCAGATAACGCACCAACAACACCTACCATGATTGCCATAGGGTGAGCGTCACGACGGAAACCGTTATAGAAACGTTTTACTTGGTCGTGAACCATAGTGTGGTTGCGAACTTTAGCGTCAAAATCAGCTTTTTGTTCTGCAGTTGGAAGCTCACCATTTAATAATAAGTAGCAAGTTTCTAAGTAGTCAGCTTTAGTCGCTAATTGGTCAATTGGGTAACCACGGTGTAAAAGAATACCTTTGTTACCATCAATGAACGTAATTTTAGACTCGCAAGACGCTGTTGCCATAAAACCAGGATCAAAAGTAAAGTGACCTGCCGCCAACACATCCTTAACGTCAATTACATCTGGGCCTAATGTGCCGCTGTAAATTGGTAATTCAATTTCTTTTCCATCAAGCTGTAATACGGCTTTTTTGCCAGTTGCTTCAGACATTCAATAGATCTCCTGTCCTGGTGAATGTTGATCTGACTCGAAGTATCAATCTTTTAATGCGCAAGTCAGACGGATTAAAAATTAGCTCTAAGATTAGAGAGTACTGAAATTTTGTCAATTATACTTATGGATTAAGCAGACGACTGTTTATAGAAAAAGCCGAAAAAATTCCAGTAAAAAAATCAATAAAATCACAGCACAGCCGCCGTATCATAAGTCAAAATTTGTCGGATGTGCAGAAAAAAATCATCAATACGGATTAATTGTAAGCAATTTTAAATACTAGTTTTGATGTGCTATTTCTTTAGCAGGATTCAGTCCAATACTTAAATTTATCTAATTCTCATAACTTACACGTTTTTACATACACGGTAGGGTGGTCAGATTGTTTGTAATAGGCAGTAAGTCTGGTATTTAAATTCGATATTGATTGATCAAAAAATGACTGATTAAACTCCTGAAAATAGCCATGATCCATCATATTTTGAGTGGGAAATGATGAAATCTTTGTGAATAAAGCGCGGTTATTTATCCATACAGATACAAAAAATACTGGATAAGTCATTCATTCGCATGATGATTATCATTTTTAATATTTATTTAGGTGTGGTGTTTAAAGTAAATATAAGTTGTATAAAAAGATTGAGGTATGTGCCGACATTAAAGTTTAATCCATGATCAGGTGTACCTTGACCAAAGCAAAGTGATGGGCTGTCTGGATCTAAGAGTCTTGTGTTGTGGTTGTAAATTGCTGCAAACAGTGGAGTACACACATATATAGTGCTGCTACTTATATATAAGTATGTGAAAACCCGAAGAACATCTGAAAAACAAAGTACAAATTTATCTTTAGTCTAAATATTCTAAAGCCACTGATTGTGTCATCAAGAGTTTTCACTTTAATAATTTATTTAAAAACATAGATTTATGTTTGCTTGTGTGGTTGTGGATGGTAATTGGTTTGTCTTTATACTTGTTAATGATTCTTATTTAAGGGTTTTTTAGCCAAAAAGCCGAGTAGAGTTGTTTGTATTTTAACAGTTGACGTTTTATAATTCAGTGTCGTTTTAAGGTTAGGCATGAATTTGCCTAACAATGCCAGCTTTCCTTCGAATTTATTCCAACAAACTCCGGATGGAGTTTTTACTTACAGGATGCCCGCTGTGAAAAGCAACAGACCTGTCAATTTGTCCATGGGTCAAGTTTTAGAAGTAAACTTAAAATCGCCCGTGGCTATTGCATCAATTCTACACCGTCTTTCTGGTGTCATCGTATTTTTACTCGTACCGGTACTTTTATGGTTGTTAGACAAGTCTTTGTCTTCACCTGAAGGTTTTGCTCAAGTTCAAGAAATTTTTAACGGTTTCTTTGTGCGCTTTATCGTATGGGTATTTGTAGCCGGCTTAATCTATCACTTCATTGCTGGTGTTAAGCACTTACTTGCTGACCTTGGTTTTGCAGAAGAACTGCAAAGTGGTCGCATTGCAGCTACTATTTCATTGATCTTGTCTGCTATCGGTATCGTTGCAGCATTTGTATGGATTGTAATCTAATGAAAAGTGCTACAGGTTTAACGGGTTCAGGTTCTCGCGATTGGTTTATCCAACGTATTAGTGCTGTTGTTCTTGCTGTTTATACCGTTGTGGTATTTGGTTGGATTCTTCTTAACGGTGGATTCAACTTTGAACAGTGGTACGGCTTTATGATGACATTACCAATGAAGATTATGTCTTTATTGGCAGTCTTATCTCTTGTTGCACATGCTTGGATCGGTATGTGGCAAGTATTCACTGACTATGTGACTACTCGTCAAATGGGTCCTTCAGCTTCAGGTTTACGCCTAGTGCTGACTTCAGCAGTGATTATTGCTGTTTTTGCATACGCAATCTGGGCAATCCAGATTTTCTGGGCGAATTGATAGGAAAATATCATGGGCGCGATTAACCCTAAAGAAGATTATACAAATATTCCACACCAATTCTTTGACGCAGTCATTGTTGGTGGTGGTGGTTCAGGTATGCGTGCATCTTACCAACTTGCTCAAGCAGGTTTGAAAGTTGCGGTATTGACTAAAGTATTCCCTACACGTTCACACACTGTTGCAGCGCAGGGTGGTATTGGTGCATCTCTTGGTAACATGCAAGAAGATAACTGGCACTACCACTTTTACGACACGGTAAAAGGTTCTGACTGGTTGGGCGACCAAGACGCGATTGAATTCATGACGCGTGAAGCGCCACAAGTGGTTTATGAATTAGAACACTTGGGTATGCCATTTGACCGTAACGCAGACGGTACAATTTACCAACGTCCATTCGGTGGTCACTCTGCAAACTACGGTGAAAAAGCAGTTCCACGTGCATGTGCTGCAGCTGACCGTACAGGTCACGCACTTCTTCACACGCTTTATCAAAGCAACGTGAAAATGGGTACTCAATTCTTCGTAGAATGGATTGCTCTTGATTTGATCCGTAACGAAGCTGGCGATGTACTAGGTGTGACTGCAATTGACCAAGAAACAGGTAAAATCGCAGTATTCCAAGCGAAAGCGACATTGTTTGCTACAGGTGGTGCAGGTCGTGTGTACCGTGCATCTACAAACGCATATATCAACACTGGTGACGGTCTTGGTATGGCTGCGCGTGCAGGTATTCCATTACAAGATATGGAATTCTGGCAGTTCCACCCAACAGGTGTTGCGGGCGCGGGCGTATTGTTAACGGAAGGCTGTCGTGGTGAGGGTGGTATCCTTCGTAACGATTCAGGCGAACCGTTCATGGAGCGTTATGCACCAACTTTGAAAGACTTGGCGCCACGTGACTTCGTATCACGTTCTATGGACCAAGAAATTAAAGAAGGTCGTGGTTGTGGTCCAAACAAAGACTACATCTTGCTTGATATGACGCACTTAGGTGCAGACACAATCATGAAGCGTCTTCCATCTGTATTTGAGATTGGTAAGAAATTCGCGAACGTTGACTGTACTAAAGAGCCAATTCCTGTTGTGCCTACAATCCATTACCAAATGGGTGGTATTCCAACCAATATTCATGGTCAAGTGGTTGTTCCAGAAAGCCGTGAAACTCAAGAGTTGGTTGCGAACTACAACGCAGAAACTGATACATATACAACCAACGCGGGTGACCGTGACTTTGCTAAACCAGTAAAAGGTTTCTATGCAATTGGTGAGTGTTCATGTGTATCTGTACACGGTGCAAACCGTTTAGGTACAAACTCATTGCTTGACTTGGTTGTATTTGGTAAGGCTGCTGGTCAACACATCATTGAGTATGTGACTAAGCAACATGATGGTGAGTACGAACCACTTCCAACAACTGTACTTGAAAATACTGTGAACCGTATTCGTAAACTTGACGAATCGACTTCAGGTGAAAACGCTCAAGAAGTTGCTGATGCAATTCGTAACATCGTTCAAGACCACGCAGGTGTATTCCGTACTTCAGCATTGCTTGATGAAGGTGTGAAACAAATTCTTGCGCTTGAGCCACGTGTTCGCAACATTCATTTGAAAGACAAATCTAAAGTATTCAACACTGCACGTGTAGAAGCATTAGAAGTTGAAAACTTGTATGAAGTTGCTAAAGCGACACTAATCTCAGCTGCTGCACGTAAAGAATGTCGTGGTGCGCATACGGTTGTAGACTTTGAGTTACCACCAGATCACCCAACTTATTCTTATGGTCGTCGTGATGATGAGTGGATGAAGCATACTTTATGGTTCTCTACAGATAACCGTCTTGAGTACAAACCAGTACGTTACAAGCCGCTTACTGTAGCTGCTATTCCACCTAAACCACGTACATTCTAATTGGGAGAAGTAAGATGAGTAGAGGTACTCGTACATTTAATATCTACCGCTACGATCCTGATAAGGATAAAGCACCGTACATGCAAACTTTTAAGCTTGAATTGACTGATAAGCACCGTATGTTGCTTGATGCACTTCTTGAATTGAAAGTACAAGACGAATCTTTGACATTCCGTCGTTCATGTCGTGAAGGTATTTGTGGTTCTGATGGTGTAAACATCAATGGTAAAAACGGTTTAGCGTGTCTTTGGAACCTAAACGATTTACCAGAAGTGATCACAATTCGTCCACTTCCGGGTCTTCCTGTAATTAAAGACTTGGTTGTAGACATGAATCAGTTCTACGATCAGTATAACAAGATTCATCCGTTCTTGATCAACAACCAACCTGCGCCACCAAAAGAGCGTTTACAATCTCAAGAAGAGCGTGAGCATCTTGATGGTTTGTATGAATGTATTCTTTGTGCATGTTGTTCAACTTCATGCCCATCATTCTGGTGGAACCCAGACAAGTTCTTGGGTCCTTCAGCGTTGTTGAATGCATATCGTTTCATTATCGATTCGCGTGATACTGCAACTCAAGAGCGTTTGGCTCGTCTTGACGATCCATTCTCTTTGTTCCGTTGTAAAGGTATTATGAACTGTGTATCTGTATGTCCTAAAGGCTTGAACCCAACTAAAGCAATCGGTCACATCCGTAACATGCTTTTAGATATGGCTGGCTAATAGACTGCGTGATCAGTTGAAAAAAGCACACCTAGGTGTGCTTTTTTTTGTGCCAAAATTACGATAAAAGTCGTGTGATAAGTTGCTTGTTTTTGATGAGTACATAAATGAAAAATGTTGCATGCAAAGAAGTGATTAAAAAGTGAGTATTTGATATTTTTTAGGTATAACTGTTGGATAAATAGACAAAAACAGCATTTAGCCGACTAAAGTTGCACACAATTGTAATCCAGTGCTGCTATTTTGTTGTAAAGCATGGGCAAATGCCAAGTTTAGCTGCAATATTTATTTTTAGATGTTATCATGTAACGTGTAAGTGAGAGGGCAGATTGAGAGATGTGCTCTCTTTTATTTTATCTGAAATAGCGGTGTTGGACTTTGGTCTAAATTGCATCTGTTTTTTAAATAAAGCACCATATGTTAGATGAAAATAGAATCAGTGTATTTCGCCAATTTATAGGAGGTATGTGTCAAAAAAATCAATTGCATTTCTGAGATCATGTTACGATTAACAAATGACTATATCTGAAAAATGTTGAATTTTCGTACATTTTATCAACATTTTAAGTGCAAATGATGTGTTATTAAATCAGGACTATTGCAGAAAAGTCGTATTAGAAAAGCTAAGACTGAGCACTTATTTTTTCTAAAACGATTTTGCAAAAAATTGCTCGGCTTGGGTCGAGTATATAAATGAGTGATGATGCCAATGAGGGCGTTATGATTCATAAATGACATTGGGTTTTCCTAATGTAGTGATAACGCCTCATGACATATGTCAACTGGGGACTAATGTCATGTTACCAATTTGACATTATCAATCATGGGTTTTGCTTAAAAAGCATCCTGGAAAATGTTTTTGCAATAGGAAATGGGTCCACAAATGCAAGAAGTTGCTGACGCACTGCGTCTTGACACTGAACTTTCCGCTGATAGTGCAGCGTATATTGAAGAACTTTACGAGCATTATTTGACGTCACCGGAATCAGTCGGTGCTGATTGGCGCGAATATTTCGATAAATTCCCGAAGGGTGATCAACCACACAGTAATGTACGTGAGCAATTCCTTTTATTAGGTCGTAATTCAAATCGCGTTCAAGCGATTGTTCAAGGTTCAGTGAGTTCTGAACATGAACAACGTCAAATTGGCGTGTTGCAACTGATTGCTGCTTACCGTAACCGTGGTCACCAAAAAGCAAAATTAGATCCACTAGGTTTGGCAAAACGTGAAGACGTGCCAGATCTTGATCTTGCTGCACATGGTTTAACCAAGTCTGATTTAGATACTGTTTTCCATACAGGTAATTTGGAAATTGGTAAGTCTGAAGCAACACTAGGCGAAATGGTTGATGCCATGCAGGCGATCTACTGCGGTTCAATTGGTGCAGAATACATGCACATTGTTGATACCAAAGAAAGACGCTGGATTCAACAACGCTTAGAAAGCGCACGTGGTAAGTTCACATTTACTGCAGATCAAAAGAAACACGTTCTTGAACGCTTAACAGCAGCTGAGGGTCTAGAAAAATATCTAGGTAATAAATACGTTGGTGCGAAACGCTTTGGTGTAGAAGGCGGTGAATCATTTATCCCTATGGTGAATGAAATCATTCAACGTGCGGGTGCTGTTGGCTGTAAAGAAGTCGTGATTGGCATGCCACACCGTGGTCGTTTGAACCTGCTTGTGAACATCATGGGTAAAAACCCTGCAGACCTATTTGGTGAGTTCGAAGGTAAGAGCTTGCATAAAAAAGGTTCTGGCGACGTAAAATATCACCAAGGTTTCTCATCTAACGTGATGACTCCGGGTGGTGAAGTGCACTTGGCACTTGCGTTTAACCCATCGCACTTAGAAATTGTTGGACCTGTGGTTGAGGGTTCTGTACGTGCGCGCCAAGTACGTCGTAAAGACATTGGTGGTGATGATGTATTGCCATTAATCGTTCACGGTGATGCCGCATTTGCAGGTCAAGGTGTTAACCAAGAAACCTTCCAAATGTCACAAACTCGCGGTTATACCGTAGGTGGTACAGTTCACATTGTGATTAACAACCAAGTTGGTTTCACAACATCTGACCCACGTGACGCACGTTCTACTGAATACTGTACTGACATTGCAAAAATGATTCAGGCGCCAATTTTCCACGTGAATGGCGATGATCCTGAAGCGGTGATTTTTGTATCTCAATTGGCACACGATTTCCGTCATACATTCCGTAAAGACGTTGTGATTGATTTGTTCTGCTACCGTCGTCGTGGTCACAACGAAGCTGATGAACCTGCAGCAACTCAGCCAATGATGTATCAAGTGATCAACAAAAAGACCACTACACGTACTTTGTATGCTGACCAATTGGTGCAAGAAGGTGTGTTGGATCGCGCAGCAGCAGATCAAATGATTGAAGATTACCGCGCAGATTTAGAAGCGGGTAATCACGTTGCGAACGCATTGGTACTTGAGCCAAATACCAAAATGTTTGTAGATTGGTCGCCATACTTGGGTCACGACTATACAGACGTTTGGGATACAACTTTCCCTGTTGAGCGTTTGAAAGAACTTGGTCAAACCATGCGTAAACTTCCAGAAGGTTTCGTGATGCAGCGCCAAGTTGCCAAAGTGATTGACGATCGCTTGAAAATGCAAACAGGTGAAATGCCACTGAACTGGGGTGCAGCTGAAACTTTAGCTTATGCAACTTTGTTGGATGAAGGCTATTTAGTTCGTTTGACTGGTGAAGACGTAGGTCGTGGTACTTTCTCACACCGTCATGCGAAATTGCACAACCAAGTCGATGGTAAAACTTATATTCCGTTATGCCATATCAAAGAGAACCAACCACGTGTTGCAATCTACGACTCTTTATTGTCTGAAATGGCAGTATTGGCATTCGAATATGGTTATGCAACGACACTTCCAAAGAGCTTGATCATTTGGGAAGCACAATTTGGTGACTTCGCAAACTGTGCTCAAGTGGTGATTGACCAGTTCATCTCATCTGGCGAAACCAAATGGGAGCGTGTATGTGGTTTAACGATGCTTCTTCCACACGGTTTTGAAGGTCAAGGTCCTGAGCACTCATCTGCACGTTTAGAGCGTTTCTTACAGCTTTGTGCGGAAGAAAACATGCAAGTGATGACACCAACAACACCTGCACAGATTTTCCACGCTTTACGTCGTCAGGCGATTCGTCCAATCCGTAAGCCAATGATCATCATGTCGCCGAAGTCTTTACTTCGTCACAAGTTAGCAGTGTCTAACCTTGATGAGCTTGCAACTGGTACATTCCAGACTGTGATTGATGAAATTGACAACATCAACAAATCAGACGTGACGCGTTTGGTATTGTGTGGTGGTAAAGTGTATTACGACTTGCTTGAAAAGCGTCGTGAATTAGAATTGAACAATACTGCAATTGTTCGTATTGAACAGTTGTACCCATATCCAGAACAACGTCTTGCTGAAGTTCTTGCTTCTTATCCAAACGTAAAAGAATTAGTTTGGACTCAAGAAGAGCCGAAGAACCAAGGTGCTTGGTTATTCATCGCGCCACGTTTATATGATGACGTAATGAAAACTGGTAAACAGATTCGCATTAGTTATGCGGGTCGTGAAGCATCTGCAGCACCAGCGTGTGGTTCACCATATTTGCATGCAAAACAACAAGCTCAGCTCATCAATGACGCGCTTGCGATCGTAGCTGAATAACAGGAGATTCGAAGTAATGGCAACCGAAATTAAAGCACCGGTATTTCCAGAGTCAGTTGCAGACGGTACGATTGCAACTTGGCACAAACAACCAGGTGAAGCAGTTTCACGTGATGAGGTGATCTGTGATATTGAAACCGATAAAGTTGTTTTGGAAGTAGTCGCTCCTGCTGATGGCACAATCTCTGCAATCATCAAAAACGAAGGCGATACAGTTCTTTCTGACGAAGTAATTGCTCAATTTGAAGCGGGTGCTGTTTCTGGCGCTGCTCAAACTCAAGCAGTTCAGTCTGAAGCACAAGTAGAGCAAGCTGCGGCGAAAACTGAAGCGGGCGCTGCGCCAGTTGTTGAGCGTGCACAACCTGTTGCTGACCAAGCACCGGCAGTACGTAAAGCGTTGACTGAAACAGGTATCAATGCTGCAGACGTGTCAGGTACAGGTCGTGGTGGTCGTATCACTAAAGAAGATGTTGCAAATCATCAAGCTAAACCTGCTGCTGCAGCTGCGCCATTAAGCGTTGCGGTAGGTGAGCGTATCGAGAAACGTGTTCCTATGACACGTTTACGTAAGCGTGTTGCAGAGCGTTTACTTGCAGCGACTCAAGAAACTGCAATGTTGACAACATTCAACGAAGTGAACATGAAGCCAATCATGGAAATGCGTGCACAATACAAAGACGCATTTGAGAAACGCCATGGTGCACGTTTAGGCTTTATGTCTTTCTTCGTAAAAGCTGCAACTGAAGCATTGAAACGTTACCCAGCAGTAAACGCTTCTATTGATGGTGAAGATATCGTATATCACGGTTACTACGACATCGGTGTAGCGGTTTCTTCTGACCGTGGTTTAGTGGTTCCTGTATTACGTGATACAGACCGCATGAACTATGCTGAAGTTGAAAACGGTATTCGTGACTATGCTTACAAAGCACGTGACGGTAAGCTTGGTATTGAAGATATGACTGGCGGTACATTCACCATTACTAACGGTGGTACTTTCGGTTCATTGTTATCTACACCAATTCTAAACACGCCACAAACTGCTATTTTGGGCATGCACAAAATCCAAGAGCGTCCTATGGCGGTAAATGGTCAAGTTGAAATCTTGCCAATGATGTACTTAGCGCTTTCTTATGACCACCGTTTAATTGATGGTAAAGAAGCTGTAGGTTTCCTTGTAACAATCAAAGAATTGTTAGAAGAGCCAGCTAAACTCATCCTTGACCTTTAATTCTAAAGAATAAATCAGTGGGCTTGGAGCGATCCTCTAAGCCCATTTTTGGAGATAAAAATGTCTCAACAATTTGATCTTGTTGTTATTGGCGGTGGCCCAGGTGGTTATGAAGCGGCAATTCGTGCGGCTCAACTTGGCTTTAAAGTTGCGTGTATCGAAAAACGTATTCACAAAGGTAAACCATCTTTGGGCGGTACATGCTTAAACGTGGGTTGTATCCCATCTAAAGCATTACTTGATTCTTCACATCGTTATGAAGATACGGTTCATCACTTGGCTGATCATGGTATCACCACAGGTGAAGTACAGTTTGACCTTGCGAAGCTATTAGCACGTAAAGACAAAATCGTTGACCAATTAACTGGCGGTATTGATCAGTTATTAAAAGGTAACGGTGTTGAGTGGTTAAAAGGTACAGGTAAATTACTTGCAGGTAAAAAAGTTGAGTTCGTTTCTCACGAAGGTGAAACTCAAGTTTTAGAGCCTAAATATGTGATTCTTGCGACTGGTTCAGTTCCTGTAAATATTCCTGTTGCTCCTGTAGATCAAGACATTATTGTTGATTCTACTGGTGCATTAGAATTCCCAGAAGTGCCTAAGCGTTTAGGTGTGATTGGTGCAGGCGTAATTGGTCTTGAACTTGGTTCAGTATGGCGTCGTCTAGGTGCAGAAGTTGTTGTATTTGAAGCAATGGATGCATTCTTACCAATGGCTGACAAAGCTTTGGCGAAAGACTACCAAAAACTATTGACTAAGCAAGGTATGGATATCCGTATCGGTGCGAAAGTTTCAGGTACTGAAGTTAATGGTCGTGAAGTGACTGTTAAATATACCCAAGGCGGCGAAGACAAAGAACAAACTTTCGATAAATTGATCGTTTGTGTAGGTCGTCGTGCTTATGCTGAAGGTTTATTGGCAGATGACTGCGGTATTAAACTGACTGAACGTGGTTTGGTTGAAGTAAACGATTGGTGTGCAACTTCTGTTGAAGGTGTATATGCAATTGGTGACTTAGTACGTGGTCCAATGCTTGCACACAAAGCAATGGAAGAAGGCGTAATGGCAGTTGAGCGTATTCACGGTCATGCTGCACAAGTTAACTACGACACAATCATTTCAGTAATCTACACACACCCTGAAGCGGCGTGGGTTGGTTTAACTGAAGAGCAAGCGAAAGAAAAAGGCCACGAAGTGAAAACTGGTCAATTCGGTTTCGCGGTAAATGGTCGTGCTTTAGCTGCAGGCGAAGGTGCTGGTTTCGTGAAGTTTGTTGCAGATGCAAAAACAGATCGTTTATTGGGTATGCACGTGATTGGACCTGCTGCGTCTGACATCGTTCACCAAGGTATGATTGCACTTGAGTTTGTATCTTCAGTTGAAGATTTACAATTAATGACATTTGGTCACCCAACCTTCTCTGAAGTGGTGCATGAAGCCGCTTTAGCTGTAGATGGGCGTGCGATTCACGCGATTCAGCGTAAACGCAAATAACACTAAAAAGAGCGGCTTAGGCCGCTCTTTTTGCATTTGATGGTTGTATTTATGGGAATAATCATCTAAAAGTAAAGAGCATAGGAAAAACACCACACAAGGAAAGCAATATTAAAACGCAGGTTTGATATTGGTGGTGATAACTGAATAAAAGAAGTAGTAAAAGGTTAGTCAATGAATCTACATGAGTATCAAGCAAAAGCGCTATTAAAAAAATATGGTATGCCAGTACAAGAAGGCATTTTGGCAACTACAGCCGTAGAAGCCGTGCAAGCTTTCGAGCAACTGGGCGGTAAATTTGCAGTGATGAAAGCTCAGGTGCATGCAGGTGGTCGCGGTAAAGCGGGCGGCGTGAAGGTCGTAAAATCTGCACAAGAAGCAGCAGACTATGCCAACCAAATTCTTGGAACACGTTTGGTCACCTATCAAACCGATGCCTATGGTCAGCCTGTAAACAGTATTTTAGTGGCTGAAGATGTTTATCCTGTAGAGCGTGAACTGTATTTGGGTGCAGTGGTAGATCGTTCTAGCCGTCGCGTCACTTTTATGGCATCTACTGAAGGTGGTGTTGAAATTGAGAAAGTGGCAGAAGAAACCCCAGAAAAAATTATTAAAGTAGAAGTTGATCCTTTAGTGGGTTTATTGCCATTTCAGGCACGTGAAGTGGCTTTTGCATTAAAACTCAAAGACAGTCAAATCACGCAGTTTGTGAAGATTATGACAGCGGCTTATCAGGCATTTATCGACAATGATTTTGCCTTATTTGAAATTAACCCATTGTCTGTACGTGAAAATGGCGACATTTTATGTGTCGATGCCAAAGTCGGTATTGATTCCAATGCGCTGTATCGTTTGCCTGAAGTCTTGGCACTGCGCGATAAAACACAAGAAAATGAACGTGAATTGCGTGCATCAGAATTTGACCTGAACTATGTTGCTTTAGAAGGCAATATCGGTTGTATGGTGAATGGTGCAGGTTTAGCAATGGCAACTATGGATATTATTAAACTCTATGGTGGTCAGCCTGCGAACTTCTTGGATGTAGGTGGTGGTGCAACCAAAGAACGCGTAATTGAAGCCTTTAAAATTATTTTGGCAGATCACTCGGTTAAAGGCGTACTGATTAATATTTTTGGTGGAATTGTACGTTGTGACATGATTGCGGAAGCAATTATTGCAGCGGTTCAGGAAGTAAATGTGACAGTACCTGTAGTGGTTCGCCTAGAAGGGAACAACTCGGAACTTGGTGCAAAATTACTCGATGAATCAGGATTAAAACTTATTTCTGCAAACGGCTTGTCTGATGCCGCAGAAAAAATTGTTGCTGCAGTGAAAGCTTAAGGAGAATCAGGATGAGCGTATTAATTAATAAAGACACCAAAGTATTGGTACAAGGTTTCACTGGTAAAAATGGTACTTTTCACTCAGCACAAGCACTTGATTATGGAACTAAAGTGGTGGGTGGGGTAACGCCAGGAAAAGGTGGTCAAACCCATTTGGAATTACCTGTATTTAACACCATGAAAGAAGCTGTACGTGAAACAGGTGCAGATGCATCGGTGATTTATGTGCCTGCACCGTTTGTTTTAGATTCGATTGTAGAAGCAGTCGATTCTGGAGTAGGTTTGATTGTGGTGATTACGGAAGGTGTGCCAACCATCGACATGCTCAAAGCCAAGCGTTATTTAGAAACCAATGGCAATGGTACACGTTTGGTGGGACCAAACTGCCCAGGTGTGATTACACCAGGTGAATGTAAAATTGGCATCATGCCAGGGCATATTCATCAACCAGGACGAATTGGCATTATTTCACGTTCAGGTACTTTGACCTATGAAGCTGTGGCACAAACCACTAAGTTAGGTTTAGGACAATCGACTTGTATCGGAATTGGTGGTGACCCGATTCCAGGTATGAACCAAATTGATGCTTTAAAACTGTTCCAAGACGACCCAGATACCGATGCGATTATTATGATTGGTGAAATTGGTGGTACAGCAGAAGAAGAGGCTGCGGAATATATCCAGTCGAATGTCAGCAAACCTGTGGTGGGTTATATTGCAGGAGTGACGGCACCTAAAGGTAAGCGTATGGGACATGCGGGTGCAATTATTTCA
Source organism: Acinetobacter sp. YH12135 (assembly GCF_013418565.1). Lineage (NCBI taxonomy): Bacteria > Pseudomonadati > Pseudomonadota > Gammaproteobacteria > Moraxellales > Moraxellaceae > Acinetobacter > Acinetobacter sp. YH12135. The sequence continues at coordinate 154,687 of NZ_VPBU01000002.1, forward strand.
GGCGGTAAAGGCACTGCGGAAGAAAAATTTGCAGCCTTTGAGCGTGCTGGAATTGCTTATACGCGTAGCCCTGCAGAACTGGGTTCTACCATGTGGCAAGTATTAAAAGATCAAGGTATGCTTAAATAAGTCAAATTTTGAAGAGCTTGATTTTATTTAGCACTCAATCCCCAATATTGGGGATTTTCTTATGCTGAAAAATTAGCCATACTTAAAAGATAAAGTATTTGTTATGAGTTAATTTGGTATTGCTTTGTTGCATAAATATGTAAGCATCTGGTTTAAATAAATTTAATTTTGTATCAAAAAATAATCAAAACTTTTAAATCATATAGTTATGAAATCTTTGTGCGACAAAGCCGTTCAAGTAGTTTTTGCATCTAGGGAAATGATTTTTTATTGTTGAACAAGCTGTATAAACAGCTGATTCAAATAAAAAAAATACGCAATGATTGGGGTGATCATTGCGTATGAAAACGAATCTGCTTTCACAGCTTCGATAACGGAGAAATGTTATGAAATTAGGATTACTCCTAAAGCATGTAAGTATACTAAACTGAGAAGAAATACTAATCCGCAGTATTCAGGTTACGTGATGTTAAATCACGTAAGTAATAAGTGTTTTTTGTGAATCACGTCATCTTATGTTGATTTTTCACTCAAATAAAAAGTCTCTTATTCATGTGAATAAGAGACTTTAAAATATTTGTATCTACAAAATGCTTAGAAGCGGAATACACCCAAGCCAGCTTTCACTTCATCTAAAGTTTGCTGGGTAATATCACGGCATTTGTCGGTGCCTGTTTTCAAAATATCCATAATGTAGTCAGGATCTTTAGCAAGTTCGATACGACGTTCACGGATCGGCCCAATCAATTCTTTTAGAATGCCTTCCAAACGCTTTTTCACCGTACCATCGCCCAAACCACCACGACGATAATGCGCTTTCAGTTCTTCAAGTTCTTCTTTGTTGGTATCGAAGGCATCTAAATAAGTAAATACTACGTTGCCTTCAACCTGACCTGGGTCTTCGATACGCAGGTGATTTGGGTCGGTGTACATTGCATTGACAGCTTTTTTAATGTCTTTGTCTGTGGCATCTAACACAATGGTATTGCCCAGTGATTTTGACATTTTCGCTTTACCATCAAAACCAGGTAAACGTCCGACATTTGACAACAATGCCTGACATTCAGGTAGCAAGTCATGACCAATTTGACGATTCACCCGACGCACAATTTCATTGGTCTGTTCAATCATTGGAATTTGGTCTTCACCTACAGGAACGACCGTTGCTTTAAATGCAGTAATATCGGCTGCTTGAGCTACAGGGTAGCACAGGAAACCTGCAGGAATATCACGCTCAAAACCACGCATCTGAATTTCAGATTTAATGGTTGGGTTACGCTCCAAACGTGCCACAGTCACGAAGTTTAAATACAACATGGTGAGTTCGTTTAATGCAGGCAGGCAAGATTGCACGCAAATGGTGGTTTTTGTTGGATCAATCCCCACCGCTAAATAATCGGTTGCTACCTCAATAATATTACGACGGACTTTTTCAAAGTTATCGGCATTGTCAGTTAAGGCTTGAGCATCGGCAAGTAACAGATGTTGATGATGTGAGTCTTGTAAACCTACACGTGAACGTAAAGAACCCACAAAGTGACCTAAATGTAGTTGTCCAGTTGGACGATCGCCTGTCAAAATCACAGGACGATTATCTTGATTACTCATTTTTTATTCCAAGTCGTATCTACGACATCTATGTACCGATGAATTGCTACATTGTAAGGCATAACATTTTTCAATGTCACTTCCTTAAGTGAGTTGAATAGAATTTACTGTAAAAAATTTTGCTGTAAAAATTAATGAAGTAAATACAGACCCTATATAAATTCAGTTTTAAAATAACTTGAAAATCATATAAGGATAACAACGCAATGGCGAGCAGCTTATTACTTTTATTAGATGACATTGCAACAGTTTTAGATGATGTGGCAGTTATGAGCAAAATGGCTGCAAAAAAAACCGCAGGGGTTTTGGGCGATGATTTGGCGTTGAATGCGCAGCAAGTCAGTGGTGTACGTGCAGAGCGTGAGTTGCCTGTGGTATGGCGTGTGGCTAAAGGTTCATTCATCAATAAGCTAATTTTAGTACCGCTCGCGTTATTAATTAGTGTCGTTGCGCCGTGGTTAATCAATCCTTTATTGGTGGTTGGTGGTCTATTTTTAAGTTATGAAGGTGTGGAAAAAATCATGCACACCTTACAACACAAAAAAGCCCAAACGGCTAAAGAAGCGCAACTTGAGCTAATTCAAACTGAGCAAGACCTTGCGGCTTATGAAACCGAAAAAATTAAAGGTGCTGTGCGTACTGACTTTATTTTATCGGCGGAAATTGTGGTGATTTCTTTGGGGACTGTAGCTGCGGCAGGCTTTCTAACCAAAGTGACAGTATTAAGTTTAATTGCGATTGCCATGACGGTGGGTGTCTATGGGTTCGTTGCGTTAATTGTCAAAATTGATGACATTGGTTTATACCTCACAGAACAAGCTGCCAATTTTAAACAACGTATTGGGAGTGGTTTACTGGCATTTGCTCCAATTTTAATGAAGACTTTATCTGTGGTGGGTACTGCAGCGATGTTCTTGGTTGGTGGAGGAATTATCAATCATGCTATTCCTTTTGTGCACCATTTCACAGAAGATACGGTAGAGTATGTACAAGACATCCCAACGATGGGCAGTATTGTAGGTTCAGTCACGCCAATGTTGATGAACCTTGTCGTGGGTATTTTGGCAGGCATCTTGGTGGTGATTGTGGTCGCACTTGTTCAAAAAGTGTGGTCAAAGTCTAAATCGGCTTAATCTATTATCAGAGTTTAAGAGAAGGATAAGAATAATGCGTTGGAAAGGTCGTCGAGTTAGCACGAATGTAGAAGACCGCCGTGGTGGCGGTGGAGCAAAAGCGGGCGGTATCAGTATTTTGGGCTTAGTGGTGGCCTTTGTTGCATGGAAGTTCTTTGGCATCGATCCGCAATCGGCTTATCAAGCGACCAAGCAAGTCACCTCACATGCGCAAAGTGCTGAAACTAAAGGTTTAGATAATCCAAGTCCTGAACAACAAGAGGCGATGGAGTTTGTGGGCACTGTTTTGGCCGATACAGAAGATACGTGGTCACAAGTGTTTCAGCAGCAGTTAAATAGCCAATATATACCACCTAAACTGGTGTTATTTACAGGTGTGGTCAATTCTGGCTGTGGTACGGCACAATCGGCAATGGGGCCATTTTATTGTCCTGCCGATCAAAAAGTATATATTGATACTTCATTCTTCCAAGCCATGCGTCAGCAAATGGGCATTGGTGGTGAACAAAATCAGACTGAATTAAGCCGAAATGATCAGGCGGGCGATTTTGCTCAAGCCTATGTGGTGGCGCATGAAGTTGGGCATCATATTCAGACCATTTTAGGGATTTCAGAACAAGTGCATAAAGCACGTCAGCAAGTCAGCGAAGTACAGGGTAATCAGCTTTCGATACGTCAGGAATTACAAGCGGACTGTTTATCGGGAGTGTGGGCGCATCATAACCATCAACGTACTCAATTCCTCGAACAAGGTGATATTGAAGAAGCAATGGATGCGGCACATAAAATTGGCGATGACTATTTACAAAAACGTGCACGTGGGCAAGTCGTGCCTGATAGCTTTACGCATGGTACCAGTGCACAGCGCGTACAATGGTTCCAGACTGGCTTAAAATCAGGCTTGATCAGTGATTGTGATACATTCAATGCCGCAATTTAACTGACTTAAAAATCAAGTTTTATAAACAAAAGGAGTGCTGCCAGTCGCTCCTTTTTTATAGGCTAAATGAATGCGAGTGGATAGATGCAAACAACGTTAAGCCGTAAACCGAGTGATGAATTAGCACACATGATTTTGAACGTGGTGTGTTTGATTCCAGCAGGTCAGGTTGCGACCTATGGGCAAGTGGCACGCCTAGCGGGTCTGCCCAAACATGCACGTTTGGTCGGTTATGTCCTCAGGCATTTATCGGCAGAACATACTGTGCCGTGGCATCGGGTGATTAATGCGCAAGGAAAAATTAGCCTAAGCAAACTAAACGCCCAAGGAGAAAATATACAAACTTTAAAATTACAGGAAGAAGGGATTGTGGTAATTGCAGAAAAGGTGAATTTAAAACAATACCAATGGCAGAATTAAACTGAGCTGCTAAATCGAGCGTTTAATATTGAGATATGGTGATACTGAGAAAATTTGCTGAATAGAGTGCTGCAAATAAAAATTTTAGAACAAACAAAGAAATCTAAATGAGAGGGGAAGTTCCTCACTTCCGTAGAAATGAGGAACACGCAATCTTATTGACGTACAACCAATACAGGTGTTGTACCTTCACTTAGGATGCTTTGCGCAACGCTACCTAAGAATAATTTTTTCAAGCCAGTGCGGCCATGTGAACCAATCACGATAAGGTCAGCATTTAAGTCTTTTGCAGCATTGGTAATTTCGCGTGCAATTACTTGACCTTCAAGTAGTTTAGTTTCAGCTTCAACACCTTGTTCAGTGAATTTTTGCTTTGCTTCTTCTAAAGTTTTTACGATAGAAGCGCGAGCGCGTTCAATCAAGTCATTGGTTTGGTTTGCAGTGATGTATTCTGCAGCAATATACGGGTCAAGTGTAAGTACTTGTACCACAGTGATTTTACTACCAAATGCTTTTGCAAGTTCAGCAGCTTTTGCAACAGCGGCAAAAGAAGTTTCAGAACCGTCCACTGGTACGAGGATGTTTTGGTAAGCCATGAGTGTTTCTCCTTATTGTAATTTCAATACTTTAATAAAATATTCGCTCTGAGTCCTGTCTTATCTTACGCTGAATTCATATAGAATAAAACCCAGTAATTTCATAAAGATAATTGAGTGCTGTAAGTCCTTATTTCACCTTAATTTAGCATGAAATTATGAAGCTGTGCTTTCAATTCAACTAAAGTTTTAGTCATTTTTTGTTTGCGTGTTTGTCAAAAAATCGATCAGTTGATTGACATCATTACTCTGCAATTGTTCGCGGATTTTCAGTAAATATTTTTCATCAAAATCATACAGTTTTAGCGCCAAAAGTTGAGCAATCTCTGTTTCACTAAAGCGGTATTTAATTACTTTGGCAGGCACACCTGCCACAATAGCGTAAGGCGGTACATCTTGCGTAACCACTGCACCTGTCGCCACAATTGCACCTTCGCCTAGTTCAACACCTTGCATAATCATGGCGCGACTGCCAATCCAGCAGCCATCGCCAATTGTGGTATCACCTGCCGCAACAAAACTGCGAGTATCAAACGGAAAAGCCGAAACCCAGTCACTGCGATGCAATTGATTGCCACCCATCATAATCACGCATTCCGCACCAAAACAGACAAAATTGCCAATATGTAATTGATCAATTGGCTTGTCTGCTGTTGCAGGTTTGTCATGTAAATAACGCACCACACAACGTTCAAAACCCTGATCCCAATAGGCTGAATAATAAGAGTAATTGCCTTTGATGTGGATGTTGGGGTTTTTCACAGTTTTGGAGATGAACTCAAATTCGCACCAGTGTTTAACAGGGGAATTAATCAGCGTTTCGGACATGGTTTTTTCGTGTGGAGAGATGAGGGGATTATATCTGAAATTTTGAACCTCTCCCTAGCCCTTTCCTAGAAGGAGAGGGAATGTTCAAAATATTAGTTGACCACTACACTTTAGTGATTTGAAAGCTTAAAGTATCTATCTTAAAAAATTCCACAAATACATAAAAACATTTTTAACACTGTTTGGAAATAAGAATCCCCAAATAGCAAAAAAGAGTGATGATGCCAATACGATACTGACAGGACTGGTTTGTGTATTGATAAAGAGTCCCCAGACTGGAATTAAAATCAGTCCTAACACAGCCCCAGAAAGCGCATAAACAAATGCATGAATGATGCGATTTTCCATCTTATTTTCCTCTATTTTTATCGCAGTATAATCTATAAGCTCGGCTGTATGATTTATAGGCAATAAAAAACCCCTCAAAGAGGGGCATCGCGTGTAGTCATCTTTATTAAAACTTAAAGATATTCTACATTCACAATTTCATATTCCACTTCGCCTTGCGGAGTGACAATTTTGGCTTCATCGCCTTCATTTTTGCCCAACAAACCGCGTGCAATAGGCGAATTCACTGAAATTTTATTGATTTTAAAATCAGCTTCATCATCACCTACAATTTTGTAGGTTTTTTGCTCTTCGGTGTCTAGGTTTTCAATGGTCACAGTCACACCAAAAACCACACGTCCGTTTTGTTCCAATTCTTTAACATCAATTACTTGGCAAGCGCCTAATTTACCTTCGATGTCTTGGATACGACCTTCGCAGAAACCTTGCTGTTCACGTGCGGCATGGTATTCAGCATTTTCTTTTAAATCGCCATGTTCACGCGCTTCTGCAATCGCTGCAGTAATACGTGGACGTTCAACCGATTTAAGTTGTTGTAATTCTTGCTCTAAAGCGTGTTTACCTTCAGGCGTCATAGGATAACGTTGCATGTTGTCCCTCTTTAAAAATATTGAAGTCTATAAATGAAAAAAGCCCGCCACCCGAAAGGTGACGGGACTTTATTGAAATGTATTAACCTACAGTAAGATCTTGCAGGCGATATACATCCATTGGTAATTTAATCGCTAAGGCTTGGCATACAGCATCTGCGCCATTCAAGGTCGTGGTGTAATACACTTTACCTTGCAATGCAGAACGACGGATTGAGAATGAATCCTGCTGAGCTTGTTTGCCTTCAGAAGTATTGATGATGAGGTGAATCTCACCATTTTTCAAGCGGTCTACAATGTGTGGGCGACCTTCAGTCACTTTATTCACACGTTCACACTCAATACCTGCATCGGTGATGACTTTATGCGTACCACCCGTTGCAACAAGTTTGAAGCCAAAATCAGCCAATTGTTTTGCAATACGCGCCACATGCGGTTTATCTGACTCACGTACAGATAAGAATGCATGTTTTACTTCGCCTTCAGTTGGGATTCCTGGTAAGCGATCATTCGAGCCTAACACAGCTTTATAGAATGCTTCACCAAAAGTTTTGCCCACACCCATCACTTCACCTGTAGATTTCATCTCAGGCCCAAGCACAGGGTCTACACCAGGGAACTTGTTGAATGGGAACACAGCTTCTTTCACAGAGAAGTGTTGCGGAATAATTTCTTTAGTAAAGCCTTGTGCTTCTAAAGATTGACCTGCCATACAACGTGCTGCAACTTTAGCCAATGATTCGCCAATACACTTAGAAACGAACGGAACAGTACGTGATGCACGTGGGTTCACTTCCAAGATATAAACGTCATTGCCTTTCACTGCAAACTGTACGTTCATTAGACCAATAACGCCCAACTCTTTTGCCATTGCAACAGTTTGACGACGCATTTCGTCCTGTACTTCATCTGACAATGAATAAGGTGGAATTGAACATGCTGAGTCGCCAGAGTGAATACCTGCTTGTTCGATGTGCTGCATAATACCGCCAATCACCACATCTTTACCGTCAGATACGCAGTCTACGTCAACTTCAATCGCATCATCCAAGAAACGGTCTAACAGTACAGGTGCATCGTTAGATGCTTGAACTGCATCACGCAAGTAGCGTTTCAATTCTTCTTCGTTATACACGATTTCCATTGCACGACCACCCAATACATAAGATGGACGAACAACGAGCGGGTAACCCACTTTCGCTGCTTCTGCGATACCTTCTTCAGCAGATTTTACAATGCTGTTGTTAGGCTGACGCAATTGCAGACGTTGAATCATTTGCTGGAAACGCTCACGGTCTTCTGCACGGTCAATTGCATCTGGTGATGTACCAATAATTGGCGCACCTGCCTCTTCTAAAGCGCGTGCCAATTTCAATGGAGTTTGACCACCGTACTGTACGATAATGCCTTTTGGCTTTTCAGTACGTACGATTTCAAGTACATCTTCCAAAGTAATTGGTTCAAAGTACAAACGGTCTGAAGTGTCGTAATCGGTAGATACTGTTTCAGGGTTACAGTTCACCATGATGGTCTCAAAACCATCTTCACGCATTGCAAGCGCAGCGTGTACACAGCAGTAATCGAATTCGATACCTTGACCAATACGGTTTGGACCACCGCCAATCACCATGATCTTGTCTTTCGCTGAAGGATTTGATTCACACTCTTCATCGTAAGTTGAATACATATATGCTGTGTCAGATTCAAACTCTGCAGCACAGGTATCCACACGTTTGTAAACTGGGGTTACGCCCAAGTTCCAACGGTGTTTACGGAATTGCTTTTGTGAAATTCCCATCAAGTTCGCAATACGCAAGTCAGATAAACCTTTACGTTTGAACGAACGGATGTTGTCAGCGTTTAGATCGCCAAAACCTAAAGTTTTGATTTCGTTTTCAGTGTTCACGATGTCTTGAATTTGAATCAAGAACCAACGGTCAATTTTGGTCGCTTCAAAAACTTCGTCCAAGCTAAAGCCGTGACGGAATGCGTCTGCCACGTACCAAATACGCTCAGGACCTGGAACTTTCAATTCAACTAAAATCTTGTCGCGTGCGCCTTCAGCACCCACTTCAATTTGTTCGTCAAAACCACAAGCGCCAGTTTCTAAACCACGAAGGGCTTTGTTTACAGATTCTTGGAAGTTACGACCAATCGCCATGACTTCACCTACAGATTTCATCTGCGTGGTTAAAGTCGCGTCTGCTTGCGGGAACTTTTCAAAGTTGAAACGTGGAACTTTAGTGACAACGTAGTCAATTGATGGTTCAAATGCCGCAGGAGTGGTACCGCCTGTGATGTCATTTTTCAGTTCATCAAGGGTATAACCCACAGCCAATTTCGCTGCAACTTTTGCAATTGGGAAACCAGTGGCTTTAGATGCAAGTGCAGATGAACGAGATACACGTGGGTTCATCTCAATCACAACCATACGACCAGTATTCGGGCAAATACCGAACTGAACGTTAGAACCACCTGTTTCTACACCAATTTCACGAAGTACCGCTAAAGATGCATTACGCATCAATTGGTATTCTTTGTCCGTCAAAGTTTGCGCAGGAGCAACGGTGATTGAGTCACCAGTGTGCACGCCCATTGGGTCAAAGTTTTCGATTGAACATACGATGATACAGTTGTCGTTTTTATCACGTACAACTTCCATCTCATATTCTTTCCAACCAATAAGTGATTCATCAATCAATAATTGTTTGGTTGGAGAAAGATCGAAACCGCGTTCACAGATTTCAAGGAATTCTTCTTTGTTATATGCGATACCGCCACCAGAACCACCCATGGTGAATGATGGACGAATAATCACAGGGAAGCCAAAGCGAGATTGAATCTCAAGTGCTTCTTCCATAGATTCAGCAATTGCTGCTTTTGGACACTCAAGACCAATTTTGCGCATTGCTTCATCAAACAATTTACGGTCTTCGGCTTTTTCAATCGCGTCTTTGGTTGCACCAATTAATTCAACATTGTATTTGGCTAAAATACCGTTGGCATCTAATGCAAGCGCACAGTTCAATGCAGTTTGACCACCCATGGTCGGAAGTACTGCATCTGGACGTTCTTTTTCAATGATTGCTGCAACAGTCTGCCAAGTGATTGGCTCGATATAAGTTGCATCTGCCATTGCAGGGTCAGTCATGATGGTCGCAGGGTTCGAGTTTACCAAAATAACGCGGTAACCTTCTTCACGCAGCGCTTTACATGCTTGAGCACCAGAATAGTCAAACTCACAAGCCTGACCAATAACAATAGGACCAGCACCAATAATTAAGATGCTTTTAATATCCGTACGTTTAGGCATTATTTCGCTCCTTAATTACTTCTTAGCGGCTTCAATAAGTTCGATGAAATGATCGAACAAGAGTGCGCAGTCATGTGGACCTGAACTTGCTTCTGGGTGACCTTGGAAGCTAAATGCAGGCTTGTCTGTACGATGAATACCTTGGTTTGTGCCATCGAACAATGAACGATGCGTTGAACATACATTGCTTGGTAAGGTGCTTTCATCTACCGCGAAGCCGTGGTTCTGAGAAGTAATCATCACTGTACCAGTTTCTAAGTTCTGTACAGGATGGTTTGCGCCGTGGTGACCGTGCGGCATTTTCATTGTTTTTGCACCTGATGCAAGTGCAAGAATTTGGTGACCTAAACAGATACCAAATACAGGAGTATTCGTGGTTTCTACAATTGTTTTTACAGCTTCAATTGCGTAGTCACATGCAGCAGGATCGCCAGGGCCATTTGACAAGAAAATGCCATCTGGGTTTAACGCAAGGACTTTTTCAGCAGGGGTTTGTGCAGGAACAACGGTTAATTTGCAACCGCGGTCTGCGAGCATACGCAGGATGTTGGTTTTGACACCGTAATCGTATGCAACCACATGATATTTAAGTTCAGGTTGAGTAAAGCCTTTGCCAAGTTCCCATGAACCTTCAGTCCATTCAAAACCTTCAGGGTCGCAGCATACTTTTGCAAGATCTAAGCCGTTTAAGCCGCCAAATGCACGTGCTTTTGCAATTGCTTCTTCTTCAGTGATATTTTCACCAGCAAGAATACAACCGTTTTGCGCACCTTTGGAACGTAAAATACGGGTCAATTTACGGGTATCAATATCGGCAATTGCAACAACATTGTGTTGTTGTAAGTATTCGCCTAAAGATTGAGTAGAACGGAAGTTACTGTGTAATAAAGGCAAATCACGGATAATTAAACCGTTTGCCCATACTTTATGAATTCGACCTGACTCAACATCTTCATCATTGCAACCAGTGTTCCCAATATGTGGGTAAGTTAAAGTCACAAGTTGTTGTGCATAACTCGGGTCGGTCAAAATTTCTTGATAGCCAGTCATGGCAGTGTTAAAAACGACTTCACCAGTCGTGCTTCCCGTTGCACCGATAGACGTACCTTTAAAGATTGTACCGTCGGCGAGGGCTAAAATGGCGGGGGTGCTCAAACCAAAGCTCCTGAACTAAAACCACAAAAATAGGGCTGTAAAAAAGCGAGTAGACGAAAAAAAAGGAAGGTCAATATTTAAACCTACCCTCCTATGTCTGCTCGCTTGAACTTAACATTGCATTATACGCATGAACTCGCCAAAAGTCCATTGTGAATCTAACGAATATGTAAGATAAAAGACTTGCTTTTTTTGCTAGGTTTATGTTTTAGCGTGTAGTCCAAATGTAAGCAATCTACGATTGTTAGACAATCCAAAACCCATTTGAGTCTAAATTGCCTTATGCTTAATTTATAGACAACAACGACCTTGGGTAAAAGCGAATGACTGAACAAGATAAATCAGCCACTGAACCACAAAACAGTGCAATCAAAGCAGTAAGTGAAGGCGCTGAAAGGCTTGAAAAAGTAACGCATGATGCCAAAGAGCAGGTGCTTGATGTAGTTGCGGAAACGCAAGAAAAACTTCAAGCCGAAGCAAAACAACTCAATGCCAGCGTGCAAGAGCAATTGGGTCAGTTAAAGCAAGATGTGTTGCAAAAAATTGAAGCTTTAAAAGCACAATTTGGTAGTTCACCTAAAGATTTAGGCGAATTAAAAGACTTTGTAAAAACTGAATTTAGCGCAATTATTGAAGATCTTTCTAAACTTGGTAAAGAGTTGAAAGAAGATGTCAGCAGCATTTCAGTAAAACACAAAGATCAATTGGCTGAAACTTTTAAGCGTTCTAAAGAGCACACACTAGAAGCGTGGAAAAAAGTAAATCCATCAAAAACTGAAACTAATGATGAAACTGATCAAGCATAATCCAGTTTAATCTGTTGCTGATTCAGCCATAAAAAAAAGTGAGGTCATGCGCCTCACTTTTTATTTAAATTTCTTGCTCAAACCAAAAACTAGTTGTTTCAATCTAAACTACTATTAATCACAGTTAGAACTGATGTAGCCAATCGCGCTTATTGTGAAAATCGGCGGCAGGGCTGCTGTGTTGCATGGCATAAAATTGCTCGCCTTGACTGGTTTTGAGCACAGCCGTCAGCCCAATAAACAAATCTGTCCATTTCAGTTTATGTTTCAGCATAAATTCGGTTAAATCCAAACTGACATTTAAACCGTAATGCGTACGTTTTAGCTGATTCAACTCAATATCATAAGCGGCCACAGGTGGCATTTGCTCAGGATAACGATATTCTTCAAAGGCATAGGCTTGCCAAGCTTGAGAAGAGGAGAGATTGATTTCACGATAAAAATCTTCGCCCTGAACGCCAATGAAAATTTCAAAGCAGGTCTGTTTCCACAAAAAGTCCTGACGTGGATGTGAAGCTACCAATGCAGGCCATTCGACCCACTGATTCGGATCACGCAGCCAATAACCTACATTTAAGCTAAACGGACTTTGTTGTTCAATTGCACCGACCAAAGAAATCGCTTGAAACTGACGATCAAAGGCGCTGAGTTCGTAACTTGCCATATAAGCTTAGTTAGACAAATGAGCGTGACGAACTAAATTTGACAACTTGGCATTTTGTTTTGCTGCTTTTTTATAAAGTAAAGCAATTTTACCAATTGTTTGTACCACTTCAGAACCTGTTGCTGCAGCAATTTCAGTAATTACAGCTGCACGTACTTCACGGTCTTCACCACCAATTTTAACTTTAATCAATTCGTGATCGTTTAAAGCACGGTTGGTTTCTTCAATTACATTTTCAGTCAAACCTTGACCGCCAACCATCACTACAGGGTTAAGTGCATGACCAATTTGACGTAAACGCTTGCGTTCCTGAATAGAGAGAGCCGCCATAAAGATAACCTAATTTTAAAAACGGCTTAGTATAACAAAAGCCAATTTGAAACGCTGTAAATTCTATGCAAATAATCCGCGATCTTGCAGCAGTACAAAAATATCAAAATTGAACATTTGCTTAGGTTTATCCATTAGTGATGAGAGAGGTTTTTTATGCCACAGTACAGAAATAAGCGATGGATTTAATAGAAAAAACTTGTTAGTTATTGGCATTTAGATACAGATGTCTACTGCAAGCTTGCTAATTTTCACGTACAATCGCAATTTAGATGGCTATTCGTTACTAAGAGAGTTATGGCAACACGCATTACCAACCAAAAGTTATCCAAAAGTAGTCGTGCGTGGATGAGAGAGCACCTAGATGATCCCTTTGTGAAAAGAGCGCAAAAAGAAGGGTATCGTGCACGTGCTGCATACAAACTACTTGAGATTCAAGAAAAATATAAACTGATCAAACCGGGCATGACGGTGGTGGACTTAGGTGCAGCACCGGGTAGTTGGTCGCAAATCGCAGGGAAACTTGTCGGCGACAAAGGTTTGGTGATCGCTTCCGATATTTTGGAAATGGATGCACTACCAGATGTGACCTTTTTACAAGGTGACTTCCGCGAAGAAGAAGTTTTCGAAAAATTGTTAAATATTTTAAACGGACGCACGGTAGACGTTGTAATTTCCGATATGGCCCCCAATACATCAGGTAATAAAGCTGTAGATCAACCGCGTCAAATTTACTTATGTGAGTTGGCTCTCGATTTTGCCAATCGCGTATTGGGACCTAATGGTCAGTTTGTGGTCAAAGTGTTCCAAGGTTCGGGATTTGACGAATTTCGTAAACAGGTCGTGGACAGTTTTGATGTGTTAAAGACAGCAAAACCCGCTGCTTCACGCGCGCGTTCCAAAGAAGTATTCCTTATTGGACAAGGACGTAAAAAAGCGTCTAAATAAAGTTTACTTGCCAAGCCGTTAAAAATTGTGCATTTTGTACGTTTTTAATGAATTGTCTAGCTGATCTTCAGCTTTTTGAATGAAAGGTCACCCAGTAACGGGCATGATCAAATTAGATTGATATGGGAATAAAGCTTTGAGCGATCTCTTCAAGAATGCCGTATTGTGGCTGATTATACTTGGTGTGCTGATTCTAATTTTCAGCAACATCAATAACAGTGAAAAGCCAACTGCAATGAACTATTCAGAGTTCGTTACAGCGGTGAATGCTGGTCAAATTAAGCAAGTCACAATTGATGGCGAAAGAATTAGTGGCGAAAAAGTCAACGGCTCGTCCTTTGAAAGCATTCGTCCAGCAGTTCAAGACCCTGAACTGATGCCGAATCTGATTAAAAACAACGTTGTTGTTGAAGGTACTGCACCTCAACGTCAAGGTTTGTTAATGCAACTATTGATCGCAAGTTTCCCTGTACTTTTAATCATTTTGTTATTCATGTTCTTTATGCGCAACATGGGTGGCGGTGCAGGTGGTAAAAACGGCCCGATGAGCTTTGGTAAATCTAAAGCCAAAATGTTGTCTGAAGACCAAATTAAAGTCACATTTGCCGATGTTGCAGGTTGTGACGAAGCAAAACAAGAAGTGGTTGAAATTGTAGATTTCTTAAAAGACCCTGCTAAATTCAAGCGTTTAGGTGCAACTATTCCTAAAGGTGTGTTGATGGTGGGTCCACCGGGTACAGGTAAAACCTTATTGGCCAAAGCCATTGCTGGCGAAGCCAAAGTGCCATTCTTTAGCATTTCTGGTTCTGACTTCGTTGAAATGTTCGTGGGTGTGGGTGCTTCTCGTGTCCGTGATATGTTCGAGCAAGCTAAACGTCATGCACCGTGTATCATCTTTATTGATGAGATTGATGCGGTAGGTCGTCACCGTGGTTCAGGTACAGGTGGTGGTCACGATGAACGTGAGCAAACACTTAACCAAATGCTTGTTGAAATGGATGGTTTTGAAGGCAATGAAGGCATTATTGTTATCGCTGCGACAAACCGTGCCGATGTACTGGATAAAGCTTTATTGCGTCCAGGTCGTTTTGACCGTCAAGTCATGGTTGGCTTGCCAGACATTAAAGGTCGTGAGCAAATTCTGAATGTTCACTTGAAAAAACTGCCTTCAGTTACAGGTGTAGATGTCAAAGTCTTGGCACGTGGTACACCAGGCTTCTCTGGTGCGCAATTGGCAAACCTTGTGAATGAAGCTGCATTGTTTGCTGCCCGTCGTAATAAAAATACGGTGGATATGCACGACTTTGAAGATGCTAAAGATAAGTTGTATATGGGCCCTGAACGTAAGTCGATGGTGCTGCGTGAAGAAGAACGTCGTGCAACGGCTTATCATGAAGCAGGTCATGCGATTGTTGCTGAAATGCTGCCGGGTACAGACCCTGTGCATAAAGTAACGATTATGCCACGTGGCTGGGCATTGGGTGTGACATGGCAATTGCCTGAACATGACCAAACTAGCCATTATAAAGACAAAATGCTGAACGACTTGTCTATCTTGTTTGGTGGTCGTATTGCAGAAGAAGTCTTTATTAATCAAATGTCAACAGGTGCATCGAATGACTTTGAGCGTGCAACCAAATTGGCGCGTGCGATGGTGACCAAATACGGTATGTCTGACAAGTTAGGCGTAATGGTCTATGAAGATGATACACAACAATCATTCATGGGTAGTTTAGGCAGCCGTACGATTTCTGAAGCAACCCAACAACAAGTGGATGCTGAAGTTCGTCGTATTATTGATGAGCAATATAAAGTTGCCCGCGATATTTTGGAAAATAACCAAGATATTGCCCACGCAATGGTAAAAGCATTGTTGGAATGGGAAACCATTGATCGTGACCAAATCCGCGACATTATGGAAGGTCGTGAGCCACAGCCACCGAAAGTGTATATTGCAGACAATCCTGTGATTGATGTAACACCAACTGATGGTCCAAGCACACCGCCACCATTACCAGCGAGCTAATCAGTTCACATAATGTTAAAAAGAGTCTTTGTATAAAGGCTCTTTTTTTATTCGTGTGGTTTATGCGCCGTTGCAACAGGAATATTGGTAATGTTGAAGCGCACTGAAAAGAATTCAACATCTTCAAAATTAGCCTTGTTAAAATAAGCTTTTCAAATTGAAAGGAAGACCAGCATGCAGCTGATGCCATTACCCAAGCGCGTATTGCAATGTGGACGTTTGCGTTTAGATTTATCTCAGCCGCATGTAATGGGAATTTTAAATGTGACTCCGGATTCCTTTAGCGATGGGGGGCTGCACAATCAGAAAGATCAGGCAGTAGTAAAAGCCCTGGAAATGATTGCTGATGGTGCCACCGTAATTGATGTGGGTGGAGAGTCAACACGTCCGGGAGCTAGTCCTGTGAGTGTAGAAGAAGAAATTCGTCGTGTGGTTCCTGTGGTAGAAGCCTTATCTGCTTATGATGTGGTACTTTCGATTGATACGTCACAGCCTGAAGTGATTCGTGCTGCCGTAGCTGCGGGGGCGCATATCTGGAATGATGTACGTGCGCTGACCCGTCCAAATGCGTTGCAAACAGCTGCTGAGTTAAATATCCCCGTGATTATTATGCACATGCGTGGTGAACCGACCACCATGAACAATTTAGATCAATATGATGATGTCACTGCAGATGTGATTGCAGAATTGCAGCAACGTGTCGCTGATGCTTTGGCGGTAGGGGTCAAGCCTGAAAATATCATGATTGATCCAGGTTTTGGTTTTGCGAAAAATGTACAACAGAATCTGAAATTGTTAAATGAGTTGCATCAACTGAATGGTATGGGGTATCCAATTTTATCGGCATTGTCTCGTAAACGCTTTATTGGTGAAGCTTTGGGTGGGGCAGAGCCAACACAGCGTGCAGTTGGTTCTGTAGCGGCACATTTACTCAGTATTCAGCAAGGTGCTTGTATGGTGCGTGCGCATGATGTTAAGGCTATGTCTGATGCCATTAAAGTCTGGCAAGCAATGCTGTTAGCAAATTAATCGCTGTTTATAGATTTGGGGCGAAGCTAGAATTAAAGCCCTGCTTATGCTATATAGGCACGCTTGAATCTCTGTATTTTTGAGTGCCTGTATGTTTGCAGATTTACTTCTCCCGATGTTTGATGATGAATTTTATCCTGATATTTTAGTTGCTGAGTTAAAACAACTGATTCAACAGTTTGCAAAACACGTGTCTAAATCCAATTTATCTGAAACGGATATTTATCATTTTGCTGATCAGACCGTGCAAGCCATCAATAAAATGAAACCACAATTTGAAGATCTGGATTCAGATTTGGACGATACCGCAGCAGATTATATTGCTGAGGCGATGATGATGGTGCTGCAAGATCAAGGCTATTTCGAGATTGAAATGGAAGAGTTGATTGCAACGAGAGAGTGGTGATAGGTCACTCTCTTTCAGCTTTAATTTATGGGTGATTCAATAAATCATCTAAAACATCATCCAAATGGCAACTTTGCTGTGTATGTAGTTCTGCAATTTCCCGAACATTCAACGTATATAGCCCATTATGTTCATTCGGCTGTGCAATTAAATTGACCCAAAACTTTGTATTTTGTTGCAGCAAAGTTTTGAGTTGCTTTTCTTCTTCAGGATTTTGGAAATTTAATAAATATAAATTGTTGCCTAAGCTGCAACGACGTAATTGTAATTCTTGATTTTTATATTGCAATGTTCCTGCAAAAACATCATAAAATTCTGCATCAGTTTCAATTGGGTTTACGGATTCGGTTGCTGACTCAAGGCTGGGATTTTGTGCATGGCTTGCAAAACTGAGCAAGCAGCATAAACAGATCACCCATTTGAAAGAGAAGATAAAGCGTTGTAGAGACATTTCAAATCATCGGCACATAAGTGTTATCGTTTTCAATATTATATTTTTTAGGCATAAAAAAACCAGCTTAATGCTGGAGTTCTTTATTTGCACCATTTGAATGATTTGATTCATTAAAATGGTGCCCGAGGCCAGACTCGAACTGGCACGCTTTGAGGGCGGGGGATTTTAAATCCCCTGTGTCTACCGATTTCACCACTCGGGCATGTGCGCAATAATAGAGGACGAAATAAATCTTGGCAAGTAAATTTATTTACAATTGCTTTCTTTTCAATCAATTCAACTTATTAGCTTGAAAAAAGTTCGGTTTGCAGTATATTTCTGCTGTTTGTCATCAATATTTCATGAATTTGAGATCAAAGCGAAATCATAAATTTCTATGTTGAGCGCTCAAGAAAAATAAAAGGAATATTCATGAACATTCGCTTAACTCGCCGAGAGCTGATTCAAAAAAGTTTGGCTGGTTTTGGGGCGTTGTCATTGCCAGTCGCATTAACTGCATGTGGTGATGACAATGAAAATACAGCAGAAAATGCATTAAAGGTGCAGTTTTTGCATGGTGTCGCCAGTGGTGATCCGCTGCATGATCGTATCATTTTATGGACACGTGTAACGCCAAGTGACATGGCAGCATGCATTGAAGTGGTTTGGGAAATTGCCAGCGATGAGGCGTTTAAGCAATTGGTAAATACTGGCAAAGTACAAACCAGCGCAGCGCAAGATTTTACTGTTAAAGTGGACACAGATCGTTTACAGGCAGGGACTAAATATTATTACCGTTTCCGCTTTGGTAATACGGTTTCTGCTATAGGACAGACCAAAACCTTGCCACAACGCAGCGATCAAGTGAAATTTGCGGTCTGTTCTTGCTCGAACTATCCCGCAGGTTATTTTCATGTGTATAAAGAAATGGCACAGGAAAACAATCTGGATGTGATTATTCACTTGGGTGATTATATTTATGAATATGGACAAGGTGGCTACGCGACTGACGATGCAAAACAGTTAGGACGTACCTTTGCTGCAGACAATGATAAAGAAATTATCAAGTTAGATGATTATCGTAAACGTTATGCTTTATATCGTACCGATGCTGATTTGCAGACTGCTCACCAACGCCATCCATTTATTGTCATTTGGGATGACCATGAACTCAGTAATGATACTTGGGAAGCGGGTGCAGATAATCATCAAGAAGGTGAAGGCAGCTTTATAGAACGTAAAATTGCGGCATTACAGGCTTATTTCGAGTGGATGCCAATTCGTCCAGTTGCAGAAAATGATCATTTGAATATTTATCGCCAGTTTGATTTTGGTGGTTTGGTGAATTTGATGATGCTGGATACGCGTATTTTGGCGCGTCATAAGCAATTAGATTATGCTAACTATATGACGGCAGAAGGTATTGATGCTGCTAAATTTCAGGCAGATTTATTTAGTGATCAACGCACATTGATGGGTGGAGTTCAACGAGAATGGTTGCAAAAGCAGTTGGGGCAGTCTAAGGCTACTTGGAATGTTTTGGCTCAACAAGTGTTGATGGCGAAAATACTGATTCCACAAGAACTGTTATTGCCTTTAGCGAAAATCACCAATGGTGATCAGCAACCTGAAACACTTGCACAAATGAAGCAGAAAATTACAGAATTGGTCACGCTGAAATTGCGTTTAAAAGCGAATGATCCAACTTTGACAGCAGTAGATAAGGCACGTTTGTATGCGGTTGCACCTTATAACCTCGATGCTTGGGATGGTTATGCCTACGAGCGAGAAGTTGTGTATGGGACATTGCAGCAACTTGGGAAAAAAGCAGTGGTGTTGGCAGGTGATACTCACAATGCTTGGGCTGCAACCTTGCATACACATGAAACAAATCATAAGGTTGGGTTGGAATTCGCGACCAGCTCGGTATCATCGCCCGGAATTGAGTATTACTTAAATGTGCCTGCAGACGAAATGGCAGCGTTGGAATATGCCTTTCAAGAACTGATTGATGAACTGGATTATTGCAACTTAAATCAACGTGGTTATTTAACGGTGACTTTTGATCGTGCGCAAGTGGTTGCAGATTGGAAGTTTATAGATACGGTTAAGGCACGTGAATACAAACTCGATGATACGCGTGGTCATCAACAGAAGTATGGTGTAGACTTAAAACCAATCATTGATGTCGCTAAAACTGCTTAAAATTGGTGTGATATTTACAGAAAACCGAGTCTAAGTTGCTCGGTTTTTTTTGATGATTAAGCGGAGGTTTTTAATCGAGTTTATCTTGAATATAACTGTCTAAATCTATGTATTTAATGCTTTTACATAAATTGTGTTCAACCTGCATCAGTTGTTGATGTAACTGAATTGCATGTTGATATTGCTGATTCAATTGGGCAAAACGAGGGCTATTTTTATTGGAAAAATACATCCGATATTGAATTTTAGCAGCTTGACGATATGACCAATACGCAGCACGGCGAAATTGCGTTAAGCAATATTTTTGTTCAAGGCTTATGTGGTCACGGAACATATTCTCTTTATAGAAACGTACAAAACCAAAACTGATGCAGAAAAAGAATAAAATCCCTTGCAGAATTGCACTCTGAAAATAGGCGAAATTTACCGCTTGTAGCAGAATCAATACTGCTATTTTTATGGTGGCATGTTGCTGTAGTTGATACCACGATGCCGAACTGTGTTTAATTTGATACAACACATAAGGTAGAAGCAGCATAAAACCTAACATGATGGCTAAAATCGCCAATGCCTTGGCTTGAAAGGCATCGTACTGCGGTGCAAAGTTTTGAATCCCGTGCGCCAGACTGATTGAAATAGGAATAAAAATCAGGCAGGCCAAGACCCATGGAATCATTTCTTTCCAATCATCCAGCATGCCTTTGCTTTGAATAAAACCATAAAACAAAATATTTCTTTTAAATGCAGCAGGGTATTGTTGTTGCAATTGCTGCAAATCAAGAAGCGCTTGTTTAGGGTTCATAGAGGCATCATTGAATATTGAATAAAGAGGGGAAAACCTAAAATTTAGGCATAAAAAAACCAGCTTAATGCTGGGTTCTTTATTTGCACCATTTTAATCTATTTTAAAATGGTGCCCGAGGCCAGACTCGAACTGGCACGCTTTGAGGGCGGGGGATTTTAAATCCCCTGTGTCTACCGATTTCACCACTCGGGCATAGTTTTACAAGATTGGAGGCGGAGGTCGGAATCGAACCGGCGTCCACGGAGTTGCAGTCCGCTGCATGACCACTCTGCCACCCCGCCGCGTCTTGTGATGCGTATATTAGCAAGCTCTGAAAAAAAAACAATACTATTAAATGAGCAGATGCACATTAATTCGACATATAGAATAAAATAGTCTAAATAATCATGTATTATTTGCAAAATTGATTCATATCAACATTTGGAGATGTGCCGTGGCATTAATTTTAGACGGTCGTGCATTGGCAAAACAAATTGAAGCTGATCTGTTAACACGTGTAGAAGCGTTAAAAGCAAAATCAGGTCGTACCCCAATTCTAGCGACTATTTTGGTCGGTGATGACGGTGCATCTGCAACTTATGTACGCATGAAGGGCAATGCTTGCCGTCGTGTGGGCATGGATTCTTTAAAAGTAGAATTGCCAACAGAAACCACCACAGAACAATTATTGGCAGAAATTGAAAAATTGAATGCCAATCCTGATGTGCATGGTATTTTGTTGCAACACCCAGTTCCTGCGCAAATTGATGAGCGTGCTTGTTTTGATGCGATTTCACTTGCAAAAGACGTAGATGGTGTGACCTGTTTAGGTTATGGTCGTATGGCAATGGGCGAAGCTGCATATGGTTCTGCAACACCTGCAGGCATTATGACCATTCTTAAAGAAAAAAACATTGAAATTGCAGGCAAACATGCCGTTGTTGTGGGGCGTTCGGCAATTTTAGGTAAACCAATGGCTGCGATGCTTCTTGAAGCCAATGCAACAGTAACCATTTGCCATTCACGTACCCAAGATCTTGCAAGTTTTGTGAAACAAGCGGACATTATTGTTGGTGCGGTTGGTAAAGCTGAATTGATTCAAAAAGACTGGATCAAACCAGGCGCTGTGGTTGTTGATGCAGGCTTCCATCCACGTGATGGCGGTGGTGTTGGAGATATCCAATTGCAAGGCATTGAAGAGATTGCTTCTGCATATACGCCTGTACCAGGTGGCGTTGGCCCAATGACGATTACAACTTTGATTCGTCAAACGGTTGAAGCGGCTGAGAAAGCGTTAGGTTGATGAAGACCTCTCCCTAACCCTCTCTTGCGCTTCAATTTAAAAGCAGTGCTTTAAATTTTGCTCAGGAGAGGGGAAATTCATTGTGAGAATAATGGATGCTCCTTCTCTTGCGCCGTATACGGCTCAGGGAGAAGGCTGGGATGAGGGCTTAAAAATTCTCTCCCTAACTCTCCTAAAAAAGAGTGGGGAATTCATTGTAAAAATAATGAATGCTCCCTCTCCTTTAAAAAAGCAGAGGGAACTTTTTAAATTAGAACGAATAAAAATCCAATGAGCTGTACCTTTCAATTTCCTAAAGCCCCTGAACATCTTTTAGATGCTTTACATGATGTAATTCCAAATTGTGAATTACTGGCACAGCAATTGCCTGAAACGCCTATTTCACTTTGGCTTATTCCACCAGTATTTCCTACCGACAAGCTAGATGATGAAGTGATTCGTCGTATTTGGAATGATACGCCGTACTGGATTTTCTGTTGGGCTTCAGGACTTGCAATGGCGCAATGGTTATTGGCAGAACCGCAGCAAGTAAAAAATAAAGTCGTTTTAGACTTTGGTGCAGGTTCGGGCGTGGTGGCGATTGCTGCAAAAATGGCAGGTGCCAAACGGGTAATTTGTTGTGATATTGACCCCATTAGCCTTGCAGCCTGTCGAGCCAATGCTGAATTGAATGATGTGGTGCTTGAATATTTAGATGATCTATACAAAGCAGAACAAGTGGATGTATTGTTGGCTGCCGATGTACTTTATGATCAATGCAATCGCTTTTTTTTAGATGAGTTCTTAAAGTTCGCCCCAGAAGTTTGGGTGGCAGACAGCCGAGTGAAAAACTTTAGTCATCCACAATATATAAAAATAGATGAACGCAGCGCGACCACATGGCCAGATTTGGATGAAGCCAAAGAGTTCCGTAATGTGAGTTTTTATAAGACGCGATAACTCATCACGTCTTATAGGAAGCTAGTTTTGTGGCGCGAATTAATTGCAGCTATAACGCACAATGCGCAGTGTGCTTGGGCGAGCATCTAAGGCCTGACGTGTAGCATAGTTTTCACTGCTATGTAGCTCAGGTGTGTTCGATAAGCCAATAGAGGTGCGGCTTTGCCCAAGTTGGCGACCATACGGGTCTTGTTGGTTGGCTGCAGGATTCACCACTTCATTAATACTTAAAATCCGCAATTGATAAGTTTTATGCGCACCAAGTTCTTTTTGGCAGGCACGCTGTAATTTACTTTCATCGCGCTGTTGGTTTTGACGTCCTGCAAGAGTGTAGGCTAATACTGCGTTGCGATCAGTTTTGCTTTCGACTTTATAGCCAATAAAACTATTCTCGTTTTGCTCAGGCAAACTTTGACAAGCGGATAAACCTAACCCAAGTCCCGTCATAGCCAAAATAATCATTGTATTCTTCATGGTTTTATTCATGATCATGTCTCATGTTTTGATGTCATTTCATTCTTGTTTTAAGTATGCCATAGCTGAGTGGACAAAGCATGGCTTTGTTGGTGATGTGGTAGGCTGTCTATATTGGGGGTGATAAGTGTGTTTTGATGATGTCATGTTTTTACCTTGAATCTTCGTATTATTTAGTATTTACACATCAGCGGGGGATGTTGAAGCTGGAATGTTGATGTTTTTAGCAACTAAAATATTAGGGCAATAAAAAAGGTCACCGAAGTGACCTTTTCTTAGCAATCAGCGTTGAATTACGCAGATTTAACCGCTTCAAGTAAAGCAGCTTGACGTGCTTTCAATGCAGCAGGTAGGCGCTCACCAAGTTTGTTGAATAATTCAGTGTGGCTTTCTAACTCTTTGATCCATTGTTCTTTGTCTTGCGCTGTTACAGTTTCAAATTGCTCTTTAGAGAAATCTAAACCAGTCCAGTTCAATTGCTCATACGTTGGAACAAAACCAATTGGAGTTTCAACAGCTTCTGCACGACCTTCGCAACGATCAATGATCCACTCAAGTACACGCATGTTTTGACCAAAACCAGGCCATACGAAGTTGCCTTCTGCATCACGACGGAACCAGTTTACGTTGTAGATACCTGGTAATTTGTTGCCTGCAGCTTTTGCTTTTTCGCCAACTTTCTCACCCATTTCTAACCAGTGAGAGAAGTAGTCTGCCATGTTGTAACCAGCAAATGGAAGCATTGCAAATGGGTCGCGGCGTACAATACCTTGTTGACCAACGGCTGCTGCAGTAGTTTCAGAACCCATAGTTGCAGCTTTATATACGCCATCTACCCAGTCAAATGCTTCTGAAATTAGAGGCACTGTGTCTGCACGACGACCACCGAAGATGAACGCTGAAATTGGAACACCTGCTGGATTTTCCCAGTCAGCATCAATAGAAGGACATTGACCCGCTGCAACAGTGAAGCGCGCATTTGGATGAGCTGCTTTTTCTGCGCCAGTATGTGGTTGACCTTTCCAGTTGGTTAAGTTTGCAGGAACTTCTTTAGATAGACCTTCCCACCATACTTCGCCGTTGTCAGTCACAGCAACGTTGGTATAAATCACGTCTTTGTGCAGAGTTGCCATACAGTTCGGGTTAGTCTTGGTGTTTGTACCAGGAGCAACACCGAAGAAACCAGCTTCAGGGTTAATTGCATATAAGCGACCATCTTCACCTGGTTTGATCCAAGCAATATCGTCACCTACAGTTTCAATTTTCCAGCCTTCATAACCTGCAGGTGGAATTAACATCGCAAAGTTGGTTTTACCACATGCAGAAGGGAATGCTGCTGCGATGTAGTGTTTTTCGCCTTGTGGGTTGGTCACGCCTAAAATTAGCATGTGTTCTGCTAACCAGCCTTGTTCACGACCCATTGCAGAAGCAATACGAAGCGCTAAGCATTTTTTACCCAATAATGCGTTACCGCCGTAACCAGAACCATACGACCAGATTTCACGAGTTTCTGGATAATGTACGATGTATTTTTCTTTGTTACATGGCCAAGCAACGTCTTTCTCGCCTTCAGCCAATGGTGCGCCCACAGTGTGTACGCAAGGAACAAATTCGCCATCTGTGCCCAATACGTCATAAACAGCTTTACCCATACGAGCCATTTTAGACATGCTGACAGCAACATAAGGAGAGTCAGTTAATTCAATACCGATGTGCGCAATGTGGCTACCTAATGGGCCCATAGAGAATGGAACCACATACATGGTACGACCAGCCATTGAGCCGTCGAATAAACCGTTTAATTTAGCGCGCATTTCAGCTGGCGCTTCCCAGTTGTTTGTCGCACCAGCATCTTCTTTGTTTTCAGAGCAGATGTAAGTACGGTCTTCAACACGAGCAACGTCAGAAGGATCAGAATTTGCAAGGTACGAACCAGGGTGTTTTTCTTGGTTTAATGCTTGCATGGTGCCGTTAGCGATCATCAAGTCGATTAGACGTTGATATTCTTCTGCGCTACCGTCACACCATTCAATTTTTGCTGGTTTCGTTAACTTTGCAATTTCTTCAACCCATGCAATAAGCTTAGGGTGACGAACGAATTCTGGTGCGTTCACTTGGGTCATGGTGAGGCCTATCTTAAATGTGTACAAGTCGTGTACAAAGTACAATCTGAACGATGGGGTACATGGTTCAGATGAAATATGAAAAAAAAGTGGCTGTATTAAAGCACAAAAACATAAAAAAAATAAGACATAGGCTTGATTTAGCTTTATGTGAAAAATACCCATATAAATAATGAATAACATATATGAAACATGGGCTTACAACTTTTTTGTGTTCCATTTATCATTATTTAAAAAAATTATGGGCATTATTTATTTTAATTATTTTTAATTAAAACATGTACTTATATCTTAAATTTTATAAAGAATGATTATTGATTTAATGAATGGTCGTCATTCGATTTTTACATAAAGCTGCTTTTCATTCTGCATCAATTGGTTGAAATTAGAGCAAAAGCTTTAAAATGATTGAAGAAAATGTCGACAACATTACAGCCTTTATCTCTTATTTATAATCAAAAATCAGGATTTCATGCCACACAGCAAGAAGGTGTCTATGAAGAACTGTTGCATGTTTTGTCACAGCATGGTTTTGAAATCCAATTGTTTGAAATGGGTGAAATCGCCAATTTTGATCAACTGATGCAACAGGTGTTAGCACGGCATCAAGCAGCGCAGTTAAGCGGTGTTGTGGTTGCAGCGGGTGGAGATGGTACTTTAAATGCGGTTGCTGCAAAGTTAAAAGGGACATCTATCCCCATGGGTATTTTGCCTTTGGGCACGTTTAATTATGTGGCGCGCTTACTGAATATTCCGCTAGATTTAATTGAAGCAGCGCATGTCATCGCAACTGGCAGTACGCGTGCTGTGCATGTGGCACAAATCAATCAACACATCTATTTAAATAATGCCAGTTTGGGTTTATACCCTTTATTTATTCAAAAACGTGAGCGTTATAACCGTTATTTAGGACGCTTTCCTTTACATGCCTATACCTCGGCTTTAGATGTACTGCTGAGTGACCGTAAAGAATTAAAATTAGAAATAGAGGTCGATACAAAGCGCTATCCGCTGAAAACGCCGCTCATTTTCTTTGGGAATAATCAATTACAACTGTCTGAAATGAATTTACGTATTGCCAAAGCTGCTGCAGCAGGCAAAGTCGCAGGTGTTGCAGTGGCAAAGTCCGATAAATTGACTTTATTTAAAATTCTGTGGCAATTAATTCAGGGGAAGGCTGAGCAAGCCAATGATATGTACAGTTTTGCAGCAGAGCAGGTGGTCATTCATAGTAAACGCCAACAACTGACCGTGGCGCTTGATGGAGAAATTGTCAAAATGCGCCCACCACTGCGTATTTCTGTATTGAAAAATGCATTGAAGATTAAGGTGCCGCATGCTGCTGCATCTGTCTGATTTGCACTTTGGCACTGAAAATGTGGCTTGTATGCAGGCAGTACAACAACTGTGTGCAAGTATGCGACCGGAAGCGGTTGTGGTCAGTGGTGATTTAACCCAACGTGCACGCTATGCACAGTTTTATGCTTGTAAGCATTTTTTAGACAGTTTAGATGTGCCGTATTTGGTAGTACCAGGTAATCACGATATTCCGCTGTATCATCTCTGGAAAAGGTTTTTGAGTCCATTCGCCCGTTATCAGTTGTTTTTTGGGCGCATGGAAAGTGTGTTGGAAACGCAACATTTTTATCTGATAGGCGTAAATAGTATTCGACGCCGTTTTCATACTCGTGGGCATATTTCTTTAAGTCAAATTCAGGAAGTTGAAGCTTTGCTACAAGTTGCGCCAAGTAATAAGTTTAAAATTTTGGTGGCGCATCAACCATTTTATACACCACCAGATGATCGCCACAGCATTAAAGATTGCCCAGTGTTGGGGCGAATTGCCTTAGAGCAGTGGAGTAAAAATGGTTTATATGCCTTGCTGCATGGGCATTTACATCAACCCGCAGTATATGACTTAAATCAAATTTATGCCTTAGGCGCAGCGCATCCTGTGCTGGATATTCATGCGGGTACTGCAATTTCATATCGTTTGCATCAAGGTATGCCGAATAGCTTAAATGTATTGTGTAACAATGGTGATGTGCAGCATTACATTTTTGATGCTGAAAAAAAGCAATTTGTGTTGTGGCAACAAAATGCAGAATAAATCACCGATCTAGCCAACTTGTCTAAAAAAACAACAAAAATTGAAAAATTTTTAGCTTTTCCCCTTGAAGCGTTTTTTTCCATCCCCACAACTGTGTCATCTAAAATTTATTTTGATGATGACCAAAGGAATAATTAAGTCGTCATCAGGAATCTATACATTGACTTAGTCTAATGGAGTTATTTATGAGCAACATTCGTCCATTACATGACCGCGTAGTTATTCGTCGTGTTGAAGAAGAAACAAAAACAGCTGGCGGTATCTTGCTTCCAGGTTCTGCTGCAGAAAAACCAGCCCAAGGTGAAGTGATTGCAGTAGGTAATGGTCAAATTACAGACAATGGCGTACGCGCTTTAGACGTAAAAGTGGGCGACAAAGTCTTGTTTGGTACTTATGCAGGCACCACAGTTAAAGTAGACGGTGAAGAACTTCTAATTATGAAAGAGTCTGATATTTTAGCGGTACTTGAAGGCTAAGTTCAGAACTCATATTCAAAGCAAATTTGAACATTATTTAAAAATATTTGGAGTTAAACATGTCAGCTAAAGACGTAAAATTTGGTGATTCAGCTCGCACAAAAATGATCGCAGGTGTAAACGTACTTGCAGACGCAGTTAAAGTAACTTTAGGCCCTAAAGGTCGTAACGTAGTGATTGACCGTTCTTTCGGTGCGCCGCACATCACTAAAGATGGTGTATCTGTTGCGAAAGAAATCACCTTGAAAGACAAGTTTGAGAACATGGGTGCTCAGCTTGTACGTGAAGTGTCTAGCAAAACCAATGATATCGCAGGTGACGGTACGACCACTGCAACAGTACTTGCACAAGCCATTTTAAATGAAGGCATCAAATCTGTAACTGCGGGCATGAACCCAATGGATTTGAAACGTGGTATCGACCTTGCTGTAAAGGCAGTCGTTGCAGACATTAGAGCAACGGCTAAACCTGCTTCTGACACGAAAGCGATTGAGCAAGTAGGTTCTATTTCTGCAAACTCGGACACGACTGTGGGCAAGTTAATTGCAGAAGCAATGGAACGCGTTGGTAAAGAAGGCGTAATCACTGTTGAAGAGGGTTCAGGCTTTGAAGACGCGCTTGACGTTGTAGAGGGTATGCAGTTTGACCGCGGTTATATCTCGCCATACTTCGCGAACAAACAAGATACTTTGACTGCAGAACTTGAAAACCCGTTCATTCTTCTTGTTGATAAAAAAATCAGCAACATTCGTGAATTGATTACTGTTTTGGAAGCTGTTGCGAAAACTGGTAAGCCTCTTCTTATCATCGCTGAAGATGTTGAAGGCGAAGCACTAGCAACTCTTGTTGTAAACAACATGCGCGGCATTATCAAAGTATGTGCTGTTAAAGCTCCTGGCTTCGGTGACCGTCGTAAAGCAATGCTTCAAGATATCGCTATCCTGACTGGCGGTACTGTGATTTCTGAAGAAATTGGTATGCAGTTAGATCAAACTTCACTTGAACACTTAGGTACTGCACATAAAGTAACTGTATCTAAAGAAAATACAGTGATTGTTGATGGTGCAGGTGATGCAAATCAGATTTCTGAGCGTGTTCAGCAAATCCGTGCGCAAATCGAAGAATCTACTTCTGAATATGACAAAGAAAAACTTCAAGAACGTGTTGCTAAATTAGCAGGCGGTGTAGCAGTCATCAAAATTGGTGCTGCAACTGAAGTTGAAATGAAAGAGAAGAAAGACCGTGTGGATGATGCGCTTCACGCAACTCGCGCTGCGGTTGAAGAAGGTGTTGTTGCAGGTGGTGGTGTTGCACTGGTGCGTGCTGCATCTGCACTTGATGGTCTGACTGGTGCTAACGATGACCAAAACGTAGGTATCAACATTCTTCGTCGTGCAATCGAAGCTCCGCTTCGTCAAATCGTAGCCAATGCTGGTGATGAGCCATCTGTAGTAATCAATGCTGTGAAGAACGGTGAAGGTAACTATGGTTATAACGCTGCGACTGGTGAATATGGCGACATGTTGGAAATGGGTATTCTTGACCCTGCAAAAGTAACTCGTTCTGCACTTGAGCATGCAGCGTCTGTTGCTGGCCTGATGTTAACAACAGAATGTATGATTACTGAAATTCCAGAAGACAAGCCAGCAATGCCAGATATGGGTGGCATGGGTGGTATGGGCGGCATGATGTAATTATCAGCGGACCCAAACTTCAAAAACCTCGTATCGTCAGATACGGGGTTTTTTTATGGCGTGGTTTTTATAATTCAGAGTTTGCACGCATGAAAAAGCAAAACTGCCTAGCCATTTTCCATTTATTTATTAAATGCGTGATATGTATTTAAACTGCTTTTTTTTGTGAATAAAACCCACTATGCTACTTGGAATAATAAGAAAAACAAATGATTAAATAAGTGTAATGCAGGCTGGAGTAGGCATAAAGGGGATAAAAATGGATAACCGAGAACACGAAATTATAGGCAGTATTTATGATGCCGCTGTAGATGTGAATTTATGGCCGCAAGTAATTGAAAAAATTGTTCAATATACAAACAGTAAAACCGCCATTTTTACTGCCTTAGATCAATTTAGCCCAAGTTACGATTTTTTATTTAGTCACAATATTCCAGATGAAGCTTTGCATGCCTATCGTGATGAGCGGATTCGCGTGATTGACATGCAGTTACACCGAGTATTGTGGGAAAATTTAGGTGTGGGGCAAGTAGCGAGCTCGGATTTATCGCATTATGGGGAAAACCCTGAAAGTGATGAATATATCTTTTATGAACGGTGTTTGAATCCGACGGGAATTAGTTATATCTCGGCTGTTTTGCTCGATCAGGGTTCACATCGTTGGGCAGTTTTAGGATTACATCGTGCGCCAGATGTAGCGCCGTATCAACAAAAAGAGTTGGATTTTTTAAAGCATTTGGGTGTGCATTTGCGCCGTGCCTTACAAATCCATCGTCAATTTAGTTTGGTTAAACAAGAAAATTTAAGTTTGTATAGTGTGCTCGATCATTTAAAAACAGGTGTAATTTTGCTTGATCATCAGCTGAGTTTGATTTATTCAAACCCTTTAGCTCAAAGCATGCTGGAACACGATTCATGTTTAGATTTGGACTTGTATAATCGTTTAAAAACCCATGCTTATGATCAAAGTCGTTTAGATCAATTATTACATTCAGCGTTGTTGGGACAGTCGGCATTAAACGCAGATGTAGGCGGTGTATTGTCTTTGTCAGATGCGAAAGGACAACAATTAATGCTGACTATCGTACCTTGTTCTAAATTAAAAAATATGCAGCATCAAAATGCAAGACAACATCAAATTGCGGTATTTCTGACCGATATGCATCAGCACTATGCCTTGTCACAAGCCTATTTGCAGCAAGCTTATCAATTGTCTAAACGCGAGTTTGAGCTGTGTGAGTTGTTGTTGAATGGTTATAAGTTAGAAGAAATTGCGGAACATTGCGGGATTACCCTCAGTTCCGTGCGCACTTATTTTAAAAATATTTATGAAAAAACCCAATGCAACTCGCAAATTGAACTCATGCATTTATTAATGAGCTGTACCATTCATTTTGAGCATATTGGTTAAAGCTGCCTAAATTTTGCTTAGGCAGCTTTAAAATATGTTTAGTTACTACGTTGTAGGGTAATAGTGTCTTCGCCTTGTGGATGCAAGGTTAGACTTGTTCCGGAGATGCTATAAGTTGCATTAACTTTAGCGCTATCCGAAGTGTCATGTAATCCACCGCAACCGTTGGTGTCATATAACACTTCTGTTACGGCAAGTGTATTGGATGTTATTGAATATTTACCATATTCAATTCCTGGGTTATCGCAATCACCTTCGGTGTCTAACAAGAAATAGAATCCTGTGTCAAAGAAAGCAAACAAGTGAGTTTGATTAAATTGCCAAGTGCCAACTAGACCTGATGATTGTTTTACTTTAGTTAAAATATAGGTGCTATTACTTCCTACATCAGTCAGCACTAGATCTGTGCCATTATAACTTAGGCGGTGGTGACCATCATTGTCAGGATGTGAAAGCCCGTAGTCACCGTTTGTATCTATGGAAATTACAGGGTTCAGCGCTGAGGTTAAAGCATTCCAATTTAATTGTCCGATTTCAATACCAGGCTTCCCTGTTTCATCAGCTACATCTGCTTCACCCAGAGCATAACGTCCATCGGGTAAAATATGTAATAAAACAGCAGATGCATTGGTACGTCCAATTTCCCAAGTTCCAGCAATATCTTTATAGAATTGGCTTGCGCTACTTGTGGTAGTACCTTCTGTATTGGGTCTTGTGAGTATAAATGTACCTTCATTTGGTTCGTGGAGTGTAAGTGATGTCGAATTAACCGTGACTGGTAGACCTGAGCTTGAGTTTGCACTATTGTCAGATAAGCCTGCACAGCCATTTGTATCGATCAGGATATTATCTACGAATAACTTTCCATCTTGAACACGATATTTACCATATTCGATACCTGGTCCACCACAAGGCATTTCTCCAACTTCCACTTGATCGTCCCCAACAGCATCAACCATGATATAGGTATTATTATCCGGATTGAAAACAAATAGTTGCTTGCCTGAACTTGAGTTCCAAGCACCGGCAATGCTCGAATTGTTTTGAGGGACTTTAGTAAATGTTGCACTTTCATTAGGGTTTTGAGCTTCAGAAATTTTTAACTGCGTACCATCAAATGATATTTTCATATCACGTGTTTTTCCAGAATCAGTTAAGCCCCAATCTTCATTTGTATCAATTGAAGATTGCGCCCATAAATCTCCAGCAACAGCATTTACCGATAATTCACCATACTCCATGCCATTTGCACTATCAGATGGTGAGCTAACAATAGGTTCGCCAATCAGGTATTTCCCGTCTGAGGTTACTTGAAGTACGATTTCTGAGTCAGCATTTTTCGCATACCAAACCCCAACGATATCTTTGAGTAGTGTTTGGTTAAAGTTAGCTTGTGCTTCTGTTGCGCTAACTACGACTTTATCTTTAAAATCTTCTATTGTTTGTAGAACAGGTTGAAAGCTTGTAATAAATTCAGTTGTTGGTTTAGAGAGGTCAATTGAGTTTGCAGGGAGTTGACTCACTGAGTCAGGGATTTGAATACCATCGTCATGCCCCCCCTGAGAATCTAAAGATTGTAAAAAAATAAGTAAATTTGTTCGTGTTGTTACATCATCAGCTAACTCCACAGGGGTAATACGATCAGCACCAATCACTGTGCCAATTTCAATATTTCCGATGGAGAAAGTGATTTCATCACCCTCTTGATATTCAAACTCCCCTTGAGCATTTGTACGTTTAGAGACACCATTAATTGTATAAGTTGCACCACTCACAGGCCCATCGGTCAGTACGCCAGTTTTTGTGGTGTTTGATGGTGGGGGAGCAGAACTACCAGAATCATTGTCTGAACCACCACATGCACTGAGTAAGCCTGCTAAAGTTAAGCATAATAAGGTTTTTTTCATCATGAATTCCTTGTCATCCAAATTGTTATGTCAGAAGTATAGAAATAAGATGAATCTAGGAGCTATCCCAAAATTGGGAGGTCAAATACAAAATCTGTGAGAAAAAATGAAGACCAATCAATATTTTTGTGACAAAACTAGATTTTTTGATATGCAGTCATCGAAGTTCTATTTTGCTGTGTTAATTTGAAAAACGGTTTCAAGTTTTTTTGATGATCTTCATCCACTTGATTCATTTCATATTTAAATATCAACATTGCCATCTATAAGTGATCCAGTTTTATGTTGTCTAAATTTTTTATTGAACGTCCTATTTTTGCAGGTGTGCTCGCCATTGTGGTGATGGCACTCGGGATTTTTTCAGTATTAAATTTACCTGTAGAACGCTACCCAGACATTGCACCACCTCGTATCACCGTCAGCGCAACGTATACAGGAGCTTCGGCAGAAACTGTTGAAGAAAGCGTCACACAGGTTTTGGAACAGCAAATTAAAGGCTTAGATCACTTACTGTATTTCAGTTCTAGCAGTGATTCTTCAGGACGAAGTCGCATCAGCATTAGCTTTGAAAATGGTACCAACCCCGATACCGCACAAGTCCAGGTACAAAATGCGATTAATGGCGCAATTAACCGCTTACCTGAAGATGTGCAGCGTCAGGGGGTAAATGTCTTTAAATCATTGGGTGATACCCACATGGTCATTGGGCTGTACGATGCCACAGGCAAAAGCAGCAATATTGCATTGTCTGACTATATGATGAGTCATTTAGAGCAAGAGTTGGCACGCATTGAAGGTGTGGGTGAGGTCGATGTTTTTGGTGCGCAATATGCAATGCGGATTTGGCTGAATCCGATAAAGTTAAAACAATATGTGCTGATGCCAAGTGATGTACGTGCTGCGGTATTGGCACAAAATACTCAAGTTGCAGCAGGGGCAATTGGTGAATTACCCACAGCACAAGAACAATATCTCAATGCCAAAGTCACCTCAGGTTCACGCTTAAAAACGGTAGAAGAATTTGAAAATATTATTTTAAAAGCAGATCAGGCAGGTGGCTTTGTTTATTTAAAAGATGTGGCACGTATTGAACTTGGTGCAGAAAATTATCAAAGCTTTAATACCATTAATGGTTTTCCATCGGCAGGGATGGGGATTTCATTATCTTCTGGTGCCAATGCGTTACAAACTTCAGCCTTAATTCAAAAACAAATTGAGCATTTAAAACAACAATTGCCCGAAGGTTACCAAATTGTCTATCCACGAGATAACACGCCTTTCGTGCAGGAATCAATTAATGAAGTGGTGAAAACTTTAATTGAAGCGGTGATTTTAGTTGTCATCGTGATGTTCTTGTTTTTACAAAACTGGCGCGCGACGCTCATTCCTACCGTAACCGTGCCTGTGGTGATTTTAGGCACTATGGCCGTGTTGCAACTCTTTGGCCTAAGTATTAACACGCTGACCTTATTCGCTTTGGTTTTAGCGATTGGTTTGTTGGTGGATGATGCGATTGTCGTGGTCGAAAACGTCGAGCGTTTAATGCACGAACAGCAGCTCTCGGCTAAACAGGCATCTATCGCATCTATGCAGGAAATTAGCGGTGCTTTGGTCGGCATTACCTTAGTTTTGACCGCAGTATTTATTCCTATGGCATTTTTTGGTGGTTCGACTGGGGTGATTTATCGCCAGTTTTCCATCACCTTAGTCACTGCGATGGTGCTGTCTTTAGGTGTGGCCTTAATTTTAACGCCTGCCTTGTGTGCCTTGATTTTAAAACCCAATCCACAACCAGCCCAATGGGCCATCTGGTTTAATCAAAAACTGGAACGCTTAAAACAACACTATCTCAAATTATCAGGCTGGACGATTCAGCATAAAGCGGTGTGTCTGGTTATTTTTGCAGGTTTATTGACGGTGTTTGCCTTGTTTTACCGTGCCTTACCTACCAGTTTTATCCCGAATGAAGATCAGGGCATGTTGTCGGTGCAATTTAAATTACAGGAAGGTGCGCCGTTGTCTAAAAGTCGTGAAGTGGGCGAAAGCATACGTGAATACTTTATGCAGCATGAAGCCCACAATGTTGATTTGGTGATGATTCGTTATGGACGTAATTTTTCGGGAACAGGGCAGAATTTAGGGCAGGGTTTTATTGCGCTAAAACATTGGGATGAGCGTCAAGGGCAACAGCATACCGCACAAGCTATTCGTGAACGTGCCATGCAGCATTTTCGACAGCATCCCAATGCACAAATTACCATTGGCATGCCCGCAGCAGTTCGTGGTTTGGGGCAAACCGATGGCTTAGAGTTCTGGATGCGCGATATGAATGGTACAGGACGCGATTTTTTAATTCAGCAATTTCAAAATTTACAGCAGCAAGCCGCTCAATATCAAAGCTTTAAAAATTTAGATCAACGTGCCAATCCTGAAAAAGCGGAGTTAAACGTCACGATTGATCAGAAACAGGCGATGGCAGCAGGTTTAAATCAAACGGCTATTAACAGTACCTTAGCGGCAGCTTGGGGCGGTAGTTATATCAACGACTTTATTGACCGTGGTCGAATTAAACGTGTGATTATGCAGGGTGATGCCGAATTTCGTGGTAAACCTGAAGATTTGAATCAATGGTCGGTACGCAGTCAGCAAAATCAAATGGTACCTTTTAGCCAGTTTGCTCAACTCAGTTGGAGCGGTGGGCCAGAAGTCGTCAATCGTTTTATGGGGTATAGCGCCGTGCAAATGGAAGCCGATACTGCCGAAGGATATAGCTCAGGGCAGGCGATGCGTGATTTAGAACAGATGGTGGCACAGCAGCAGGGCATTGACTTGGCATGGAGTGGGTTGTCTTTTGAAGAAAATCAGTCCAGCAATCAGGCTTTGTTACTGTATTTGGTTTCCATCGGGTTTATTTTCTTATGCCTTGCTGCCTTGTATGAAAGTTGGAGTATTCCAACAGCCGTGATGAGTGCCATTCCTTTAGGAATTGGTGGAAATATTATTTTCAGCTATTTGGCAGGTTTCCCGAACGACATTTATTTCCAAATTGCCTTGCTTACCACCATTGGTTTGTCATGTAAAAATGCCATTTTAATTGTGGAGTTTGCTTCGGCTGCGCAGCAACAAGGCAAACAGGTGATTCAAGCCGCTTTAGAAGGTGCAAGCTTACGGCTCAGACCTATTTTAATGACCTCATTGGCATTTGGTGCAGGTATTTTGCCGCTAGTATTTGCCTTTGGTGCAGGTGCAGCAAGCCGTCAGGAAATTGGGGTGAGTGTTTTAGGTGGAGTTATTTTTGGCACAATTTTAGTGCTTGTTTTTATTCCGTTTATGTATGTGCTGGTTCGTTCTATATTTCAAGTGAATCGTTCATCACCCATAAACTAAAGATGTTTTTTATTAGGCACTTAGCAAAATTATAGGCTATGATATGAAACGCTAAAAATCTTGTATAAATCTACAGATTTTCGGGTTTTTAAGGGTTGGTTTGGGCTGAGAAACTTTGCCCATTCTTCATTTTACGTTTTGGAATGATGGAGTGGGTGAGATTAATGACCAATCTGCACGCTGAACAGTTAGAACAAGCCTTGCAATTACATCAGTCAAGTACAGTGCGCAGCTTGATCGATGGTATCAACCCTGCCGATTTAGCCGACTTAATGCAGCACTTGAGTCTGAAAGCACAGCTGAGTTTAATTGAACAAATTGACAGTGCTGCCTTGGTGATGGAGTTTTTACCACTGCATTCGCAACATCAAATTGCAGAGGCGATGGCACCGCAGCAATTGGTCAAACTGATTTCAGCCATGCATTCAGATGACCGCACCGACTTATTTAAGTTACTTTCTCCGCATTTACAGCGTTTTGTCAGCTTACACATTACGGAAGAAAAACGCGCACAGATTCAGACTTTAGCGCGATATCCTGAAGAATCTGCGGGCGCGATTATGAGTTCGGATTTCGTGGTGCTCTCACCAGAACTGAACATGCAGCAAGCCATAGATGAATTACGCAGAATGACCACAGATCGGGAAACTTTGTACCTGATTTATATTGTCGATGAACTGATGAAACTATTGGGGGTGATTTCTTTAAGAGAAATAATTCAAAACCCGCCTGAACAGAAAATTAAAAATGTGATGCGCACAGATTTAGTCACTGGTTTAGTGACAGAAGATCAGGAAAGTATCGCGCAAAAACTCAGCCATTATGATTTTTTGGCCTTACCGATTGTAGATGATGCACAGCATTTACTGGGGATTGTCACCTATGATGATGCGATGGACGTGGTACAGGCAGAAACTACAGAAGACTTTTTAAAATCAAGTGCGGTAGCGTCTTCACCTGGCATGAGTATAAAAACTGCGCCAATTTTATTTTTATATCGCAAACGTGTGTTTTGGTTGGTGATTTTGGTATTTGGCAGTTTATTGTCTGGAATTGGCATTGCGCATTATGAAGACACTATTGCAGCACATATTGTACTGGTTTTTTTCTTGCCGCTTTTGGTCGGTAGTGGTGGTAATGCGGGTTCTCAGTCTGCGACCTTAATGGTACGGGCACTGGCTACAGGTGATGTGCAATTTAAAGATTGGCTGCATTTACTCGGACGTGAAAGTTTGGTGGCGCTATGTTTGGGTGGAACTATGGCTTTTGCGGTTTCAATTTTAGGCTATTACCGTGGCGATATGATGGTGTCTGTGGTATTGGCACTGAGTATGCTGGGCATTGTGCTGATGGGCTGTTTAATTGGCATGAGTTTGCCTTTTATTTTGCATCGCCTGAAACTAGACCCTGCCAGTGCCTCTGCGCCTTTGGTAACCTCGATTTGTGATGCAACGGGCGTGGTGGTGTACTTATTTATTGCTTCACAGTTGTTACTTTAAACACTGTCGGTGATGATGACTTATTCAAGACCTCATCTTAAACTTTTTGCATTGATCAAAATTCTGTTTATAAAATCATAACAGACCTGAGTAAAAAACTGCTTTATTCTCAAGTAGATTGCATTTACCCAACGATACGTTTTCTATGCCAGAACCTGCATCTTCAAAAAAACTTAGCCAGCAAGAGGTGATTCGCTTAGAGCGCGATTTAGCCAAGTTTGCCAATATGATGGATTCTGTGGTGCGTATTCCATTTACCAAGCAGGGCGTGGGAGCAGATGCCGCATTAGGCACTGTACCTGTCGCGGGGGATGTCGCAGGTTTTGCACTGACCTGTTATGCGATTTATAAAGCCAAACAAATTGGTGTACCACAAACCAAACTCACTCCCGTGATTAAACTTGCTGTGATGGATGCAGTAGTTGGTTTTGTGCCAATTGTCGGCACAGTATTTGATGTATTTATTCGTCCAAGCCGTAAAGCTTTAGATGTAGTGCATACGCATATCCGTGAAGAATATCAGATTCACAGTGAGCATCATGTGGTACATCCTTTTTTACATGAGCGATTGGAACGTAAACAGCAGCAGTCAGCATTTTGGCGTAATCCTGTAGTGGCATGGCTGTGGCTACATTTGCCTGATTTGCTTGGTGTGATTTTTCTTATTTTCTTTATTTGGGCAGCATGGCTCGGTGCAAGTTGGTTGTGGCACTGGTCACAAAGTTTTGCTGTTTAAATGAACCTGTTTAAAGTACAAAACCATCTGGCAGATCTAATTTACAGACATGAAAAAAGCTTCCCTGAGGAAGCTTTTTGGTGTCGCTGTTACAATATCTTGCTAGCAGTATTAAGGTAAATTTAATTGCTGTAAAGCTGCAACACGTTGTTCAATGCTTGGGTGAGTTTGGAATAACGCTGCCAAGCTAAAACCTTCTTCTTTACCTGCAGAAATCGCAAAAGCTTTCATTTCTTTTGGCATTGCATCAGGCATTTCAGATTCTGCCTGTAAACGTAATAATGCAGAAATCATGGCTTGCTTACCTGCCAAACGTGCACCTGCTTCATCGGCACGGTATTCACGTTGACGCGAGAACCACATCACGATTGAAGAGGCCAAAATACCAAATACGATATCCAGTACAATGGTAATTGCAAAATAAGCCAAGCCAGGTGCTTCGCCGTCTTCACGACCAAATACGTTACGGTCAATGAAGTCACCTGCAACACGGGCAAAGAACATGACGAATGCGTTGACCACACCTTGAATGAGTGCCAAGGTCACCATGTCGCCATTGGCAACGTGACCAATTTCGTGTGCCAAAACTGCTCGTAATTCATCTTTGTTCATACGCTCAAGCAGCCCTGTAGATACAGCCACTAAAGCATCGTTTTTATTCCAACCTGTTGCAAAAGCATTCGATTGGTAAGAAGGGAAAATACCCACTTCTGGCATTTTGATACCAGCACGTTGCGACAACTGCGCAACTTCATTTAATAACCACGCTTCAGCTTGGTTACGAGGTGCATTCGGGTCAATTAATTCAGTCCCAGTTGTTTTTTTCGCCATCCATTTAGACATGAATAGCGAAATTAAAGAGCCAACCATACCAAAGACAAAACAGATGACCAACAGGTTGCCTAGGTTTAAGCCACCCGCGCCATGGTAACTACCGACACCGAAGAGTGACAAAATTATGCCAGCTACAACCAGTACCGCGAGGTTGGTTAGCAAGAACAAACCAATCCGCATCATTGAGTAAATCCTCTTATATTAAAAATGTAATCTGATTTATTAATAAACCATGCCGTAAATATGCGGTGTATGTATTAAAAATTCAAGAAAAAATAATAAAACTGTACTAAAAATATTTTGCGCTGATACTGCAATTGGCATTTCAAAAAGGCTTGCGTTGCCGCAAGCTCAAATGAAGTGCTGCAGCTTTTATTCTGAAATAAAAATACGTGCCGAAGCCGTGGCATTCCCTGTCGCGTATGAACCTGCAGGTGCATCGGTAAAGCGACCATCGGCGGCCATAATAATTTGACGTTGTGGGCGTTTGTTTGCCGCCACTTGATGACTACTGGCAGTGTAACTCTCTGACTGCGCAATCACTTGAGCATTTTGACTCTGAGTATTGCTATTGTTATTTGCCGTAATCGCATTGTTATTAGCACTTGCACTAACACCGTTGGCATACAGGTTGCTATAACGACTGGTCACACGACGTACATAGTCCTGAGTTTCACGAAAAGGTGGTACACCGCCGTATTTTGCAACATTGCCTTCGCCCGCGTTATAACCCGCCAAAGCTAAAGTGGTGTTGCCATTAAAGCGTTTGAGTAACCAAGCCAAGTATTTTGCACCCGCCATAATGTTTTCATGCGGGTCATAAGCGTTGCTGACATTAAAACGTCGTGCTGTCGCAGGCATGAGCTGCATTAGACCTTGTGCACCGACAGGCGAGCGGGCGTTGACATTAAAACCTGATTCGGTATGCATCACTGCTTTAATTAGACCTTCTGAAACACCGTGTTGTTGTGCTGCTTGCTGAATAATGTGGTCAAAGGCGTTTTTATTGCGGCTATAACTTGGCAATACCGACGCTTCGGAATTGCCCCAGTTGCGATAACTGTGAATATTGCTGTCTGGATAATATGTGACTTTTACTTTTGTCAGTGAACGATCTGCACTTTTGCGGTTAGTCAGCAAGGTACTGCCATTGCTGTCCTTATACATATAAATTTGACCTGCGTGCGTTGTCGTTGCCAAAGGCATGATGCTGGCAGTCCCCAAAATATACAGTAAAAAGGCATTAATTTTATTGTTCATGCTGTGAATACACTAAAAGCTGTCCCCAAACAGTTAATAGGAGTTTAACAAAAATCTCACAGATGAAAAGGCTTTGTACAAATTCATTTACAGTAGTGTCGAAAAAAATCAAGCTTAATTGCTGACAGAGTAATCAAAAAAAATATTTATTTTTTTTTAATTGGATTAGCTTGACACACTTAAGTGTATGATTTTAAATTAAAATAAAATCGATCAAAAAGTAATCAATTTAAAGAGAAGCCTTAGAATAACGGCAAGAGGCGTTGTCAAGTTGTTTTAAATCCACAAAGTTATCCACAGCTTTTGTGGAAAACTGTGGAAAAGTCCAAAAGATAAGCATCTTGGCGAAAAAGTGAACCTGAGGGTTCAAACTTGCCACAGAAAAAAACGATCTGCGCAGATAGAAATAAAGTGTGTAAACAGAAATGAACGCGCAGTCAGAAATTAAGTTCTTTGACGAAAAGGAAGATTGCGATGAAATTACATTCTTTTGATGCGGGATTGGTCTGAATCGGCTAAAATTGCGCGGTAATTTTTTTCATGGGTTAATCGCGTCTATGTTCTCACCAGTTGAGTCCGATCAAGGCTTTAATTTCAAACCAGAACTTCCAACCAGCTCTGCGTATTATCGTTTGTTGAAAAAGCTGCGTCGTCAAGTCGGGCATGCGATTCGTGACTTCAACATGATTGAAGATGGCGATAAAGTCATGGTGTGTATTTCTGGTGGTAAAGACAGTTATACCTTGTTGGACATTATGTTGCAGTTCAAGCGCATCGCACCCATCAATTTTGATGTGGTGGCTGTGAACTTAGACCAAAAGCAACCAGGCTTCCCTGAAGATGTATTGCCGCGTTATTTAGAAGAAAATAACATCCCATATTACATATTAGAAAAAGACACCTATAGCATCACCAAGCGTTTAACGCCTGAAGGTAAAACTTACTGTGCAGTGTGTTCGCGTTTGCGTCGTGGTTCTTTGTATGGCTTTGCGCAGGAAATAGGGGCAACCAAAGTGGCGCTTGGGCATCACCGTGATGATATTTTGGCGACTTTTTTCTTAAACTTGTTCCATGGCGGTAGCTTAAAAGCCATGCCACCGAAGTTGTTGTCATCAGACAAGAAAAATATGCTGATTCGTCCACTGGCTTATGTGGAAGAAAAAGACATCATTAAATATGCAGAAATGCGTAAATTCCCAATTATTCCGTGTAACTTGTGTGGTTCACAGGAAAACTTACAGCGTGCCATTATTAACGACATGTTACGTGAGTGGGATAAAGCACATCCTAAGCGTTTGCACAGTATTTTTGGCGCATTACAGAATGTATCGCCATCGCAGT
Organism: Acinetobacter sp. YH12135; assembly: GCF_013418565.1. NCBI lineage: Bacteria > Pseudomonadati > Pseudomonadota > Gammaproteobacteria > Moraxellales > Moraxellaceae > Acinetobacter > Acinetobacter sp. YH12135. Next base: position 196,872 of record NZ_VPBU01000002.1, read on the forward strand.
TGGCAGACCGTGAATTATTCGACTTTGAAGCGTTAGACAGCCAACGCGTATTTGATTTTGCCGATCAGACCGAACAAAACGCAGCAGAGCAAAACAAACGCATCAATATGGTCAATTTAGGCTACGCTGCAGACTAAGCGATAACAGCCTGTCAATCCCTTTAAAATGTAATCAACACCAAGCCAGAGCTTGGTGTTTTTTTATGAATTTGATTTATTTGAGAAAGTCGTCATTTCGACTAAAAATACAAAAACTGAACGTCCCGTACAAAATTTCTTAGCCTTTCACGAAAGGTTCATGCTATAACAATCAGCAAGCAAAACAGCTTAATAATGATGGTGTCTGGATAGACAACACACATGCACAAATATATTGAGGAAAAATCATGCCTGCTTTTTTAACTGATGATTGGTTTGCAACTGTAGAAAATTTAACGGCTCAAGCTGGTGATTTAAACCTACCTCCAGCACTTGCAAATCTGGCAATTAACTTAGTGGTGACTGATGCTGCAGGCAACACAGAATTGTCTTTAGATGGCGGTAAAATCCAAAAAGGTTTGGCGGACAACGCAAAAACAACATTAAATATGGATGCGGAAACTTTACGTAAAGTATTCCTAGAGTTTGACATGGCGGCTGCTATGCAAGCCTTTATGACAGGTAAAATCAAAGTACAGGGCGATATGTCACAATTAATGGCATTACAAACTGCAAAACCAAGCCAAGAACAAAAAGACTTATTTAAGAAGATTCTTGAGCAATCTGCTTAATTCAAGCGATTTACGCTGTAGCAGGCGAATTTCCCGCTATAGTACAAAAAAGCCTAGCTGAAGTATCAACTAGGCTTTTTTATGCACTGCAGCTTTAACAGCGCATTATTCATGTTTGAATTGCAGCTGATATACACTGCAACTCAATCACGCGAGGTAAATTTTAGATATTCACCAATTGCGGTGTGGTCTTAATATGCTCAAGGTAGGCGCGAATACGAGTCACATATTGCACTGCTTGACGATAACGACCGTTGCTCGCTTTGTTACGGTCTAAATACGCATATAGGTTAACCCAATTGTTCGGGTTTTTGCCTTGTGAGCGAATACGCTTCTGAATTTGACTGACTGCACCAGGACCCATGTTATAAGCGACTAGGGCATACCAGTTACGATCAGGAAATGGAATATGCTCATAACGGCTCAGCATTTGGTCATAATACTTAGCACCACCCTGAATACTTTGTGCAGGATCGGTACGGTTGCTTACGCCCATCGCTTTGGCTGTATTATTGGTCAGCATCATAATACCGCGCACACCTGTTGGCGAAACCGAGTTGGGTTTGAGGTAAGATTCCTGATAACCAATTGCCGCCAAAAGATGCCAGTCTAAATCGTACTGCGTGGCAGTCTTTTTAAAGTTGGCCTTATATAAAGGTAAACGATTACGCAAATCCCGCTGGATCACATCCCACGATTCTTGTTTGACCACATTACGATTATAAAATGAAGCCAATTGGGTAATTGAGCCGTTTTGCTTGCCACGACAAACAAAGTTGCTTGCGGTTTGGCTAAGAGGATCATCTGCGTGTTTAAACACCCAGTTCAGCTCACTATTTAAACCATTACGCTTTAAAGTATTTAAATCGCCACAACTGGCAGAAAATGCCGTGAGTTGCTGCTTTTCGATGCTTTGGATACTCGACGTGGTCATGGCAAAGTTCGCTTTACCAGAAGACACCCATTTTAAAGCGGTCGCATTGTCGCTTACCGTTTTAAATTCGAGTTTCACATTCATGCTGTCGGCATAGTTACGCACAAGGTCATAACCAAAGCCATGTAAATGTTGTCCATCTTTAAACACTGTGGTTGGATTTTCCACAGACACAACGGTCAATTTGTTCTGATTGACGACGCTGTCAAATTGATGAACGGCTTTGCCTGCGTTAATACTGTGGAATGGGAGAAGAACAGTACTGAAAGCGAGGACTTTGAATGGGAGGCGATTAAAAAATGAGTGAAGGCTAAGCCTAGACCCAGACGTTGAACTACTGTGCATGTTGGCTCCGCTACAAGTAATTTATGCCCTAAAAAGCAAAGGCAACACACCTTAAACTTTTTCAAGTTTGATAAATTCAATAAGGGTTGGGCAGTCATGACGTCATTCAAAATGACTTGGGATTAAAGGGAAAATGTGTAAAATTTATACACAGGTTAAAAAGTGATCAAAACTAAAAGATGTGCGAATAATAAAGATGAAAATTTTGGATGTCAAATTTTGTACATAAATTTTTTGAAAAATGTAACATAAGATATTCATTTCATTGAGAAATAAATTTTATAAATTTTTATTGTGTATAAAAATGCAATAAAATATAGGATTGATGTTAACCAAATGTAAAAAACCGGCTGCAAAAACACCATGAAATCTAACTTAATTACACGTTCTGGACACGATAAACTCGTGGCAGAGTTACAGCATTTGTGGCATGAAGAACGCCCTGAAATCACCAAAAAAGTAAACTGGGCGGCAAGCCTCGGCGATCGCTCTGAAAACGCAGATTACCAATATAACAAACAGCTTTTGCGTAAAATTGACCGTCGGGTACGTTATTTGGGCAAGCGTTTAGAAGAGCTGCGTATTGTCGATTTTGCACCAGAACAAGAGGGTAAAGTATATTTTGGCGCATGGGTCGAAATTGAAAATGAACAAGGCGAGCAAAAGACCTTGAGAATTGTGGGCGTGGATGAAATTTATGATCATCATCCACAACATATTTCGATTGATTCACCTATGGCTAGAGCTTTGTTGTCTAAACAGGTAGATGATGAGGTGGAAGTGCAGACGCCGTTAGGCAAAAAGAGCTGGTTTATTAATTCGATACGCTATGAAAAGCCTGAAATTGCAGAAAATGACTGATTTTTGATTTTATTTTGAACATTTGGATCATAATTTTTAGAAAATATTTGCCAAGCTGAATTTTTCTTTATATGATAGCCGCCATTGGAAGCGTGGCAGAGCGGTTTAATGCACCGGTCTTGAAAACCGACGAGGGTGTGAGTCCTCCGTGAGTTCGAATCTCACCGCTTCCGCCAAATATCAATGACTTAGCCCTGACATACTCAGGGCTTTGTTGTATTTGGGGTTTATGCAAGGTAAGCCTGTAGTAAGCATAATAAAAACTTGGTTTGAGTTTAAATTATTGTTCAAGACTAAATACAATCTCAAATTGGATACCATCCCAAATAGTTAATTCACCGATCCAATTGGTTTTTGCATTAAATCTTTTAGGGTATTGGCTGCCATCTTTGCCATCTAAAATATTTTGAAAATCCGAGCTTTTATCGAGCATAGCTATAATAGGTCTAATTTTTAATTTTTCTTCTAATGCAAGATCAAGGTTTTTCTTAAATTCATTACGTCCATTACCAGACCATCTATCAATACGGTCACGATAAACCTGTTTTCTTTCAGTTGGATGTTTAGATAATAAAGGTCTATGACCCCATAAACTAACAATTAGCTCATTATTAGAGCTAATTGAAGATACTGACCAGTTCGGATTTTTAAGATCAGCATCAAATTTTTTAAACTCAGAAACGATACCCACAATAATACTCATATTCAAATTAATCCTTATTTAAGATATGCTGAACGGCATAAATTACAAGTATTTAAGGTTAATAAATGTCTGATACTCCGACTGTTTGGGGTGTACACATGGGCGTACATGTTGGAACTGAGCCAGTTGAAAAAAATTACATTGGAATTGGCTGGTCAGAGTTAGGTGATTTAAGTCAGATTGATGCTGATAGGGAAGCCTTTAAATTTGCTTTGCAAGCAAAGCAACCTGATTCTTCAATGCCTTCTATCCGAACTCAGGTAGCCACAATTTACAGATTTATGCATGTGGTAAAAACAGGAGATTATGTGGTATACCCATGCAAATCGGATAGATTGGTCTATATTGGTATTATTAGTGGAGATTATGAGAGAGCTAATTCTGAAGACGAAGATGCTTATTTAAATCGTCGTCCTGTAACATGGCTAACACCTAATGGAGTCCCACGTAACAATTTTTCTCAAGTAGCGTTATATGAAATTGGTGCTTACATTACGTTGTTTGAAATTAAGAAAACAGCAGGTGATTTTTTAAATGCTGTAGGTATTGAATACCAAGCTACAATAAATAAAGACCCAATAGTTGAGTTACAAGAGCAAGAATTAGAACAAGAAGAAATACCCGATGATGAAACAGTAACTAAAGTAATTAATGAAACAGCAAAATATTCAACTGAAGATTTTATTATTCGTAGATTACATCAACATTTAAACGGTTATCAGTTTGAAGAATTTGTCGCTCATTTGCTTGAATGCATGGGGTATGTTGCTAGGGTTACTCAGAGGTCGGGTGATGGCGGTGTTGATGTTATTGCTCACAAGGATACACTTGGCTTCGAACCCCCTATTATTAAGGTTCAATGTAAAAAAACTTTAACATCTAATGGCTTACCTGAAATAAATCAACTTTTAGGTACTCTTGAAGATGGCGAATATGCTTTATTTGTTAATCTTGGAAGTTATAGTAATCAAGCAAAGAGTAAAGCTACGAATAAATCACGGTTAAGACTTATTGATGGTAAAGAGATTGTAGAGTTAATTTATCGTTATTATGAAGATTTTAAACCACAATATAGAGCTTTAATCCCTTTAAAGCAGGTTTTTATTCCTGATATTGGTGACTAATTCCTGGTATCGTCAGGATTTGTTGCCTAAACATTCAGAAGCCGAATTTTCCGAAATCCATTCAAATTTAAGTAACAACTCGGATATGTGGTCTGTCTAAGTCCGTAAATTTATTTAATGTAGTCATACGTACATGAATCTTAAAAGAAAATTCTACTTTTAGATTATGAACCGTACCGGGTTTGTCGGAGACCAACTTTCTTGAGAGAATGTTCCAATGACAAAACCAAAATATACCCCTGAAATCAGAGAAAGAGCGGTTCAATTATTGATTGAATCTGAAAAAGATTATCCTTCTACTTGGGC